>CAZOJP010000039.1:0-18008 GCA_964580155.1 uncultured Intestinibacillus sp. | reverse complement strand
ACGCGAGCTGGGTTCAGAACGTCGTGAGACAGTTCGGTCCCTATCTGTTGCGGGCGTAGGAATATTGAGAGGAGCTGTCCTTAGTACGAGAGGACCGGGATGGACGTACCGCTGGTGCACCGGTTGTTCCGCCAGGAGCATAGCCGGGTAGCTAAGTACGGACGAGATAAACGCTGAAGGCATCTAAGCGTGAAACTCCCCTCAAGATCAGTATTCCCATCCTTCGGGAGTAAGTCCCCTTGTAGACTACAAGGTTGATAGGTCAGGAGTGGAAGTGTGGTAACACATGCAGCGGACTGATACTAATAGGACGAGGGCTTGACCTAAGAAATTAGAGTCATCTCGAATAAATAAGCTTTGCGAGTAAGTATTGTTCAGTTTTGAAGGTATGACCTTCGAAAAGATACGGGTCATGACAAAGAACATGTGATTTCTTCGTGGTGAGAATGTATCAAAAATTTTCTTTTTTCGGAAACGAAGCATCCGGCAAGCGGATATTTTGTTTTCGGGTAAAGAGAAAAGTGCGTGCTATTGGTGACGAGGGTACACCTGTTCCCATTCCGAACACAGTAGTTAAGCTCGTTAACGGTGACAATACTTGGCTGGCGACGGCCCGGGAAGATAACACAGTGCGCACACAAACATTCCTCAATAGCTCAGTTGGTAGAGCATGCGGCTGTTAACCGCAGGGTCGTTGGTTCGAGTCCAACTTGAGGAGCCAAGATTTCAGAGCGGTTTGCCGTCACCGGAAAGTGGCGGCAAACTGTTTCTCTGGAGATAACCGGCGCGAGTACGGGCCTTTAGCTCAGTTGGTTAGAGCAACCGGCTCATAACCGGTCGGTCCTGGGTTCAAGTCCCTGAAGGCCCACCATTTTTGTTTATTACGAGCAATATGCCGAAGGGCTTAAAACAGGCAGAAAAACCACCGAAAAGGTGATTTCGACAGCCCGAAAAAGATCTGCAGGTACACCCATCTTACACAGGGGTATAGCTCAGCTGGTAGAGCAGCGGTCTCCAAAACCGCGTGCCGTGGGTTCGATCCCTACTGCCCCTGCCAAAGTCAAAACGCAGCGTATGCTGTTTTTATATCATGTGGCTCGGTAGCTCAGTTGGTTAGAGCGCCGGCCTGTCACGCCGGAGGTCGAGGGTTCAAGTCCCTTCCGAGTCGCCACATGCTGCTGTAGCTCAGTAGGTAGAGTACATCCTTGGTAAGGATGAGGTCACCGGTTCGATCCCGGTCAGCAGCTCCAAATTTAGAATCGTTAAACAGCTTGTAAAGGCTGATTATCGGTTCTTTTTTTGTGCTTTTGATCGCATTGAAGGGTGAAGGCAAGCGTATGAGGAATAAATCGATGCCGCAAAGAGCCCGTTTGCGAAAGCTTGCATTTGGGATATGTTTTATCTGCGTGCAAGTGCACAAAAATGCGTGCAAGTGCACAAAAAAAGGAACTGCCCGACGGGCAGTTCCTTTTTTAATGCGGAGGGTTTCTTAGGAAAGCTCGATTGCCGCAACAGGGCATCCGTCGCAAGCTTCGCGTGCGGAATCTTCCTGATCTGCGGGTACTGCGCCGATTGCCTCGGCAACGCCGTTGTCGTTCATGTGGAAGACTTCGGGGCAAATGCCCTCACACAGTCCACAGCCAATGCAGGAATCGTTTACAAATGCGTTCATGTTCATTTCCTCCTTTGATGATGACGATCAGTCGAGAATGGTTCCGTTGCAGCCAATCGTCACAACCTGCCACGGGATCAGTTTGCCGCATGCCTGCAGCGCTTTCTTGACAGCCAACTCGATGCCGCCGCAACACGGCACCTCCATGCGCACCACGGTGACGCTCTTGATCTCGTTTTGCGCAAGGATGGCTGTCAGCTTGTCGGCGTAGTCGCCCTCGTCGAGCTTTGGACAGCCGATGACCGTGATATGGTTTTTCATAAAACGATCATGGAAGTCGCCGCGCGCATAGGCGGTGCAGTCCGCCGCGATGAGCAGACGTGCGCCGTCAAAGTAGGGCGCGTTCACCGGCACGAGCTTGAGCTGCACCGGCCACTGCATGAGCTGAGAGGGTGCGCTGACCGGAGCGGTCGGCACAGCAGCCTGCGCATGCTCGATGCGGTTTGCGCGGCTGCCTGGGCATCCGCTCTGCGGTGCTTCGTGCGCAATGCGTGCGGCACGGCTGCCGGGGCATCCGCCCTGCGGATGCTGTGCGCGCTGCGCCATTCGCGCTTGAACCGCTTCCTCATCATAGGCCGCCGCTTCGCGCTCTTCAAAGGTGATCGCACCGGTTGGGCAGACAGGCAGGCAGTCACCCAGCCCATCGCAGTAATCATCGCGCAGCAGCTTTGCTTTGCCGTCTATCATGCCGATCGCGCCCTCATGGCACGCGGCTGCGCAAGCGCCGCAGCCGTTACACAGATCCTCACTGATGTGAATAATTTTGCGAATCATCGTATCTATGTCCTCCTTAGAATACCACAGTAAGAAGCATTTTAAAACGCTTTTTGTAAAAATTGCAAGCGGTACGCCCACGATTTTCTTTCTGTACCTAGCATACTACGGCTCGCGCGCTCAGTCCGTAACATATGTTACGGCAACGTGAAAAAATCAAAATGTGCGGCTTTTCAGTTATAGCACTTCGATGTGGTAGCTGTTTTTCCCTTTACGCTTTGCGATATACATGGCGCGGTCGGCGGCATCATACAGTGCGCGAATATCGGTTGTGCCGCTTTGGGCGCGCGCGACGCCGATGCTCGCGGACAAGCGCAGCGCAGGCGCTTCCTTGAGCTGCACCGCGCTGATTTGCACGACGAGCTCATGCGCTTTGCGCGCGGCGGCGGCCATGTCCTCTGTACCGTCCATAAAAGCTGCAAATTCGTCACCACCCCAGCGGCCGATGAGGTCGCGTTCGCGGAACGATCCCTGCAGGACCTCTGCGATGGCGCGCAGCGCGCTGTCGCCAACAATATGGCCGAGGTCGTCATTGACCGACTTGAAGTTGTCGACATCGAACACAAAGAAGAAGCCGGACGCGCCCTCGCGCAGCCGCTTTTCGGTCTCATCGCGCAGCGAGCCATTGTTGAGCAGTCCGGTCAGGCTGTCGCTTTCCGCACGCGCAAGCAGACGCGCCTCGCGCGCCTTGTGGGTGGAAATATCGGTCAGCTTGCCAAAGAGCAGCCGCGGCTCGCCTTTTTCGCAAATCATCTGAAATTGGCAGCTATACCATCGGTATTCGCCCTGCGACAGCCGGAGACGGGCTTCATAGCAGCCCATGACGTCGTTTTCAAGCAGCTCATGTCGTTTGGCGCGCACCATGGCCAGATCATCCGGATGCACGAGCGCAGCATCATGCCCATCGCGCTCATAATTTGTAATACGGGTGCTTGCAAGTTCGAGCGCCTTACTCGCGTTGCCCGACCAGATCATCGTGTCGGACGAAAAGTAATATTCAAACAGCAGGGTATCGCTAAAACGCGCAAGCAGGTCATAGCGCAGCTCGCTTAGACGCAGGCGGCGCTGCTGCCGCTTGTGGATATAGTATACCAGCGCGATAATCACAATGGTGCACAGCCCGAACAGCAGGCACACCAGCATGGTATGGCGCAGGATATTATAAAAATAGGTTTGTATGTTGTTCCCGTCACTCAGGTCGAGCAGTCTCCAGCCGTTGTGTGTGAGCGGCACGGTCGCGGCGAAAAGCGGCAGAGAATCGTGGGTGCGGCATTGCAGTGCGTAGCTGCTGCCCTGCTCAATCGCCTGTGCAAGCGCCTGATTTTCCCCGGGTGTTTGCGCACGCAGGCGTGCATACAGCGCATCGGCGGGAGAATCGGACGGCGGCGGCAGCAGGAGTGTGCCGCTGCCGTCAACAATATAGCTGTACACCGAGGTGGACAGCAGCCCCTGATGCAGTGTCCGAGTCAGCCGCTCGACATCCAGATGATAGTGCACCGCGCCGAGCAGCCGTCCGTACTGCAGCACGGGCGCGAGCGCACTGAAGGAAATGGCGCCGGTCTGATCGGTCATACCGGACATCACAGATTCGCCGCGCTGCAGCTCCTCCAGCACGCGCGCATGGGATGCTTCCTCGGGAAAGAGCGGCGCAAGCTGTGCCGCAGGCAGATATTGCATGGCAAAGACCGATTCGGTTGCCTGCTCCTGCTCGAACACCTGCGCGATGCGCGCTTCGTCAAGAGGCTCCGAGACGCTCAGTACAGCGGCGATTGTGTCGGCCGCGCGCTGCATGCGGTCCACGCGGTCGTTGATCTCGCTTGCCTGGCTGTCCGTGTACGCGCTCAGTCCGCTTGTAACCATGTGGGAAAACTCCCGCAAAAGCTGCGCACGGTAGCTTGCAAACGCACCGAGCGCAAATAAAACAAATAAAGCCGCGCCCAACAGCGCAATGAAGCTGCGTGTGGCGTATTTGTTTGCGAGCATTGCAGCCCTCCTTCCATTTGTGTTCAGGCATCAGCCGATGCGCTCCTTGCGCTCGCGTCCGTCGCGCAGAAGCTGGCGGAGCGTATCCTCCTGCCCGTCCGCAATCGCGTTGCGGTACTGCTGTAAATGAACGATCATTTCATCAATCACGCGCACGAGGGGCGCAGAATTGTGCAGAAAAAGCTCGGTCCACATTTGCTCGTTCAGCCGCGCGACGCGGGTGAGGTCTTTATAAGAGCCGGCAGAGTAGCCCTCGTGCCGCAGCGCCTCCGGGCTTTGGATGTACGCGCTCGATACCACATGCGCAAGCTGCGAGGTGTATGCGATCATGTCGTCGTGCTGCTGCGCTGTGGTGCATACGATCTTGCCAAAGCCAAGGGCGCGGAAAAAGTCCTGTGCGTGCTCAAGCGCGGGCGCCGTTGTGCTGTCTGTCGGCACGAGAATCATGCTCGCGCCCTCGTAGAGGTCTGCGCAGGCATATTCAAAGCCGGAAAACTCGCGCCCTGCCATGGGGTGTCCGCCGATAAACGCGATGCCGTGCGCCTGCGCGGCCGGGGATACCTGCTCGCAGACATAGCACTTGACGCCGCACAGGTCGATTGCGATGCAGTCCGCGCGCAGATGCGGAATCGCGCGCAGCAAAAACGTGACCGTGGGCACGGGATTGAGCGCGACCAGCACGAAATCCGCCTGCGCAAAGTCCTCCTCGCGTGCGGCATCGTCGATCACGCCGAGATAGCGCGCATCGGACAGCACTTTTTCCGAAATATCGTAACCCAGCACCCGAAAATCGGTGCGCGCTTTAATCGCCTTTGCCATGGAGCCGCCGATCAGTCCCAGACCGGCAATCAGTACGGTTTTTTGCATTTGTTGCATCATCCTTTCGGGGTGGGTGATAGGCCGTAAAGCCGTCTGCGCACAGGGGGAAGCTGCACGATGAGCCAGAGCGCAAGCGCCCCCGCAAGATTGAGGATCACGTCGTCTATATCGCAGCTGCCGGTGCGCGTGAAAATTTGCAGGAGCTCGACAGCGCAGATCAGCGCGGTCATCCCCAGCGTGAACACAAAGAAATTGCGCGCGGGCCGCCACAGCGTGGGCAGAAAGACCGTCATGGGCGCGAATGCGGCGAGGTTGCCGAACAGGTTGATCGCGACCAAATTACCCGAAATATTGCCGTTGCGATAGGCGCGCAAATAGTTGCGAATGGTTTTAAGCGGTTCGAGGTTCAGATCGACCGCGTAAAAGTTTAAGTTTGGCTGTACGCCGCTGTGCGCGCGTCCAAACGCGGCATCAAAAAACAGCATGTTGCCCAGAATCCACAGATAGTATAAAAAAAGTGCGAGAAAGTAGCGGCGCTCGCGTGTGCGGCGGCGCGCTGCGCTGTCGGTCGGACGGGAGCACGTTTTGAAAAAGAGGGTGAGCAGCAGGATGAAGCCCGCCGCAAACCCCAGCTTGGCAGGGACGCGCACGATGTGGCGTCCGCTCAGCTCCACATATCCGTTGCAGCATAGAAACAGCGCGAGCAGCAGCCCTGCTCCGGGTCGTCCACGGTTTTTCATGATTCTCCTCGCTACTTACCATTGATTATCGCGGTAATTCTTATTATATCATACTGCAAAACAGAAATGAAGCAAAAAGAACAAGAAACAGCGCATATTATTCGGCTTCTACACGGATAGACCGACATCCTGCCCGTATAAGCGACAAAAGCCGCAACGCTCCCTGTGTGCGTTGCGGCTTGCGCGGTGCGGCTGATGATCTGCGTTTATCGGATGAAGTTTGTGAAAACCTTGGGCTCGAGCGCGGGGGCGGTATCGCGGCTTGCGGCAAGCGATTGCAGCACCCAGGCCATGTTCTTGCCGAGCGCGCGCATGATTTGCATGCCCTCGGCATCGCCGTCCACCTCGCCGGGCTTGAGCCCGTGGATGACGTTCCAGTAGCTCGAGGTGGGCAGAACCATCTCCGAATAGAGCAGGTAGTGGTTGAGCTGATCAAAGGCCGGCATGCCGCCCGTGCGGCGCACCGCGACAACCGCCGCGCCGACCTTGTGGCGCAGCAGCGAGCCGTTGACCGAGGACACATAAAACGCGCGGTCGAGGAAGGCCTTCATGCCCGCGCTGATGCCTGCATAGTGCACCGGAGAGCCGAGCAGGATGCCATCCGCCTCGGCCATTTTGGCGATCCAGCCGTTGACGTCGTCCTCAAGGATGCAGCGGCGGTCTTGGTTGCGCACGCAGGCGTTGCACGCGCGGCAGCTGTGCACCGCGCGGCCGCCGACGCTCACAATTTCCGTTTCGATGCCCTGCTGCTCCAGCTCGGCACACACGACTTTGAGCGCGTGATAGGTGTTGCCGTGTTCCTTGGGGCTGCCGTTAAATGCGACGACTTTCATAGTGAACGATTCCTTTCTGATGATGACGGTGGCTTGTTGCGTTTATGGTATCACATATTGCGCGCGGACGCAAGCGCGGTCAGGTCTGAATGGACACCCGGCTGCCGCCGGATTTTGCCTTGGTCACGATGATCTGCTTGTCAATCCTGCTTTTCAGCTCCGCGACGTGCGAGATGATGCCGACGAGCCGATCGCCCTCGGTCAGTCCGGTGAGCGCCTGCATCGCCTGCCCGAGCGATTCCTCGTCGAGTGAGCCGAAGCCCTCGTCGACAAACATGCTGTCCAGCCGGATGCCGCCTGCGCAGGACTGAATTTCATCGGACAGCCCCAGCGCGAGCGACAGCGAGGCCTTGAACGCCTCACCGCCCGACAGCGAGCGCACGCTGCGCTCCGTGCCGTTATAATGATCGACGACATCGAGCGCAAGGCCGCTCTGGGAGCGGTTGTTTTCCGCTTCCGCGCTGCGCTTAAGCTCGTATTGGCCGCCCGACATGACCATGAAGCGGGTGTTTGCGCGTGCGATGACGCGGTCGAAATAGGTCATCTGGACATAGGTTTCCAGCATGATTTTTTCCTTGCCTGCCAGATTGCCGTTTGCGGTCGCGGACAGCGCGCGCATCCGGCTCCACTGCGCTTCGAGATCGGTCAGCTCGGAAAACCGCGCGCGCAGATGATCAAACGCGGTTTGGTTCGTTTGCAAGCGCGCGGTGAGCGCGGTGAGCGCGCGCGTGCACGCCGCCTTTTCCGTCTGGTGGTGCGCCAGCTGCTCGCGCAAAGCGGCGATCGGCACGGCGGGCGCGGCGGCAAGCTGCGCGCGGCAGCTTGCAATCTGTCCGGCGAGCGTGTCCGTCTGCGATTTTGCGGCCTGATAGGCGGTCTGCGCGCGCTCGAGCGCGGTTTGCAGCGCGGTGTGCCCGGCCTGCAAATCCTGCAGCGCGCGCACCGCCTGCGCCTTGCCCGCAAAGGGCAGGGCGCGCGCCAGCGTGTCGAGTGCGGCCTGCATGGCATCCACGCGCGCCGCCTGCGCCGCGGCCGCGCTGTCACGCGCGGCAAGCGCGGTTTCGAGCGCCTTGAGCTCGGCTTCGCGCTGCGGCAGACAACGGGCAAGCTCCGCGCGGCGCGCCGTGCGCGTGCGCACATCGGCAAGGCTGCGCTGCGCCGCGCGCACGGCGGCGGCGGTTTCGGTTTGCGCCGCGTCCGCCTGCGCCGCATAGGCTTGGGGATCGGCCTGCGCGTCCAGCAGCGCCGCGGCCTGCTCCGCGGTGGCGGCGGTCAGGGTTTCCAGCCGGCCGGACAGCTGCGCGGCGGCGGCGCTTGCATCGGCGGCGGCCTTTTGCCGCGCTTCGCTTGCCTTGCGCGCGCGCTCAAGCGCGGCTTCGGTCGGGGCCTGTGCGGAGGGCTGCGCCGGACGAGGATGGTCGCACGCGCCGCAAACCGGACAGGGCAGGCCGGGCTGCAGGGTCTGCGCGAGCACGCCTGCCTGCCCGTCGAGGAAGGCGCGGTTTTTTTGCAGATAGTCCGAGGTCAGCGCGTGCGCCTCCTGCGCCGCGGTCTGATAATCGGCGCGCGCGCTCTGGCATTTGTCCTGCAGCGCATCGCACGAGGACAGCGCCTGCACGAGCGCGGACAGGGCTTCGGCGCGCTGCTCATACTGCGCAAGCTGCGCGGTCAGCTTTTCCTGCGCCGCGCCGCAGTCCTCAAGCGCGGTGAACTCCTGCTGCTGCGCGCGGAATGCGTCGGCGGCGCGCGCCTGCTTTGCGCGGTCTTGGACGAGCGCGGTCTGCTGCGTGCGCTGCAGCTGGGTTTGCGCGGTGAGCGCGGCGCGCGCATCCTCCAGCTCGTCATAGCGCGGCAGCTCAAGGCGCGCGGCCGCAATCTGCGCGTGCAGGTTGTCGCGCGCGGGCTGCTGCGCCTGCTCTGCAAGGAGCGCGGCATGGGCGGCTTCAAGCTGCTGCGCCGCGTGCGTCTGCTGCGCCTGCGCCGTTTCGAGGGCGGCGCGGGTCTTTTCGTGCGCCTCGGCCTGACCCAGCTGCGCGGTCAGCTCCGTGATGCGCGCTTCGGCGTGCTGCAGCGCGTGCTGCTGCTGCTCCGATGCCGCGTGATCGTCTGCAAGGAGGGAGGAGAGCAGCGCGAGCGTGTCCTCCGCGGCGAGCTGCCCGGTCTGTGCGCGCGCAAGCTCGGCGCACCGCGCATCGTCCGCGTCGCACAGCACGCCGCCGGCATATTGGCGGATGCTCTGCCGCAGCGCATCGCACTGGGCGGAAAGCGCGGCTGCGCGCGATTTGAGCTGCTCCTGCAGCGCCTGATAGGGCGCGGTTTGGAAAATCTGCCGGAAGATCGCCTTGCGCTCCTCGGTGGACGCGAGCAGCAGCTTGAGGAAATCGCCCTGCGCGATCATCGCGATGCGGGAAAATTGGCTGCGATCCAGTCCGATCAGCGCGGTGACCGCGGCCGTAACCTCGCGATAGCGCGTCACAAGCCGCCCGTCCGGATATATGAGCGTGGCATCCGCCTTTTGCATGGTGGTGCCGCCGCCGCGCTTGGCAGGCCGCTCATATTCGGGGTTGCGGCGCAGCTGATAGGTCTTGCCGCGGTAGGAAAAGAGCAGCTCGACCTCGGTCGGGGTGCTCGGCTGCGCGTATTTAGAGCGCAGCATGGAGGGGTCGCGGCTGTCGCCGCTCGGCTCGCCGTACAGTGCGAAGGTGATTGCGTCAAAAATCGTGGTCTTGCCCGCGCCGGTGTCGCCCGTTACGAGGTACAGCCCGCGCGTGCCGAGCTTGTCCAAATCGAGCACGGTGGTATCGGCATACGGCCCAAAGGCGGATAATGTCAGCTGAATCGGTCTCATTGTGCGCCCTCCCAGATGGATTCGATGAGTGCGGACACGCATGCGTGCTGCTCCTCGGACAGCGGCGCGTTGTTCTGCTTTTCGTAAAATTCAGCAAACAGCGCGAGCGGAGAACGGTTTTCCACCGCCTGCGTGCCGAGCAGGGACATGCCCGCGCGCGTGCGGCGGTTGTCATACTCCAGCCGCATGAGGAAGGGATAAATGACGCGCAGCTTTGCCAGAGCCTCGGGCACATCCTCCTCGTCGGTCAGCGTGATGTGCAGATAGTCCGCCGGATAGGTCGTCCCGTCGTAAAAGGATTTGCGCGTAAGCTCCGCATAGGTGCCGCGCAGCGCGCGCAGCGGCCGCCGCGGATGCAGCGCAACCGTGCGCACCGCGCAGTCGCCCTTGCCGCCAAGCTCGACCACGGTGACCGATTTTTCGTGCTTTGCCTCGGAAAAAGAATACGCAAGCGGCGTGCCGCAGTAGCGCACGCGTCCGCCCTCCAGATTTTGCGGATTGTGCAGATGACCGAGCGCGACATAGTCAAAGGGCGAAAACACCTCGGCATCCACGTTGTCGGTGCCGCCGACCGAAATTTCCTCGGATTCGCTGCGGGACGCGCCGGTGACAAACTGGTGCGCGAGCAAAACGTTGCGCTGCCGGGGATCGAGATCCAGATGTGTAATCGCGGTGCGCAGCGCATCGGTATACGATACAATGTCCGCGTCGGGATAGAAGTGGCGCACCACGGCAGGCTTGAGAAACGGCAGCAGGTAGAGATTGACCGCGCCGTGGGCATCGGTCAGCGTCACAGGCGCGACCGTGCCGTCATAGACCGGCGACAGATGAATCCCGCTCGGGGCCATCAGCCGGTTGCCGAACGCGATGCGCTCGGGCGAGTCATGGTTGCCGCTGATGACAAAGACCGGCACATCGTCCGCCGCGAGCGCGGACAGAAAATCATCGAAAAGCTGCACCGCCTCGGCGGGCGGCACGGGTTTGTCATAGATGTCGCCGGCGATCAGGACGCCGTCCGGCCGCTCGCACGCGATGATGCGGCGGATTTCGCGCAGGATGTGCGCCTGCTCCTCGAGCATGGAAAACGCGTGGACGCGCTTGCCCAGATGCAGGTCGGATAGATGAATGAACTTCAAGGCAAAGCCCTCCAAACAAAAATTCTGCGCCCGATTGCAGGCGCGATATGGCAGCAAAGCGGACCGGATGGGGCGCGATGCCCCTGCCATCCGTCCGATATCAGTATACCACGCTCCGGCGGCTCTGCGGTAAGGATTTTCCGCAGGATGCTCCGGGAGAAGCCGCAAAAACTTGAATGTGATGCGGCTTCGTACTATAATGAGGAAGATATTGATTCGCCCGAGGCAAGACGGAATGCCGGACTGCAAAAGTATGGAGGAATGTTTGTGGATCATATAGCGGCGCTCCGCGCATACGGCAAAAAGACGATTACAAAAGAAAGCCTGGCGGCGGTGCTGGGGACGAAGTCCGAGGAACAGCTTTACAAGGCCGTGACAGCCCTTGAGGCGGGCGGGGTCTTGGCGCCGGTGAAGGCCTCCCATACAAACGGAAACCGCATCTATTTGCTATATTTAAAATATAAAATCATACCGAAACAAGAGAATTACGATACGGAGCGGGAGGAAATCGCTTCGCTGCACCCTGCGATACAGCAGAACGGGTTTTTGCAAAAGAACCCGGAAAAATACCGCAGATACCGCGCGCGTTTGCAAAAACTGGACCGCGGCTTGTTTGCGTTTGCCGAGGATGCCCTGCCGATTTCCCGCAAGGAACGCGCCTTCCAGCTGTTTGACGAAGAGAAGGCGCTGCAGGACTCCGGCTTTTGCGCGCTGCTGGAGCGCTTGGACCTGGGGCCGGAAGCCCTTGCGTGGTACGACACGCCGGAAACCTGCTTTCCCGACTATATTCCGTGCAAGAAGCCGGAGATGACGCTGCTGATCTGCGAAAATAAGGACATCTGGTTCAATATCCGCCGCAGGATGTTTGAGGACAACGCCTTCTGCCTGTTTGGCACAGAGCTGGACGGGGTCATTTACGGCTGCGGCAATGGCATCAGCAAGCGGGGCGCGCTGACCGACTATACCGCATTCCTCGGAGGGGTGCAGGTGACCTACCTCTATTGGGGCGATATTGATCGGGCGGGGCTGTCGATATACGGCAGCTTGACGCGCAGCAATCCGGGTATTCCCATCCACCTGTTTGTGCCGGCCTATGAGGAAATGCTGCGGCTGGCGCGCAATCGGACGATTCCCGACAGCGAGGACGGCAGAGAACGCACGGAGGACTATACCGCGCTCTTTGGCTTGGTGCAGCCGGAGCTGCAGCCGGTGTTTCGCCGCGCCGTCGAGGGAAAAAACGGATTCCGCAGGAAATCATCTCCTATGCCGGATTAAAAGAATACATGAGGTGACACCATGGCTTTGCGCTCAGAACTGATCGAGCTGACGGACGGATTTGAAAAACGGATGAAGTTCATCCAGATCATCCGCTGCCTGCTGGAGTATAAGTATCCGGATGCCATTCGGGCGATGTTTCCGGACAAGCAGATCCTGGATAATCTGGTGGTTGCCGTGCTGGTTTTTATCAACGACCGGACGCTGGGAAGTGAGCAGGACTGCGGCCTTTCCGATATTGAGCGGTTTTTGGAGGACTTTTCCGTGGTGCTGCCTGCAGGATGCGCCATTGATAGCGGCAAGCTGGCGGAACATATCGTGGTGGAGGTGCTGCAAAACGGCGGCGTGCTGCCGGAATACCTGACCTAT
Organism: uncultured Intestinibacillus sp.; assembly: GCA_964580155.1. GTDB lineage: Bacteria > Bacillota > Clostridia > Oscillospirales > Butyricicoccaceae > Intestinibacillus. Next base: position 5,559 of record CAZOJP010000039.1, on the reverse strand, counting down.
AATAGCGCGGTGCAAGCGTTTCAGCTGATGCCCATTCGGCTCATCAACGAAAAGAAAGGCACGTATCGGCTGACCGATGATGCCTTTGATTTTCTCTATCGGTCCAAGGAAATTGAATCGGAAATCGACTTCTCCGTGACACGCTTTCGCATGAAGGAGTATATGAAGCGGGACAATTACAGTGAGGTGCTGCAGGCCAGCCGCGAGCTTGTCAGCCGCATTCGCAACATGAAGCAGAGCATGGAAAACTTTTTGCTGCGCTGCCGAGAGGATATTTCCCGCATCACAGTGGATCAATATGATGCCGTGATCGGACGCATCCGCACGCTGCTCGACAATGAATATCAGGAGCTGACCGACATCCGGAATTCCGCCGGAGAACGGGCGCAGAAGCTGCTGGAAGCGCAGCAAAGCGGCGTGGGAGGCGAGGAAACCAGGCAGCAGCGCCGTGCCTTGACCGAAATCATCGACAACATCGCGCACACCATCGAGGAGCAGCGGTCACTCATCAACCGCAAAACCTCGTTGTCCGAGGAATACCGGCAGCTGCTGCGCGATAATTTCACCATCAGCCGTTACCGCCGGATGAGCTTTGAAAAGGATCTGATGGTGCCCCTGCGCCAAATGGGCGATGAGCTGGGCGACGCCGCCAAGGTGCTGCTGTTCATGCTGACGAAGCCGCAGCTGGAGCACCGGTTCAGTGTGGAGAATTTTTATGCGCCTCAGACGAAAATCAACGATGCGCAGGAGAAAGAGGGCCTGGATATTTCTGCGGAAGAAGGCGAGCAGGCGCGCATCATCGCCCGGCGGGATGCGCGCTTTCAGCGCATCTGTACTGCGTTTTTCGGCTTTGCGGCCGCGCGGACAGACTTTACCGCGGAGGAGCTGGTGGAGTCACTCAGCGTAGCGAATCTGTTTGAGTTCTGCGAGGAGAATGCGCTGCCCACCTTCCTTCTGACGCTGTACGGCATGCAGACGCTGGATATAGCGGGGTGGAAGGCATCGGAGCGGATGGCCGTGGAGCCGATGGGTGAATTGGAGCTTTCTTGGTGCCTCAATGAAATGCCGCCGGAAAATCTGGAGATGAAAGCCGTTCGGCTGACCGGATCGGGCGATACATTCCGGTTTTCGGTAAAGAAAGAGGATGTGGAGCGCAGCGTTTGTATGACAAATTTTCGCGTGGAGGTGGAGCGATGAACCGCAATACGGTAGAGGTGTATCACGCACTGATGAAGAAGGGCTGGATCGACCGCAGGGAGGAGCCGGTTCTCTGGGATTATGCGGGAAACGCGGAGGTGCAGGAGGAGCTGGAGGACTTCAAGGCGGTTATCGGCATTGATCTGGTGCGCGCGGGAGACCGGCTGTATATGATTCCCACGCAGGAGAATGAACTGTTCTTAAAGAACAATCAGGATTTTCGGCGGGATATTAAAGCGGATAATTCCGTCAGAAATCGGGATTTGTATTTGCTCAATTATCTGTCCATCTATCTGCTGTATTTGTTTTTCAGCGGCGAGGGGAACGATCCGCAGTGCCGGGAGTTTATTACGCTGGACGACCTTGCAGCGCGGTTTACAGAGCACTGCGAGGTTGTGGAAAAGGCCAAGCTTTCGGGTGATGATGCCCGGCAGGATTACAGCGAAAACTTCCGCCAGTTGGCGCAGGACTGGCTGGGCAAGACGCAGGATGCGCCGGATTCCCAGAAGTTTACCAGCCAATACGGCATGATCAATCGCGTCCTGAACAAGTATAAGGCCGATGAGCTCTTTGAAATCGATGGGGCGAACAAAATACGCCCGACCCGAAAATTAAGGGATCTCATGCCGTATTTCCTCAGGAAAGAACGGGTGGCAGAGCTGCAGGATTGGCTCAAAAAGGAGGATGCCCATGCCGCAGATCAGTAAGGTGCGAATCGTAAACTTTCAGTACAACGATGGGAAGCGACTGATTGCAGACGAGCTGTACGATTTTTCGGTAGGCGACGGCAGCAACGCGCGGGACGTGCTGATCAATCTGGCAAACGGCGGCGGCAAGTCCGTGCTTGTCCAGCTGATGCTGCAGCCGATCATCCCAAAGGCGCAGGTGGCCAAGCGGAGAATTGAAAGCTTTTTCACCCGTGCGAGCGACCACTGCTTTGTGCTGCTGGAGTGGCAAAAGGATGACAGCACGGAAAAACTCCTAACGGGAATCGCCATGGCCGCAAGCGCCGGTGTCGGCGGAGAGCAGGACGATTCGCGCGGCATGGCAATCAAGTATTATACGTTTTATGCAAACTATGCAGACTCCAGGCCTTATGATATTGTCCGAATGCCGCTTTCGCGAAGGGAAAACAACCGCTTTATTACCGCCGAGTTCGACGCGGTGCGCCAGCTTGCAAAAAAGAGCGACGGCGCGCTGTGCTATTATTCTTCCGATGATGCGCTCAAATGGCAGAGGAAGCTGGCGGAATACGGGCTCATACAGAGCGAGTGGCATATGATGGAGCGGCTGAATCAGGAGGAGGGCGACCTGGGGGACTACTTTAATAAAATGAGCAGCGCCGATCAGCTGGTGGATCTGCTGCTCATCCCCACGATCGAGGGCAAGCTGAGCCGCAAGACGCGCGGCGAGGAGGATGCGCTGGTCACCATGCTGCTGGGCTATGTCGAGCAGTATCGCGCGCAGCAGGAGGTTTTGCATCAGCGTACGCAGTACGATGCCTTCTGCAGCGATCTGGGCAGGCTCAAGCCGCAGGCGGAAGCGCTGTGGTCGGTGCACGATGATTTGCGGCAGCGAATCGGGACATTGTTTGGGTTTTCCGATGCGCTTGCAGCCGGGAGGGCGCAGCTCGAAGAAGAACAGCGTGCGGACACCGCGCGCGCGGAGCAGGAGGAGCAAAAAACCCATCGCGTTCGCTGGGAGCAGGAGTCGGAAAAATTTTATCGGGCGGAGGAGGGCTTGACGAAAGCCGCGCATGCGGCGGAGACGGCCGAACATCATTACGAAAGCCTGAAGAAGCAGCGGGAAGCGGCTGAAATCAGGGTGAAGGCATGTGCCGGTGCGCGGTATGCGGAGAAAATTGCCGATGCAGAGCATGAGATTGCCGCGCTGCAAGCCGAAATCCGTCAACGGGAACAGGGGAGCGATTCGGCCGACCGAATGGCTGCGCTGAAGTACTCGGCCTATTGCGGCATTGCAGCGGAACGCGACGCCCTGCGCGCACAGCTTCACGAGCGGCAGACCGAACGCAGACAAACGGAGCAAGCCCTCGCAGAAAGTCGGGAAAAGCGCGATAGCGCATCAGCCGAGCGCGAAAAAGCCCGTTCGGCCTATGATCAGAAGTGCGGTGAACTCCGTTTGGCCAAACGCACCACAGACGATGCGATGGGCAAGCTGCGCGCTGAGCTGACCCGAAAGCTGGACGGGGTTTACGCTGCGGCAGAGGTGCAGGCGCATTCCGCCGAGCTGCAGCGCCAAGACCGGAAGCTGCAGGAAGAGGAGCGCTCCGTGCAGCGCACGATTGCGGACGCGGAAACGGCATTGGGAGAAATTCCGGATCAGCGGGCGGAACAAAATATAAAGCGTGCAGGGTATGAGCAGGCCGCGCGGCAGCTGGAGACTGAGCTGCGAGAGTATCACCGGCGCGAAGCGCAGGTGGAGGCCATCTGCAGCCAGCACAACCTTGCGTTTTCGAAGCGGTTTTCCGGAGAAATCCGGGATTATCTGACGCGCCTTCAGCGGGAAAACGAGGCAGAATGCAGCGAAATCGGCCGGAAAATTGCGGTCACAGAGACAGCGATTCAAGCGGCGGAGCGCGGCACGGTTCATGTTCCGCAGGCGGTCACCGCATATCTGGATGCCGCCGGCATCCGGTATATCACCTGCGAAAAATATCTGATCAATCTGACCGAGCAGGGGAAGATCACGTGCGCGCGCTGTTTGAAGATACTGGAGCATCTGCCGGAGGTCGCGTTCGGCATTGTAATGGATGCGGAAGAGCGCGCGCGGCTGGATGCCTTTGAGCGCGATCGCTGGCTGCCTGCGCTGGTGCCGCTGTTTAGCCACAAGGAGATGGACGGGGTGCTGCAGAATATGGTTGAGCGGCGGGAGGCGCTGGCCTTTTACGCACAGGACTATTTTAGCGACAGGCAGCATTACCGCGCACATTTGGAGCAGGAGCGGCACAAACTTCAAACGCAGCTGACGCTGCGGCAAGAACGGGTCGCGGCAACCAAAACGCAGCTTGCCGAGGTAGAGTCCTTCCTCTATACGGAAAGCTTCCTCACGGAAACACAGGAGCGCCTTGCTGCGTTGCAGGGGAAAATCTCCTCCTGCGCGCACGCTATGGAGCAGCTGAAAGCACGGGAAACGACCCTGAAAGCGGAAAAAGAGCGCGGACTTCGGCAGGGGGAGCAGCTGCATGTGGAGATGCAGGCGATTGCGGCGCAAGTAAGCGTCTGCGAAACAATCCTTGACCTGCTGGGGGTGGAGGATGAGCTGTACAATGCGCGTTCGGCATTGCACGACGGCTTAAAGGCGGCAGAGCGAAACGATGCGGCGGCGCAACGGGCTGAAAAGCAGCTTCAGCAAGCGTGTGAGCAGATGATTGTGCACGAAAAGGGGCTTCAAGAATCGATTGACAAACTGAAACCGGCGGAACGCGAAGTAGCGGACTGTGCACCGGCGGAGCGGCTGTCCGGCCCCTGGCAGCAGCTTTTGGAGGAATACCGCGCGCAGAGTCAAGCCTTTGGCGATCTGCAAAAGCAGATGGAAGGCTGTATGCGCCGGCGGCAAGAGTACGAGGAGGAAATTGCCCGTCTTCGCTTGGAGCCGCAGCAATATGCCGGACTGCAGTACCGCAAAGAGGACGAAGCATCGGCTGTGGCGGCAGCTGCAGAGCTGAAACAGCAGTGCGATGCCGCGGAGCCGGAAATGACCCGGGCTGTCAGTGTGCGCGCGCGGGCCGAGGCGGTGCAGGCCGCGGCAAAGGCGGCGCTGGATCTCTTTGGGCCGCCGCTGGACAAGCATGAAATCGGCGGCGCATTTGAAAAAAGGCTGACGGACATTGCGGAGGAAAAGCGCCGCATTCAAACGAGACAGGATCAGCGCAGCCGGCGACAGCAGGAGTTTGCAGGTGCGTGGGCGAGGCTGGAGGATTTGCTGGAACCGCTTGGGCGGCCGGCGTATGTGCCGGCGGTGGCGCTGCAGGAGCCGATCCATCAGCAGCATAAACAGCTGCTGCAGGCGCTTCGCGAGGGCGACGCGCAGTTTGAAAGTGCAGCAGCCCGGGTCGGCGCGCAGCTGCAGACCATGAAGCAGGCATTTCCTGCAACAGGCTATGGCATTTCGGAGTCCATCGGCGAGATGATTGCGCTCAAGGAGCGTCCGACCGACGGAGATCAGCTCTTTACGCTGGTGGAGCAAATTGACGGAGCCATGCAAAATGCGCAGCGTGCCGTGTCCCAAATCGACACGGATTTGAAGGAGTTTGCAAATGCCCGTACCGATTTAATACGCCAGTGCAGGCTGCAGGGACAGCGCATCTATGAGGGACTGCAGCAGATGGCGGCCAGCTCTAAG
>CAZOJP010000038.1:9412-19905 GCA_964580155.1 uncultured Intestinibacillus sp. | reverse complement strand
GATATGGTGTAATTTTTAAATAGCCGTATGCTATTCGCTTGCGAATAGTATACCACAGGGTGCGGTGTGGAACGCAAGCAAAACAAGCACGGCGCGCCCGCCCTGCGCGTAGACTGCTATTGAGCACACAGACGCATCGGCCTGTGTGCATGGGCGAAAGGAGGAGACTAACATATGGCGGAGGACATCTGGATCAGTGATTTTCTGCAGCGCGATCCACGCCTATGGGAGGTCATCGTCAAATACCACGGCGATCTCGAGGCGGTCGGTCGGGCGGTCGGTGCGGAGGTTGAGGTGCTCTATTACGGCTATGCCATTCTCACAATCGCACGCTCTGCGGTCGTGGAGCTGCTAAACTATCCGGAAATCGAGCACATCGAGCTGCCGCGGCGGCTGTCCATCGAGTCGCTCTTTGATTTGTCCGCAAGCTGCATCATGAACGTCAAGGATTCCGTCACCTACGGACTGACCGGCCAGGGGGTTGTAATTGGCATCATTGATTCGGGCATTGACTACACGCATCCGGATTTTCGCCGTCCGGACGGCACAAGCCGCGTGCTCTATCTGTGGGATCAGACCATCGAGGGCGCGCCGCCCGCGGGCTTTTTCGGCGGCACGGAATACACAAACGAGCAGCTCAACGCGGCGCTCGCGCAGGACGCGCCATATGACCTTGTGCCCTCGCGCGACACAAACGGGCACGGCACCGCGGTCGCGGGCATCGCCGCCGGCGGCAGCACCCATCCGGAAACGCTGGGCATTGCGCCCGAAGCCTTGCTGATTGTCGTAAAGCTCGGCATGCGCGGCTTTGCCTCGTTTGCGCGCACGACCGAGGTGATGCGCGCGGTCAAATACGTCGTCGACCACGCAGAGCAGCTCGGTCTGCCGGTCGTCCTCAATCTCAGCATGGGCATGAACGACGGCTCGCATCTGGGCGACAGCGTGTTTGAAACCTACTTATCCGACGTGTCCGCGCGCTGGAAAAGCGTGTTCGTTGTGCCGACCGGCAACGAGGGCTCGGCCGGACACCACTATGAGGGCGCGATTGCGACAGGCGAAACGCGCGACGTGGATTTTTTCACGTCAAACGGCCTGAGCGGCTTTTTTGTGTCGCTTTGGAAGCAGTTTGCAGATGCGTTCACGATTGAGGTGATCTTCCCGAACGGCAAATCCTCGGGCATTGTCGGGCCGGAAAGTCAAATCAAGACCGTGCGCGAAACGAACTTTATCGCGACGATTTCCTACGGGCAGCCCAGCCGGTATACAGTCCAGCAGGAGCTGCGCGTCGAGGTGCAGGCGACCGGAGAAAACGTGCTGAGCGCGGGGCTGTGGAAGGTTCGGCTGCGCGCGGAGCGCATTGTGTCGGGGATGTTTCATATGTGGCTGCCCACGCTTGAGGAGGTCACGTCCAAGACCTTTTTTCCGGTCGCCTCCGAGCTTGCCACCCTGACCATTCCCTCGACCGCGGCGCGCATCGTGTGCGTCGCGGGATACCAAAGCCGCGTGGGCAGCATCGCGGATTTTTCCGGGCGCGGCCACGCAAACCCCGCGCTGCCCTGTCCGGATCTCGCCGCGCCCGCGGTGAACATCGTCAGCGCTGCGGCAGGCGGCGGCTATGCGGCCTTCACGGGCACCAGCATGGCGGCGCCCTTTGTCACGGGCGCGGTGGCGCTCATGCTGCAGTGGGGCGTCGTGCAGGGCAACGATCCGTTCCTGTACGGCGAGCGCGTCCGGGCTTTTTTGCGCTTCGGCGCGCGGCGCAGTATGGGCACCAGCTATCCGAACCCGTACTACGGCTACGGCACACTGTGCCTGGAGAACACGATGAACGCACTTGTGGACTATCAGTTGGGGAGCTATGAACTATGGACCAGACTGTAAACGAAGAGGGGCTGTCGCTCGCAGAGTTTGTCGCGCTGCCCTCGACCGTCGACTTTAATGTGATCAATTCCAGGCGGTTTCAGCTATATGCCGCCGCGCGCCCCTACCTGCGCGTGGGCACCGAGCTTGCCAACGGCTATGTGCCGGTTTATACCAATCAGGCCAACATCGAATCGGTCTTTCGTGAGCTCGGCAACGACTTTATCGGCTTTTATCCGCATATTCTGTCCCCCATGGACGCGCGGAGCAATTATGACGCGGGCATCACGCAGGTGGTGAGCCAGCCCTACCTCGATTTAACGGGAAAGGGCGTGGTCATCGGCATCATCGACACCGGCATCGACTATCAAAACCCCGCATTTCGCACGCCGGAGGGCAAAAGCCGGATTTTGCGGCTGTGGGATCAGACGGCCGACGGGCCGCGGTCCGAGGACGTGTACTTCGGCTCGTGCTACACAAACGAGGATCTGGACCGCGCGCTCGAATCCCCCGACCCTTTGGCGCTCGTGCCCTCACGTGATACGGACGGACACGGCACGTTCCTCGCCTCGGCCGCGGCGAGCGGCGAGCAAACCGATACCCGCGGCGCAGCGCCGAACGCATCGCTCATGGTCGTCAAGCTGCGGCGCGCACATCCCTATTACATCGAAAAGCTACTGCTGCCGGCCGACAACCCCAATCTCTATGAATCGACCGACTACCTGCTCGGCATCCGATACGTTCTCGAGCGCGCCGGCGAGCTCAACATGCCCGTGGTCATACTCATCAGCATGGGCACAAACCTGAGCTCACACAACGGCACCTCGCTGTTTGAGGACTATATTTCGTTCATGTCCCAGCGGCCGGGCTATGTGTTCGTCACGGCAGCAGGCAACGAGAGCAACCTCAAGCACCATACGCAGGGGAATCTTGCGCGCACCGGTGTCACGGACACCGTCAACATCCGCGTGGGGGATGAGAGCACGTCCTTCACGGTACTGCTGCTCGGAAACGCATATGACAGGCTGGCGGTGAGCGTCACCTCGCCCACAGGAGAGGTGGTGCCCCGCGTGCCGTTTCGCACGGGTTCCGTCTATGACGGGAAATTTATCTTCGAGCAGTCCGTTGTCACGGTGGAATATTACCGCGACATTGACACCATCATCTTCCTCAAATTCCGTGACGCGACGAACGGCATCTGGGAAATCAAGCTCTTTGGCGACGCCATCGTCAGCGGAGATTATTACGCGTGGATGCCGGTCGAAGGGCAGATCAGCCCCAACGTAGATTTTTTGCGCCCTGTGCCGGAAAACACCATTGTATCGCCCGCTACCTCCAACCGCAGCATCACGACAGGCGCATATAACAGCGTAGACGGCAGCCTGTTCGTATCTTCCTCGTGGGGGCCGACGCGCGTGCCGCAAATGTCGCCCGATTTTGTCGCGCCCGGTGTCAACGTGCGCGGCGTCTATCCCACAGGGCCGGGCACGCTGTCCGGCACGAGCGTGGCGGCGGCAATCACCGCAGGCGCGTGCGCGCTGGCGCTCGAATGGGGCCTCATCGACGGAAACGAGCCTGCAATGGACGGCCACTTCGTGCGCACCATGCTCATCGCGGGCTGCGACCGCGCGGAGGGCATGGAATACCCCAACGTGAAATGGGGCTACGGCAAGCTCGATCTGTTCGGCGCATTTACCGCACTCAAAGAATTCAACGTCAATTATCAGCCATAAGAGGTGCTTTTACAATGAGATACCGTGTTTTTGCAGCATCGGAACAAAATTCAACAGGCGGCGTGGGCACGCTGCAGGTCAATGCCTTCCTCGGCACCGTCGCACAGCCCGCCGAAGGCGCGACCGTGCGCATCTATGACGCGTCGCAGGATATGACGCTCGAAGAGCTGACGACCGATGCCTCGGGGCAGCTGCCGCCGGTCAGCCTGCCCGCGCCGCCGCTTGATTACTCCATGTCGCCCGACCAGCCGCGCCCGTTCAACGAATATACGCTCCAGGTCACGCGCGAGGGCGCGCAGCAGGCCGTCATCAACAACGTGCAGGTCTATCCCGACTCGGTCGCGATCCAAAACGTCGCGCTGCGGCCGGCCTATCAGATCATCGACATCCCCTATCCGACCCTGTGGGGCGATTTTCCGCCCAAAATCCCCGAGGCCGAAATCAAGCCCATGACCCCGACCCATCTGGTCGTGCTGCCAAAGCCCGTCGTGCCGGAGTTCATCGTGGTGCACGCAGGCCGTCCGGATGACCAGACCGCGCCCAACTACACCGTGGGCTTCAAGGATTATATCAAAAACGTCGCGTCGAGCGAAATTTACACGACGTGGCCGGTCGAGGCGCTCAAGGCCAACATCCACGCGATTTTGTCCTTCACGCTCAACCGCGTCTACACCGAATGGTACCGCGGCAAGGGCTATGATTTCACGGTGACAAATTCCACCGCGTTCGATCAGGCGTTTACCTACGGCCGCAACATTTTCCGCGAAATTTCCGAGATTGTAGACGAGATTTTCACCACCTATATCGGCAGACCCGACGTGGAGCAGCCGCTTTTCACGCAGTATTCCGACGGGCGCAGGGTGGTGCGCGAGGGCTGGCTGAGCCAGTGGGGCTCGCAGGAGCTTGCAAGCCAAGGCATGACGGCGCTGCAAATCCTGCGCAATTACTATGGATATGACATCCAGCTGCGGCAGGCGGAAAAGGTCGAGGGCATTCCGCTGTCCTTCCCCGGCGAGGTGCTCGGCATCGGCTCGACCGGCGACGCGGTGCGCACGATTCAGCAGCAGCTCAGCGCGATCGCGAAGAACTATCCGCTCATCGGCACGCTGACGGCGGACGGCGTGTACGGCGACGCGACCGCGGAGGCGGTGCGGGTGTTCCAGCGCGTTTTTGATCTGCCGGTCACAGGGCAGGTCAACTTCCCCACCTGGTACAAGATTTCCGACGTATATGTCGCGGTGCAAAAGCTCGCATGACGCAAAAACCCCCCTGAACCGATGGTTCAGGGGGTTTTGTCAGCTCATTTTGGCGCGTACGCCGACCGCGATGCACAGGAGCAGCGCCGCCGCCGCAAAAATCGCACTCGTCCGTGCGATGCGCTCCCATCGCGCGCGCTGCAAGGCCACGTCCGCTTCGTCTGCGCGCGCACGCGCCACCGCGCCCTCGAGCATGCCCACGCGCAGGCGCGCGACAAAGCACAAAACCGCGCACGCGGCAAACACCGCGAGCAGCACATATTGCAGCATGTTACAGAATATTCAGCGCGATCGCGATTGCGACGAACGCAATGGCGACGACGGTGGAAATTCTGGCAAGCACCGCTTCCAGGCCGCGCGCCTTGGTGGTGCCGAAGAAGGTGTCCGCGCCGCCCTCAATCGCGCCCAGACCCTGCTGCTTGCTCGGCTGGAGCAGGATGGTGACGATGAGGAAGATGCTTGCGATCACTTCCACGATCGAAAGTGCAAATTTCACGGTTTCCATAACGATTGATCCTCCACTAGTTTAGACTTATCAAAATTCGATTAATCGCCCAAAGGTGCTTTGAGCGCTGATTACGCATGAATCATCATAGCACAAGCCTGCGCGCTTTGCAAGCGAAAAAAGTGAATTTCCCCGATATTTTGCGTGTTTTGTGCGCGCTCACAGCTTGTGCAGCGCGTCCTTCATGCGGGAGGCGAGCGCAAGGCCCGCGCGGTTTGCGTACATTTTGCGCCCCTCCAGATCGACGAGCGCGACGCGCACGGACGACCAGCCGCCCTGCGGCGCGCGGTACTGCACGTCCTCATCGAGCTTTTTAATGCGCTTTACGACCGCGCGATCGGGCGCGCCGCCGCACACCAGCACGAGCGACACGAGCGAAAACTCGTGCGCGCTGTCAGGCAGCACGCGGCTGTCGCGCACCGTGCGGATGTAGCCGAGCAGCTCGTCCAGCGCGGCCTCGTCCAGCTGCTCTGCGGGCAAAAAAAGGCAGTGCTCGTGGCTGTGCGTGAAGTTTCCCGTGGACATGATGCCGAAAACCTTGCGTTCGGTTTCCAGCGTGAACTGCGCGTAAAGCGGTGTCCACCGCCCCTCGACGAGCGCGTCGCGCGTGCACACAAACGGCGCGGACAGATCGTGCTCGCACAGGGCGAGAAAGCGCGCAAACGCGTTTTGAAAATCCTGCATGGCGCGCTCCTTAAAAGGCGGCGGGGTATGCGCCCGCTTCGGTCATCGCGGCGATTGCGGCGACGACCGCAGGCTTGTCCTCGCGGTAGGTCACGCCGAACCAGCGCGCATCGGTTTGCAGCAGCGCGGCGCGCGCGCGATTCTCGCGAATCAGGCGATCGACCGCAAACGGCAGATAAAATTCGCCCTTTTCCGGATTTTTGGGCAGCTCCTGCGCGATAAAGTCGCGCAGCAGCCTGTCGAGCGCGGGCAGGAAGGACGGGGTGAAGCCCCACAGGTTCATGGAAACCGGCGTGCCCTCGGGCAGGACGGTGCCGCCCTCGCAGCGGATGACGCCGTCCGCGCCGCGCGCAATCGCGGTGCATTCGGTGATGGAGGTCAGCAGGCCGCGCTCGTCCGCGGTGCACACGCCGCGCGACACCGTGCCGCTCTCGCTCAGCGTATTTTCCACGCGGTAGCCGACCATGCAGTATTCTCCGCCGTCCCGCGCGGCGGCAAGGTGGTCGTACATGCGGCGAAACGCGTCCGCCCCGTAAAAATCATCCGCGTTGATGACCGCAAACGGCGCGTCGACCGTGCCGGTCACGCACCAGATCGCGTGCCCCGTGCCCAGGGGCTTTGTGCGTCCCGCGGGCGCGGCGCAGCCCTCGGGCAGGTTGTCCAGCGTCTGATAAACGTAGTCGATTTGCATACGCTGCGCGGCGCGCGCGCCGATCGCCTGCTCAAAGCTGTCGCGCAGCTCGGGGCGGATGATGAACACCGCACGGCGGAAGCCTGCGCGGTACGCGTCATAGAGCGAATAGTCGAGGATGATCTGCCCGTGCGGACCGACCGGATCGATTTGCTTGAGTCCGCCGTAGCGCGAGCCCATGCCCGCCGCCATAATGACCAAAACCGGTTGTGCCATGATCGATGTTCCCTCCAAAAGGCAAAATTACAGAGTTGTGATGCTTTCATTATAACGGACAGCGCGCCCGATTACAAGTGCGTGCGCAAAAGCGCCGCGCGTGCACACACGCGCAAAGCGCGCGCAGCCCTTGTGAAAATAGCCTATTAAATGGATTCAAAACGCAGCATTTTGTCTGTTTGTTAAGAAAATGCCAATCTCTATGCGGGTATATGCAAATTTTATTGCAAAGCCTGCGGCAAAATGATAAAATACTTGCGTTGGTATGAAGAAATGAACTGGATATAAAGTGAGGTTTGTAAAATGCGTAAAACTAAGATCGTTTGCACGCTCGGCCCTGCTACGGATGTGCCCGGCGTCCTTGAAAATATGATGAAGGCGGGCATGAACGTCGCCCGTATGAATTTCAGCCACGGCGACCACGAGGAGCACAAGGCCCGTATCGACATGGTGAAGTCGGTGCGCGCCGCGCTCGGATGTCCGTGCGGCATCATGCTGGACACCCGCGGTCCGGAAATCCGCACCAAGACCTACCGCGACGGCCGCATCGAAATTCAGGAGGGGCAGCTGTTCACCCTGACCACGCGCGAGGTGGAAGGCGACAACACCATCGTTTCCATCACCTATGAAGGTCTGCCGCGCGACGTGCAGCCCGGCACCAAAATCCTGATTGACGACGGTCTGGTCGGCTTCGAGGTCGAAAAGATCGAAAACGGCACCGACATCGTGTGCCGCGCCACAAACGGCGGCCCGCTTTCCAACCGCAAGTCCATCAACGTGCCCGGCATCACGCTCAACATGCCCTACCTGTCCGCCAAGGACCGCGCGGATATCGAATTCGGTCTGACGCAGGGCATTGACTTTATCGCGGCCTCGTTCTGCCGCTCCGCGCAGGATACGCGCGACATCAAGGCGATCCTCAAGGCGCACGAAAAGGAGGACGTCCAGATCATCGCAAAGATCGAGAACATGGAGGGTGTCAACAACCTGAACGAAATCCTGGACGAGGTCGAGGGCGTCATGGTGGCGCGCGGCGATCTCGGTGTCGAGGTTCCGTTTGAGCTGCTGCCGCAGATCCAAAAGCAGATCATCAAAAGCTGCATCACGCGCGGCAAGCGCGTGCTCACCGCAACGCAGATGCTCGAGAGCATGGCGAAGAATCCGCGCCCGACCCGCGCCGAGGTCTCGGACGTTGCAAACGCGGTTTATGACGGCACCTCGGCCATCATGCTGTCCGGCGAGACCGCAATGGGCAAGTATCCGGTGGAAACCGTCGCCACGATGAGCGCCATCGCGGTCAACGCGGAGAGCTCCATCCACTACTACACCCGCCGTCTGACCCGTCCGGAGTTCCGCGATCTGCAGATGACGGGCGACCACGTCACGAACGCGATCTCCCACGCAACCTGCACCACCTCACACGACCTCGACGCGAAGTGCATCGTCGCCTTCACCGAATCCGGTGCGACCGCGGCCGCGGTTTCCTCCTTCCGTCCGGAGCACCCGATTGTCGGCGCGACCCCGTCGGAAAAGTCCTATCACCGCCTGTCCATGTCCTGGGGCGTTTATCCGGTGCTCGTCGAGCGCCCGACCTCGGGCACGATGCTGTATGAGCAGTCCATCATCGCGGCGCGCAGCGCGGTCGGCTGCCAGCCCGGCGACCTCATCACGATCACCGCAGGCATGCCGGTCGGCCAGGCGAACTTCACGAACACCCTGCGCGTACACCGCATTCCGGAAAATAAGTAAGCGCGCCGATGAAGCGTTTACTGCGCATTGTGCGCCGCTGGACGCTGATTGCGGTCGTGCTCGCGTTTGTCGTCACGCTTGGGCTGTACACCTACCGCACCGTGTTCGGCTACACCTATGACGACAGCCTGCAGGGCGCGGATCTTGCCGCGAACGTCACACCCGACACCGGCGTGACGAACATCGCGCTCTTCGGCGTGGACACGCGCACGGTCGACATCGGCACGCGCTCGGATTCCATGATGGTGCTGACCGTCGACAACAGGCAGCACAAGCTCAAGCTGACGAGCCTGATGCGCGACAGCCGCGTGCAGATCGAAGGGCACGGCGCGGACAAGCTGTGCCACGCCTATGCCTACGGCGGCCCTCTCCTTGCCATCCGCACGATCAACCGCAACTTCGGCACGGACATCCGCGACTATATCACGGTTGACTTTGGCCAGATGAAGGCGCTCGTCGACGCGGTCGGCGGCGTGTGGATCGATGTTTCGGAAAAGGAGCGCGCCGAGGCGAACAAGTTCATAGGCCAGTACCAAAAGGAAAAGGGCGTGCCCAAGGACGAGCACACCCCGATCGCACAGGCGGGCTACCAGCACCTCAACGGGGTGCAGGCCATGTGCTATGCGCGCATCCGCAAGGGCGGCACAGGCGACGACTGGGGCCGTGTGGAGCGGCAGTCCGTCGTGCTGCGCGCCATGATGGCGCAGGTCGAGCACCTGTCCGCAGGCGAGCTTGCCGCGCTCGCGCAGACCATGACGGACAACGTGACGACCAGCCTCTCGCCGGCCGCGCTCATGCCGCTCGTGCTCGGCGCGGTCAAGGGCGGCATGCCCGCGCTCATACACAGCCGCGTGCCGGTTGACGGCGCGTGGGAGTATTCCGCCTCGGGCGAATATATCGTATACGACCTTGATCAGGCGGCCGATGCGCTGCGCGCCTTCCTCTATGAGGACATCGTGCCCGGCGCGTCCGCGCACACCGCCGCATAACGCATTTCAAAAAAGGGGACACCGCCGTGTCCCCTTTTTTGTGCGCCGATTTTGCTGTGGACGAACCGGACAGAATATGGTAAGATGATTGCACGGAAAGGGAAGGTGATGGTGCTATGAATATCTGGCACGATATCAACCCGGGGAGCATTTCCGCCGAAACCTTTATGGCGGTCATCGAAATCCCCGCGGGCAGCAAAAAAAAGTATGAACTCGACAAGGAAACCGGCTTGCTGCGTTTGGATCGTATTCTTTATACCTCGACCCACTACCCTGCGAACTACGGCTTCATTCCGCGCACCTACGCGGACGACGGCGACCCGCTCGACGTGCTCGTGCTGTGCTCGGAAACGCTCGACCCCCTCGTCATGGTGCAGTGCTACCCCATCGGCGTCATCCGCATGATCGACGACGACGAGGTCGACGACAAAATCATCGCAATCCCTGCCGATGATCCGACCTGGAATTTCTACAAGGACATCGACCAGCTTCCACCCCACGTCGCCAACGAAATCGCGCACTTCTTTGAGGTGTACAAGGGACTGGAGCACACGCACACCACGACCTCGGACGCGCTGACCCGCGCGCACGCGCAGGAGGTCATCCGCGACTGCATGGAGCGCTATCTGGTGCATTTTTGCGGCAAGCGCCCCACGAAGGAGCGCCGCAGCGCGCCCGAGCTGCCCTATTGCCCCCAGGCACCCGAGGCGGCGCCGCTCAAAACCATCGTGCCGGTGGGCGAGGACTGATCCCGCGCGGCAACGACGCAAAAACCTTCCCTTGCAGCCCAAAAGGGCTTGCACTCCGCCG
>CAZOJP010000038.1:0-9312 GCA_964580155.1 uncultured Intestinibacillus sp. | reverse complement strand
TGCCCCTCGAAGAGTATGGTCTGCGAGAGCGCCTTGACCAGCATTTCCGCCTTTTGCGCGGCGATGTCGCGGTTAGAAAGCGGCAGCAGCGCGGCAAATTCGTCTCCGCCGACGCGGCCGATGAGGTCGCTTTCGCGCAGCGAGCTTTCCAGCGTGCGTGTGAAGGCGACGATTGCAAAATCGCCTGCCGCATGGCCGAAGCGGTCGTTTGTGCCCTTGAAGTTGTCGATGTCGATGATAAAGAACGCATACGAGCGCGGCGGCACCATGCGCAGCGTCTCGCGCATGTGCTCGGCGATTGCGACCTTGTCGTACAGGCCGGTCATCGCGTCGCGCTGCATCCGATCGAGCATGTGGGTCTCCTGCCGCTTTTCCGCGTCGATGTCCTGCCGGTAGGCCATCAGGTGGATGGAGCCGTCCTGATCCCAGTGCAGGATGCGCGCAATGACGCGCGTCCAGCTGTAATGCGTGCCGTCCAGCGTGATGAGCATGTCATAGCGCAGGGAGCTCGTGCCGCTTTTGTAGGCGGCGACGACGCTTTGGGGGGAAAACATCTGCATCCAGCCCTGGCGGAAGTCGGACTGCACATGCCGCTCGGCGATGATGCGCAGAATCTGGCTGTAGGGCAGGCGGGGACTGATGGAAAGCCGGCGGATGTACTCTGTCGTGCGCTCGTTTGCCGCGCGGTCGTGGGTGATGTCCACATCGAGGATGCACTCAAACAGCTCCTCTGTCGCGCGCTCGACCAGACTGCGGTTTGCGTACGCCGCCTCCTCGGTCAGTCTGAAGATGCACCGGTTGTAGTGACGCAGCGTCACCATGATCATGCCGAGCACGCAGACCATGACCGCCAGCACCAGTGCGACGCCGCCGAACATGCGCTGCCGCAGCACCGCAACGGCGGGCGCGGTGTTCTGCTCCACGACGAGATACCACGCAAGCCCGGGAATATAGCGCGAGCCGATGTAGCTGCGCCCATGCGCGCTCTTTCCCCAAAAGAATTCGCCGCCCGCCTGCGTGCGCATCAGCTCTTCCGCGCGCTCTGTGATATTTTGCACCTCGGACAGGCGGGTGTTCGTCGGGATGGTGTCATCGGACGCAACCTGCACCTCGCCGTTGTGCGAAACGAGAAACGCGCGCACATCAAAGCCCTTTTCGTAGCTTGCCAGCAGCGCCTGTATGGTGTCCATGCGCACGCCGATGCCAACCACACCGAGCCCCTTGCCGTCCGCACCGCTCAGGCGGCAGGTGACGAACACCGTCTTGGCATTCGCGGCGTTTGGGTTATGCGCAACATCGACGCGCTGCGTCGCTTGCGTGGACAGAAACGCATCGTACCACGCGTTTTTCGGATCTGTGAAATCGAGCGTCTTGACCGCGCCGTTATACGAATAGTATCGGTTATGAGCCGACGAGATGACAAAAATCGAGGAGTAGCCAAAGCGCGTATAGTAGCCCTGCAAATAGTCCTGCACGGTCTGCGCGAAGGCGGGATCGTCGCCGCGGTCGCTCTCCTCCTCCATGAGGTCGCGCAGCAGCGTGCTTTGCGCCATCGTCTGCGCCACCGTGATCGGACGCGTGATGGCGGAATCGATCTGGTAGTAGATGCCCTCGCTTGCCAGGGCGGAGACCTTTTCTACATGCTGGGTGTAGGTCTGCAGATTGACGCGATACAGTGCCGCAACTATCGCGCAGAAGCCGACGAGGATGATCACGCACACCAGTGCATAAGTACGCAGCTGAACTTTCTGTCGCATCGATTGAGCTCTCCCTTCGCGCCGCCGCAGAGCGGTTTTATCGTCCCGGCAGCGCGCACGGCGTATGCCGGAGAACAGTAATATTATACCACGCGGCACATACAAAAGGAAAGCACAGGTTACAAGTGAAACCGGCAAAAACGCTTAAATGTGCAAAAGTTTGTTAGCTATACATAAATATAATAGACATAAAATATAATATTCTACAAAGTTTTTAGGCTAAGGTTACATAGCCTTGTATAATAATGAGCTATTATAGTTGTTTGTAACTGCTCATTTTTTCCCCTCCCCTGCCCCCCTTACGGGGCTCTTGTAACAGGGCGTCAAAAGACCGCCCAAAGCGCACAAAATCCGCCTTGGACGGCCCCGTGATTACAGCAGCTTGCGCAGCGCGCGCAGCAGAATTTCGACCTCCTCCGGGGTGGTCGACCAGCTTGTAACGAAGCGCACAACCGTGTGCGTATCGTCGTATTTTTCCCAAATGCCGAACGCGATTTGCGCGCGCAAACGGTCGAGCAGCGCGTCGGGCAAAATGACAAATTGCTGGTTCGTCGGGGAGGGGCGGAGGAACGTGCACCCGAGCTCTGCAAGGCCGCATTTGAGCCGCTGCGCCATGTCGATCGCGTGGCGGCTGATGCGCAAATACAGCTCGTCCGTGAACAGCGTATCGAACTGCAGCCCGAGCAGCCGCCCCTTGGCAAGCAGCGCGCCGTGCTGCTTCATGATGCTGAAAAAGTGCGCGGGCGCGTCGCCGCGCGGAAAGATCACCGCCTCGCCGCACAGCGCGCCGACCTTGGTGCCGCCGATGTAAAACACATCGGTCAGCGCGGCGATGTCGCGCAGCGTGACGTCGCTTTCCGGGCTTGCAAGGCCATAGCCCAGCCGCGCCCCGTCGAGGAAGAGCGGCAGGCCGTGCGCGCGGCACACCGCGTGCAGCGCGGTCAGCTCCGCGCGCGTGTAGAGCGTGCCGTACTCGGTCGGGTGGGACACATAGACCATGCCCGGACACACGACGTGCGCGCGGTTTTCATCGGCACTATAGCGGTGCAGGAACGCTTGGAGCGCGTCCGCGTCCAGCTTGCCGTCGCGCTCGGGCAGGGGGAGCACCTTGTGGCCGGTGTACTCGATCGCGCCTGCCTCGTGCCCCGCGATGTGGCCGCTTTCCGCGCACACGACCCCCAGATAGGGCGACAGCATCGCCGCGATGACGGTCGCGTTCGTCTGGGTGCCGCCCGACAGGAAGTGCACCTCCGCCTGCGGACAGCCGCACGCGGCGCGCAGCTTGTCACGCGCGCGCATGCAGTATGCGTCCGCGCCGTAGCCGCTTTGCGGCTCCAGATTGGTTTCCAGCAGGCGGCGCAGGATGGCCTCGTGCGCGCCGGTGGTGTAATCGCTCTCGAAAGATACCATGTAATCCGCTCCTTTTCGGTACTTTTGCGTCCGGTATGCTTTACGGGCGCAGAATGGGCAGCAGGGCGCTCGGCGCGCGCGTCGTCAGGTTGAACGCGCCTGCCGCCTGAAAGCGCAGCGCGTCCTCGGCCGCGTCGACCGTCCACACCGAAACACCGACGCCGTGCGCGGCCAGCGTGCCGCGGAAGCGGTCGGTGCACGCGCGGTAATACACGTTTGCGACCGCGACACCGTGCTGCACGCAGCGCGCCGCGACGATCTGCGCGCACGCGACCTCCTCCCCCGCAATCATGCGGTCGTAGAAGCGGTCGACAAGCTCCTCCGCGTTCAGCAGCACGGTCACGCCGGACGGCGCGTTTTCGGGCGCGACCGTGCCCGAAAAGAACAGCGGATTTGCGCCGCCGCACTGGGCAAACAGCGCGCCGACCGCGCCCTCCAGCCCGGCATCCTTGAGATCGCAGTTGATGGCGAGCGCGGGCCGCGCCGCCGCGAGCGTGAACACCTCGCGCAGGGTGGGGCAGCCTGCATAGACCCCCGCGGGGTCGCCGTCGTGCGCGATGACGAGCGCGCCGTCCGCGCGGCGGTGCGCGTCCACCTCGAACGCATCGACAGGCAGCGTGCACGCGTGACGCACGAATGCCAGAGAATTATCCGGCGTGCCGTCCGCGCCGGAGTGTGCCGTAATGAGCATATTTTTTTCTCTCCTTTGACTTGAAAACCGGGCGATCATCGGCTATAATAACCATAGTAATAGCATACTCCAAATGCGGCCGCGCGGCAAGTGCGCGCTGCAAGTGCACGGTGATTTTGAGACAGTCGCACAGAAAAACATACCGCCGGCAGGCGGTGGGTTTTCTGTGCGCTTTTTTATGAAGAAAGAAGGATGTTTTGATGAAAAAACCCATGCTGCTCGCCCATCGCGGCTTTTCCGGTGTCTATCCGGAGAACAGTCCGCTCGCGTTTCGCAAGGCGGTCGAGCTGACATGCGCGGTCGGCTTTGAGTCCGACGTGCACCTCACAAAGGACGGTGAGCTCGTCATTTTCCACGATGCCACGCTCGAGCGCACCTCAAATGGCACCGGCTGGCTCAAGGACTGCACCTATGACGAGCTGCGCACGCTCGACATCGGCGCGTGGAAGTCGCCCGACTGCGCAGGCGAGCACATCTGGACGCTCGACGAGCTGCTCGGCTTTTGCGGCGACACCGGCATGCTGCTCAATCTGGAGCTTAAAAACTACGAGGTCTTTTACGACGGCTTAGAGCAGCGCGTGATCGACGCCATCCGCGCGCGCAAGCTGCAGGACCGCGTGTTCGTATCCTCGTTCAACCACATCTCCATGCAGCTTTTCAAGCAGCTGGACGGCGACATCCAGACCGGCCTGCTCTATGACAAGCCGCTGCTTGACATCGGGGACTACATCGCGCGCTCGAACGCGGACAACATGCATCCGCGCTACATGCTGCTGCAGTACCAGCCCGAGCTTGTCGAGCTGTACCACGCGCGCGGCATGAAGGTCAACACCTGGACGGTCAACGACGAGGCGGACATGCGCGACATGATCGCGCGCGGCGTGGACTGCATCATCTCCAACCATCCCGATGTGCTGTGCCGCATCGCGGACGAAATGTGCGACTGAGAAGCGAAAAAAGACGGCCGTTTGCGCCGTCTTTTTTGCGTGCACACAGAAAAAACCGGAGTTCCCTTGCGGCGGGAGCTCCGGTTTTTTAAAATATATAAGAGGGGGAATTACTGGCTGACGCGAAAGACCATTGCCGGGGCGCTCAGAGAATTCCAACGCGCCTCGCGCTCGGCCAAACGTGCTGCCTTGACTACACGATGATTTTCAATAAAACGGAACATATGCTTGTTCTCCTTCCATAGATACGGTATTTCTTAGTGTCTTTATTGTACTATTTTCGGCGTAAGAAAACAAGGCTGATACTATCCAAATTATATAAAGTCTATGTGCAGATTCTGTGCATTTTAACAGGTTCTGTGCGCTTATCCGGCGTGTACGGTTTTGGTGGAAACGATGTTGACCCCGGTGCCGCACACATTCGGCACGAGCACCTGCCCGACCGCGACGGGCGCGGCCGCGGTGACGCGGGTGAGCGCGTCCATGCACGCGAACATTTTTTCCTTGGGCAGCGGCTTGTCGGTCTTGACGGGCAGGCGCGCCGCCGCCGCGCCGGTCAGCCGCACGGTCGAGGTCACGACGCGCACGGGATGCTGCAGCTCGTTTTTGCCATAGACCTCGCCGCGCGGACACGCGTTCCCCGTGACGGCAAAGCCGTTCGCCTCGTCCACCTTCAGGTGGCAGCCCTTGGGGCAGGAAATACAGATGAGTTCGGTCATTGCTTGGCACTCCCTTCGATTGAAACAGTCAGATCGCCGCGCGCCTGCTCGAGCAGCTTTTGCGGCAGGCGGAGCGTTTCCATCTCGCCCGGCGCAAGGCGCTCGCGCCGGAAGGCCGCGATGCAGGTGCCCTCGCTGTCCGTGATCAGGATTTTGCTCGCGCCGTATTCCGCGCGCACGCGGAAGAAAAGCGCAACCTCGGACGCGTCCGGGGTGATGCGCTGCGGCACCACATAGCCCACGCCCGTGCCGGGCACGGTGCGCCGCGCCGCAGAAGAGAGACCGGCGGTCGCCTGACAGAACGCAGCGGCGGCTTCGCCCGCGCGGATGCTCTCCGCGGTGACAAAGTCGACGAGGTCGTGTACGTGCACCACGTTGCCGCAGGCGAACACGCCGGGGAGGGAGGTTTGCATGGTTTCGCTCACGAGGGGACCGTTCGTGCGCGGGTCGATCTCCAGACCGGCCGCGCGGCTGATCTCGTTTTCCGGAATCAGCCCGACCGAGAGCAGCACGGTGTCGCAGTCAAAGGTCATTTCCGTGCCCGCAATGGGGCGGCGGTCCGCGCCGACCTGCGCGACGGTCACGCGCTCCACGCGCGCGCGTCCGCTGATGTCGGTGATCGTGTGCGAAAGATAGAGCGGAATATCGAAATCGTGCAGGCACTGCACGATATTGCGCGTTAAGCCGCCGGAATACGGCATCACCTCGACGCAGGCGAGCACCTTTGCGCCCTCGAGCGTCATGCGGCGCGCCATGATGAGCCCGATGTCGCCCGAGCCCAGGATGACCACGCGCTTGCCGACGAGATAGCCCTCCATGTTGAGGTAGCGCTGCGCCGCGCCCGCGGTGAACACACCTGCCGGCCGCGTGCCCGGAATGGCGATCGCGCCGCGTGTGCGCTCGCGGCAGCCCATGGCGAGCACCACCGCCTCGGCTTCGAGGATTTCGTAGCCGTGCGCCGCGCTCACCACATGCACCTGCCGCTCGGGTGTCAGCTCGAGCACCATGGCGTCCGTGCGCGTTTCCACACCGGTCTGCGCGAGCAGCTCGACAAAGCGCCCTGCATATTCCGGGCCGGTCAGCTCCTCCTTGAAGTGGTGCAGGCCGAAGCCGTTGTGGATGCACTGGTTGAGGATGCCGCCCAGCTCGCGGTCGCGCTCAATGACGCAGATGGAGCGGCAGCCGCGGTTCCATGCCGCCCACGCCGCCGCAAGCCCTGCAGGGCCGCCGCCGATCACGATGAGATCGTATTTCATGCCTGTGCACCTCCCTGCTTGGTTTCCTGCAGCAGCAGGAACGAGCCGTCCCCGTCCTGCGTGATCGTTTTGGGGTCTACCCCGTATGTGCGCGCGAGGATTTCCAGCACGCGCGGGCCGCAAAAGCCGCCCTGACACCGCCCCATGCCCGAGCCTGCGCGGCGCTTGATGCCGTCAATCGAGCAGGGCGGAATGGGCGAGCGGATCGCGTCCACGATCTCACCCTCGGTGATGGTTTCGCAGCGGCAGATGATGCGTCCGTACAGCGGATTTTCCGCGATGTGCGCGGCCTTTTCCGCCGGGGACAGGTGGCGGAACACCACGCGGCGGCGCGTGCCGTCAAACTGCGCCTTTTCGCGCAGCATCAGCCCCATGTCCGCGAGCAGCTCGACCGCATAGGTGCCGATTGCAGGCGCGGCGGACAGGCCGGGCGACTTGATGCCTGCCACATGCAGCAGTCCGGTCGTGTGCGCAGACGGCTCAATGATGAAATCGCTGCGGTCGGTGTTGGCGCGCACGCCGGCGAAGGTGCGGATGCACGCGCGGATATCCACCGCGGGCACGCTCTTCTGTGCGGAGGTGCGCACAAAGTCCAGCCCTGCGGCCGTGTTCCCGGTGTCCTCCGGGCTTTCGGCAGGGGAGGCGTTCGGCCCGACGATGAGGTTGCCGTGCACGGTCGGCGCGACGAGCACGCCCTTGCCCACATCGGTCGGACACTGGAAGATGACGTGCTCCACGAGATTGCCCGCGGATTTGTCCATCAGATAATATTCTCCGCGCGAGGGCAGGGGTGTCCACGAAGCGTCGCCCGCGTGTGCGGCGAGCGTGTGCCCGTGGCCGCCTGCGCAGTTCACCGCATAGCGCGTCTCGATGTCGCCGTCTGCCGTGTGCAGCACCAGATGATCGCCCGCGCGCGCAAGGCCGGTCACCTCGGTGCGCAGCCGCAGCTCGGCGCCGTTTTGCACCGCGGTTTCCGCGAGCGCAAGGCACAGGCCCCACGGGTCGACCACCGCGGCGCTCGGCGCATAGAGCGCGCCGCACACCTCAGCCGATACCGCGGGCTCCATCGCGCGCGTTTGCGCCGCGTCCAGCAGCTGCATATCGGGCACGCCGTTTGTCACACCGTTTTGGTAGATCTGCGCGAGGCGCGCGTTCTCCTGCTCATTAAACGCGAGCACGAGCGAGCCGGTGCGCCGGTAGAACACGGACAGGTCGCGGCACAGCTCCTCCATACGCGCCGCGCCGCTCACGTTGAGCTTTGCCATGAGCGTGCCGGGTTCGGGGTCAAAGCCCGCGTGCACAATGGCGCTGTTCGCGCGGGTCGCCCCCATCGCCACGTCGTTTTCACGCTCGAGCACGAGCACGCGCAAATCGTACCGCGCAAGCTGGTAGGCAATCGCCGCGCCGGTCACGCCGCAGCCGATTACAGTCACGTCATACATCAAAAAAACCCTCCTTTAATGCAAAAAATGCAAAAAAAGAGTCAAAGCATCAAAAACCGCGGCTCTTTCTTACAAAGAAAGGCAGTTCTTCATGCTTTGACTCAAAACTCCAAGCAGATATGCACTTTTGCTTTGACACAAATATAACACGGCCGCGTCACGATTGCAAGGGCGAATTTTCGGGCATTTTACACAAACCACAGCGCTTCGTTTGTGGTGGAGACCGCGCTCGCGCCCGCGGACAGCGCGGCGATGATATCCTCCTTGTCGGAAATCAGGCCGCTTGCGATGATGGGACAGCGCACCTGCGCGGCGAGCCGCCTGATGATTTTGGGCATCGTGCCGGGCAGGATGTCGATCGCGTCGCCCTCCGCGCCCTGGCGCAGTACATTATTAAAGGCGAGCGAATCGAGCAGGAAAAACCGCTGGATCGCGATGAGTCCGCGCGCCTTGGCGCGGCGCACGAGGGCCGGACGCGTGGAGATCACGCCGTGGGCGCGCGTGCACTCGCAGATGAAGTCCACAACCACGTCGCGCTTCGTCGAAATCCCGTCCACGAGATCCAGGTGCACAAGCGCGTATTTTTCCGCGTCCACGACCCGATCGACGAGGGTGGAAATGTTCATCAGCGTACCGTACAGGATGAAAACAATGCGGCAGTCCGACTCCAGCGCCTTGCGCAGCCCCTCCTCGTTTTTGACCGCGGCGATGACGGGTGCGTCGCTGAGCAGCTCGAATAAATTGTCATTTGATTGCATTGTTTTTCGTCCTCCAAAAGCCTTTTTACTATTATAGCACACAAATACCCGCTGTGGTGCAGTTTTCTTTTCTGCTGCGGCGCAGGGATATGAGCGCATATTTTTATGTAAAATACACAGAATTCCCAAAATGAAATTGTATGCACTGGATAAATTGACAAGGATATCCCAGTTTATGCTTGCCACGGGTGGGGGGATATGATATACTGACTCCAGAAAACAGAACACAGCGTTGCTTGAGAAAATTGAGTCAAGGCAGCAAAGGGGCGTATTCCACTTGAACAAGCGCTGGGAGCAGGAAGTCGGCTCCGTCGGCTAATGCCATCTCGAAA
>CAZOJP010000037.1:0-21191 GCA_964580155.1 uncultured Intestinibacillus sp. | reverse complement strand
GCGATAGATGTTCTTTATGCGGCACTGCCCTTACTCTACCACAAAATGCGGCAAAATAAAACAGGCCATTTTGTCCAAAATCTGCGCAATCCTCCGCGCTGCACAGGGTGCGCGTGCGGCGTACAAAAACGCCCTCGCGCAAAGCGCGAGGGCGTTACGGGAAGCGGCGGACTCGAGCCCGAAGCCGCCGCATCCTGTCTACATATGAGATGCCTTACTGTATCTGTTTTATGTACAGAGGGGTTACACCTTTTGTGTGTTTTTGCGCATATCGATGATGACCGCGCCCACAATGATCAGACCCTTGATGACGTTTGTCATGTTGTCATCCACGCTGAGCAGTACCAGACCGTTGTTGATAACGCCGAGCACCAGAATGCCTGCCAGCACGCCGCTCACGCGGCACACGCCGCCGGTGTGCGAGGTTCCGCCGACGGTTGCCGCGGCAATCGCGTCCAGCTCGTAGTTCAGTCCCGAGGTCGAGGGGTCTGCCGATCCGGTGCGGGCCGCGAGCAGGACGCCGCCGACCGCCGCACACACGTTACACCAGACATAGACAAGAATCAGGTTTCTTGTGACGTTGATGCCTGCGACGCGCGCCGCCTGGTCGTTGCCGCCGATCGCGTAAATGTTCTTGCCGAACCTCGTCTGGGTCAGCAGGAATGCCGAAATAATGAAGAACAGAATAAAAATCAGCACGATGTTGGAGATTCCCAGAATGTTGCCCTTTGCAAACACGCGGAAATCGCTGGACAGGTTGGAAACCGGCTGCGAAGAATACATCTTGGACAGGGCGCGGCAAATGAGCTGCGAACCGAGCGTTGCGATGAAGGGCGGAATTTTGGTGATCGCGATGATCGCACCGACAATGCAGCCGATGACCGCGCCAATCAGGATGCCGACCAGTGCTGCGGCCCAGCCCGGAAACTGCGGCAGCATGGGGAACAGCTTGTTGGCAGCGTCTGCCGGCTGCACCAGCGACGCTGTAATGACGGAAACTAGCGCGACGACCGAGCCCGGTCCCAGATCGATGCCCTTTGACAGAATCGCCCACATGATACCAAAGGCCAGAATGCCCTTAATCGACTCGCCCTCGAGCAGGGTACGCAGGTTGTTCGGTGTCAGGAATGCCGGACGCGCTATTTGCAAAAGCGCAATCATGATGAACAGAACGAGCCAAATGGAATTTTGCGACACAAATTTCTTCCAGTCAAAGCTCTTCTTGTTTGCAGTTGTAGTGCCCATTGAAAACTCCCCTTTTTCTTAATCGGCAGCGGTTGCGCTGCTTGGTTTTGTGGTCGTATCCCCGGTTGCATACTTCATGATCCGCTCCGAAGTTGCGTCCTTACGGTCGAGGATGCCGGTCATCTTGCCTTCATGCATGACCAAAATTCGATCTGACATTCCCAGCACCTCGGGCAGCTCGGAGGAAATCATAATAATCGCCTTGCCCTCGCCCGCCAGCTTGGTAATGAGCGAATGAATTTCCGCCTTCGCGCCCACGTCAATGCCGCGCGTCGGCTCATCCACAATCAGAATATCGGGATCTGTCAGCAGCCAGCGCGCTACCAGCACCTTTTGCTGGTTGCCGCCGGAAAGGTTTTTAATGGGTGCATCCAGACTGGGCGTTTTCACGCTCAGCTTTTTGACGTATTCTTCGGCGTCCGCGTCAATCTGCTTGTGCCGCAGCGGAAGCCCGTATTTCTTGAGGTTTGCCAGCACCGCGTTTTCTCGCACGCTCAGCAGTCCCACGATGCCGTTTCCGCGGCGGTCCTCGGTCAGCAATGCGATTTTATGCGCAATCGCGTCCTCGGAGCTGCGGATTTGAATTTCCTTGCCATCTTTATAAATTGTTCCGCCGGTGCGCGGGCGGATGCCAAAAATCGTTTCTACAATCTCGGTGCGGCCCGCGCCTACCAGTCCGGCAAAGCCCAGAATCTCTCCGCGGTGCAGGGAAAACGAGACATCATGGAAGGCACGGCCCGAAGCCAAGCCTTCTACTCTTAAGATTTCCTCTCCGATCGGACACTCGACCTTTGGGAACATTTCGTCCATTTCACGCCCGACCATCAGCGAAATCACCTTGTCGATATTCAGGTTCGCCGCACGGTCGCTTGCGATGTACGCGCCGTCGCGATAGATGGTGATGTCATCGCTGATGCGGAAAATTTCGTCCATTTTATGAGAAATATAGATGATCGCCACATTCTTTGCCTTCAGATCGTCGATAATCCGAAACAGGTGCTCGACTTCCGTTTCTGTCAGCGCAGAAGTCGGCTCATCCATGATCACAACGGACGCATCGAACGAAACCGCTTTTGCGATTTCGACCATTTGCATCTTTGCCACGGTCAGATTTCCCATCTTCTCATCCGGATCCAGATCCAGATTCAGCTTTTTAAACAGCGCAAGACAGTCGTTGCGCATTTTTTTATGGTCTACGATAATGCCCTTGCGGGGCTCGCGTCCCATCCAGACGTTGTCGCATACGCTTCGCTCGTGTACCGGGCTCAGCTCCTGATGTATCATGGAAATGCCCGCGTTCATCGCGCTCAGCGTGTTGTGAAACTCGACTTCCTGCCCCTTGTAGATAATGCGGCCGGATGTCGGCTTCTGGAACCCGATCAGGCACTTCATCAGCGTGGATTTGCCTGCGCCGTTTTCACCCATCAAGGTATGAACCGTGCCCGGGCGTACCTTTAGTTCAACCCCCTTAAGCGCGCGCACACCCGGAAATTCTTTTACAATGTCGTGCATCTCCAAAACGTAGTTTTCGCTCATAGCTTTTCACCTCTGCAGCTGCCAAATTAACCGGATAAACCGCTGTTTTAATAGCGCGGCGATACAACACGCTTGCTGTGATGTATCGCCGCCGCCAAAATGAATTGATTACCGATTGTCGAATGTGGACACGTTCTCCGCGGTTACAGGCTCGAAGGGCACCCAGACAATGTTTGCATTGTCAGACGCGAGTTCATACTCTGTTCCCTCGTTGACGGGCTTGCCTTCCAGCAGGTTGATTGCCGCCTGCATGGAGCCGCTGCCCTGACCCTTTGCGTTCTGGAACACCGTCATGGACAGCTTTCCGTCCTTTACCGCTGCGCGTGCGTCTGCGGTGGCGTCAATGCCCACGATCGGGATGCCGGTGGAATCCATATGCTGCTGCTCCAGCGCCTCAATCGCGCCGAGCGCCATTGCGTCGTTGTTCGAAATGATGCAATCGTACGCCAGTCCGGTGCTCAGCAGGGGGCCGATCTGCGTCATGGCCTCTGACCGGTCATAATCGCATGCGAGCGGTGCGGAAGCCGGGGTTGCGGTGATTCCGTTGGCTTCGAGCGCCTCGAGCACCGACTTTGTGCGGTTTGTCGTGGAGGTCTGGCCCAGAATGCCGTTGAGCAGGATGTACCTAATGTCGGTCTTGCCCTGCGCCTTGAAGTGCTCCGCCAGCCATTCGCCCTGGAACTTGCCCGAGGTCATTTCGTCCGAGCCGACATAAACCGCATTCTCATTCAGCACGGAGACGTCTGCGGGCAGCCGGTTTACGAACACAACCTTCATATCGCCGGCCGCTTCAATGATGTCCGGCGCCGTGTTCGGGTCCACCAGGTTGACGATGATCGCCTTTTCGCCGTTGTTGCGCGCGGTTTCAACAAACTGAATCTGCTTGTTGGTGTCCGACTGCGCATCGACCGAGTTGACGGTATAGCCCGCCGCGCTCGCCGCGTCCTTTGCCGCCGTGTTCAGTGTGCTCAGCCACTCGTCACGCTGCGAGAGGACAAACGTGATTGTTTTGCCCGTGCCCGCGGTGCTTCCCGCGTCACCGCCGTTTCCGCAGCCTGCCAGCAGACCGAAGGACATGGCTCCCGCCAAAACCAGCGCCATCGTTTTTCTCATGTTCATAAAATCTTCTCCTTTTCTTGGTTCACAGCTTTCGTGTTTTTCCACCTGCGTTCTCGTGCACGCATTTGACTATGGACTTAGCCTACCACGCATGAGAAGCAAAAGCAACAACAAAGTTTCAAATTTTGGCCTTCGATTGGTTTTTCTTCACAATACACGAATTCCTTTTTGCTTTTATGTGAATTTTGCCCAGATGTTTTATTCCATCCGCCGTGCATCGCACTTTGCGCCGGACTGCACGGCCGGATCCGATTATCGCGCTCAAACGCCGAATATTGCACGCATTTTGCAAGTTCTTTGCATCTATGTATTGCCTTGTCTGTCATTCTATGATAGTTTAGTTAAAGATACCTTTCACACTGTATATCAACTGCATCGGGTTGGTTTTCGCAATAAACCGGCATGGCAGTAAGGAATGGGAGGATAATTATGGCTGTAACCTCTATGGAAATCGCGAAGCTGGCCGGTGTTTCGCGCGGAACCGTCGATCGCGCGCTGCATGGGCGCGGCCGCGTAAGTCCGGCGATGGCAAAGAAAATCCTGCAAATTGCGGATGAGCTGGGTTATCGCCCCAATCCTGTGGGGCGCGCGCTGGCGTTAAGCCGCAAAACCGTTCGAATCGGCATTATTGTGCAGTCCTGCGAGACTCCTTTTATGGAGATGGTGCTGGACGGTGTGCAAAAGGCCGTGGACGAATTGCAGGATTTGGGGGCAGAAGTGCTGCTTGAACGGCTGGAATCCGTGCAGGTTGCGAACACGCTCGCCGCAATTGACCGTCTTGTGGCGCAGGAAGTGCAGGCAATCGCGATGACCGCAATCGAGCACGACGAGCTGCGTGCACATATCAATCGGTTGGCGGACACCGTGGGCATTCCGTTTGTCACGTTCAACTCCGATATTTCAGAAACCAAGCGGCTGTGCTTCGTCGGTCTGGACAATATACGCAGCGGACAGACCTGCGCCGGGCTGATGGCGCTTGCACTGCCCGAGGGCGGCAAGGTCTTCCCCTTGACCGGCCATCTGACAAATTTCGCCCATAAACAGCGGCTTTCGGGGTTTTTAGACGAATGTCAGAAGAATTTTCCGTGCATCGAGCTTCTTCCCTCGCAGCCCTGCTTTGACAAAGACCGCTATGCGTATGAGCTGACGGTCCACACCCTGCACGAGCATCCCGACCTGCGCGGCATCTTTGTCGCGGCGAACGGCCAGTCCGGTGTGTGCAAGGCGCTGGCGGAGCTCGATGAACGCAACAAGATCCGCTTGATCACCTATGACCTGACACCGCAAAACTGTCAGCACCTTCTTGAGGGCCACATTGACATCGTCATTGATCAGGGCGCTTTTCATCAGGGTTATCGCCCGCTGCTGCTGCTATATGACTATTTGGTGCACAATACAGCGCCCGATCAAGAGTTTTTGTACACCGACATCATCATCAAAACCAAGTATAATCTATCATTGCATCCAAACGGCTGAACACCAATACTGCACGCAGAGGCTTCAACTTGCTCAAGTTGGAGCCTCCTTTTTTGTGAATGCCGACAAACTTTAAGAAAATTGCATTTACCCATTGCGTTCCCGTGAACGCAGCGCGTATAATAGCAATGAAATCAATACCCACACATGCCTATAAAAATATTAGGAGGTTCATCATGCTTAGAATTGGTGTTATCGGATGCGGCGCGATCGGCCGTGAGCACATTAAGAGACTTTCGGGGAAGCTGCAAGGCTCTACAGTCACCGCTGTATGCGACGTTTTTGAAGAAGGTGCCCGCAAGGCCGCCGCGCTCGTCCCCGAAGCCGGCGCACAGGTTTATACCAGCGTTTCCGAAATTGTGAATGACCCGAATGTCGATGCACTCGTTGTCACAACGCCCGGCTTTGCGCATAAGGAAGCGGTTTTGGCGGCCATTCAGGCAGGAAAACCCGTATTTTGTGAAAAGCCGCTTTGCACGACCGCAGCCGACTGCAAGGAAGTCGTGGACGCGGAAATCGCCAGCGGCAAGCACCTTGTGCAGGTGGGCTTCATGCGTCGCTATGACAAGGGCTACAATCAGGTCAAGGATCTGCTCGACTCCGGCGATTTCGGCCAGCCGCTGATCCTCAAGTGCACGCACCGCGCAATCGAAGTGGACGATTCCTACTCCACCCAGATGGCCGTTACGGACACCGCCATCCATGAAATTGACTGCCTGCACTGGCTGCTGGGCGACGATTGGGACACGGTGCAGGTCATCACGGGCGCGAACACCAAGTTTGCACACAAGGAGCTGCGCGATCCCCAGGTCATGCTGATGCAGACGAAAAAGGGCGTCACCGTCGTGCTGGAAGTGTTTGTAAACTGCAAGTTCGGCTACGATATCAACTGCGAAGTCGTGTGCGAGGATGGCGTCATCCACATGCCCGCCCCCTCCTTCCCGCACATTCGCAAGAACGGCACCCTGTCCACCGCCATCGAAACCAACTGGATTAACCGCTTCATCGACTCCTACGACGTGGAGCTGCAGGACTGGATTCAGCATGCGGCAAAGCTCGAGGTCGCAGGACCCACCGCATGGGACGGCTACATCGCAGCGGTCACCGCGGACGCGCTTGTCGCAGCGCAGACCTCGGGCCAGATTGAAAAGGTCGGCTTCGGCGAAGCACCGGCTTTCTATAAGTAACACAAACTTCAAAAAAAGGAGTATATCGCTATGAAACTTGGTTTTAACGAGGGCTGCAACCGCTTTTGCAAGGATCATTCCGTGCTGAAGGATCTGGATCTGTGCGAGAAATACGGCTTTGACTACATTGACATTCAGTCCGAGTGCCTGGATCGCGAGATCGCCGCAGGGATGTATACCCTCGAGGATCTGAGCGCGTGGTTCAACGACCCGTCGCACAAGCTGAAGATGCTCTCCTACAATGCGCTGATTTTCTTCAACATGAAGCAGACCCAGCAGGAAAAAGACGCTGTAATGAACGAGCTGGACGAGATCATCCGCCGCTGCAACCTGCTCAACTGCAAAATGATCGTGGTTGTGCCGTCCATGGACCTGCAGGTGCACGCAACTCTGGATGAGATCCGTGCGGACGCGGTCGCTGTTTTGAAGGAAATGGTCAAGAAAGTGGAGCCGCACGGCATCAAGCTTTCCATCGAATTCTGCGGCGCGCCCACCATGTCGATCAACCGCTTTGACGATGCCTATGCAATTGCGAAGGAAGTCGATCATCCGCTCGTCGGCATCACGCTTGATCAGTATCATTTCCACGCGATGGCTTCCTCGCGCCAGGCGCTGGAGCAGGCCGACGGCAAGAAAATCTTTGTCTGGCACCTGAACGGCATGGAGAATATGCCCTGCGGCGCCGCGTACAACTCCGACGAAAAGCGCCTGTGGCCGGGCGAAGACGGCGACTGCCTCGACCACAAGTGGTATGCGGACACCTTGAAGAAAATCGGCTTTGAAGGCGATGTCTGCACCGTCGAGGTGTTCCGTCCCGCTTACTACGAGCTGTCGCAAGCGGAAAACGTGAAAAAGGCCGCCGAGGTGACCCGCGCACACGTTGCAAAATACTGCTAATCCTCGCACACTCTTTTCCCAATACCCTACTACATACGCTCCAATCTCTTCTTCTCACTGATCGAATCCCCCCTGCCGTGATTTTCCCGGCCGGGGGGATTCGGTCTTTTTTTGAGCGCCGCCCGGACGCGAAAAAAAGCTCCCATGCAATATGCATGAGAGCCTTGATGGTGGGAGGTGGTGGATTCGAACCACCGAAGTCGAAGACAGCAGATTTACAGTCTGCCCCCTTTGGCCACTCGGGAAACCTCCCATATAAAGTTTGTCGCCGTCCGTTTTAATAAAACTGGAGCTGGTGGACGGACTTGAACCCCCGACCTGCTGATTACAAATCAGCTGCTCTACCAACTGAGCTACACCAGCGTTTCAGCGGGTTGTCGACCCCAGCGACGTTTATTATAATAACACGCAATGCGCCGATTGTCAACACATTATTGCGATTTTATTTTTTTCTTTTCTGTTTTGTGCACACAGTCCAGCGCGGTTAAGGTATCGGACACGGTTTGCAGCAGCGTCAGCAGCGACCGCGACAGGGCCGGATATTCCCGCGACAGATCCGCCAGATCGAGTGACGGCATTGCGGTTTCCTCCGCCTTGATGCCGTAGCCGTCCTCCCCCTGCGCCGCCAGGCGTATGCGCAGCTCCGCCAGGCGCATCTGTGCGTCGCACAAATAGTCAAACTGCGTCTCGCTCGTGCGAAACGCCGCCTCCGGGCTGTTTGTGTCCGCGGCGTAAAGGTAGCGGAACACCTTGTAGATGGCGAGCGAAAGATAGGCGGCGATTTCGTTTGTCAGCTGGCGATTGTTTGATTGTCCGCTCAGCTCGAAGAGCAGCGCCGCGGAATTGACAATCAGCTTTTTGTGCAGCATGGCACCCACGCTGCCGTGCAGCACGTTGTCCTTCTCCTCCGACGCGTCGGGTAAATTATCCGCGGAAACCGCCGAGCCGTCGCGCGCCATCGAGCGCCCGAGCAGATAGTCGCTCGACACCCCATAGTAGTCGGCTGCGCGCACAACAAAGCTGAGACCCGGCTCTCTTAAGCCGTTCTCATAATGGCTGAGCAGCGCCTGCGAGACCTGAAGGTCGCCCGCAGCGGTTCTCTGACTGATTTTCTTTTCCCGCCGAAGCAGTGCCAGGGTTCTGGAAAAGTCACTTGCCATGTTCGTCAAACTCCGTCATTTTCTTCTTTTTATAGTATAGCGTGTTTATTACTATTTGTAAAGTCTGCGCCTGAAATTTTCATCTTGTTCTATTCTCTTTTGTATTTTTTTCTGTATTACATACAATTCTTCCGTCTTTTTGTCGAAAAATGCAAATTATCACTGTAATTCGCCACAAAACCGCCCCAAATAGCGAATACGCGCAGAAAAGCCGGCGCCGCGCGCCGACTTTTCCGCTCCGGTATACTGCTCACGCATCCGCAAGGTCGCTCGTATCGGCCAGGTCCCAGTTGATGGGGTCGACACCGTGCGCGTAGAGAAATTCATTGGCCTTGGAAAAATGACGACAGCCGAAAAAGCCCTGATATGCGGACAGCGGCGAGGGGTGCGCCGCTTCCAGCACCAGATGCTTCGGATTTGTCAGCAGCGCGTTTTTGGCGCGCGCATTTGCACCCCACAGCAGAAAAACCGTGGGGGCCTCGCGCTCGTTGAGCTTGGCTATAATCGCGTCGGTAAAGCGCGCCCAGCCGATGCCCTTGTGGCTGTTGGGCTTGCCCTCGCGCACGGTGAGCACCGTGTTGAGCAGCAGCACGCCGCGCTTTGCCCACGCGGTCAGCTCGCCCGAGGGCGGACGCTCCACATAAACGTCCTCCTGCAGCTCCTTCAGGATGTTTTGCAGGCTCGGCGGCGGCTTCACGCCCGCCCGCACGGAAAAGCACAGACCGTGCGCCTGCCCCGCGCCGTGATACGGGTCCTGCCCGAGCAGCACAACCTTGGCTGCGGCATACGGCGTATAGCGCAGCGCGTTCAAAACATCCTCCTGCGGCGGATAAACCGTGTGCGCGCGGTATTCCTCATCCAAAAACGCGCGAATCTGCGCGTAATATGCGCTCTCAAACTCTGCTTTGAGCAAATCATCCCAATCGTTTCCCAGCTCCACCATGCGCGTCGCTCCTTTGCGTGTGTTTTACTGTATTGTAACATAAAATATTCGCACGCGCTATTGACAGCCGTCAAAAAACTGTTATGCTATAAGTGTACTAAGACACATAGTGCACTTGATACACAGAAAGGAGGCGCACCATGCTGGACATTGATTATCGGGACAGCCGTCCACTCTACGAGCAGGTGGCCGACAAATTGGAGCGCATGGCGGTTTGCGGCGTATTTGCGCCCGACGAGCAGCTGCCGAGTGTGCGCCAGCTTGCGGGGGAGCTGTCCATCAATCCGAACACCATTCAGCGCGCATACGGCGAGCTGGAAAAGCGCGGCGTGGTCTACGCGGTCAAGGGACGGGGCAACTTTGTCTCGGCGGACGGCGATGTGCTGCGCGCAAGGCGGCTCGGGGAGCTGCAGGGAGAAATGGAGCAGTGCGCGCGGCAGGCGCGCGAGCTGGGCGCGGATGACGCGGCGCTTGCGCGCTGGGTCGGCATCCGCTTGACAAAGGAGGGAAAAGCATGATACAGGCAACCGGCGCGACCAAGCGCTTTGCGGATATCTGCGCGGTCGACCACGTGGACGCGGTCATTCGGGACGGCTCGGTCTTCGGGCTCATCGGCTCGAACGGCGCGGGCAAATCGACCTTTTTGCGCATGCTCGCAGGCATCTTACGGCCCGACGAGGGACGGGTCACGATTGACGAGCAGGACGTTTTTGAAAACGTCGCACTCAAAAGCCGCTGCTTTTACATTTCCGACGAGCAGTATTTTTTCTCAAACTGCACGCCGGACGAAATGAAAAATTACTACAAGCGGCTGTATCCCGCGTTTGACGACGCGCGCTACCGCCACCTGATGGCCGCCTTCGATCTGGACGGCGGGCGCAAGATCCGCACCTTTTCCAAGGGCATGAAAAAGCAGGTTTCCGTCATCTGCGGAATGTGCGTGCGCGCGGACTATCTGTTCTGCGACGAAACCTTTGACGGTCTGGATCCTGTCGTGCGTCAGGCGGTCAAGAGCCTGTTCGCGGCGGACGTTGCCGAGCGCGGCATGACGCCCATCATCGCGAGCCACAACCTGCGCGAGCTGGAGGATATTTGCGACCATGTCGGCCTGCTGCACCGCGGCGGCATCCTGTTTTCGCGCGATCTGGACGATATGAAGCTGGGCATCCACAAGCTGCAATGCGTCTTTGACCGCCCGTTTGATGTGAGCATGCTCGGGGCGGATGTGCCGGTGCTGCACTTCGAGCAGCGCGGCTCGCTCTACACGATCACGGCGCGCGGCGACCGCGAAACGCTGCAAAACCGTGTTGCGGCGCTGCAGCCGGTCTTTTTTGAGCTGCTGCCGCTGTCGCTCGAGGAAATCTTTATCAGTGAAACGGAGGTGGTCGGTTATGACATCAAGAAGCTCATTTTTTGATTTTTGCGGATTGGTGCGCGATACACTGCGCCGCAATATCTGGGCGCTCGCGCTGAGCATACTCGCCTTTCTGTGCGCGCTGCCGCTGCCGGTTGCCATGATCGTGCAAAATGCGCGGCTGGAGTATTTCGATACCGACACTGCGCGCAGGCGGTCCATGCTCCGTTCGCTCTCGGGCATACTCGGCATGAACAACTTCGCGGTCAAAATCGTGCTCACTATGCTCGCGGTCGTGTGCGGCGTGGCGCTGTTTCGCTATTTGCACACGCGGCAGCAGACCGATTTTTATCACAGTCTGCCCGTGTCGCGCGGGCGGCTCTTCGCCGTCAACTATGTGTCCGGCCTGATCATCGTGGTGCCGGCCTATGTGCTGTGCTGGGGTCTGGCGGCGCTTGCGGCGGTCGCGAGCGGCTATGGCGAGGCGCTCGGCACAGGGCTGCCCGCGGTAGGCGTGCTCGGCCATCTGGTCCTGTTCGCGGTGACCTATGCGCTCAGCGTGCTGTGCACGGTTTTGTGCGGCAACACCATCGTTTCGCTGCTGCTGCTCGCGTGGACGCTCTTTTCGCCCTCCGTGCTGCTGCTCGGTATCGACGGGCTGAAAAGTGCGTTTTATGTGACCCATGTCGGCATGAACCGCGTGAGCGAGCTGCTCGCGATTCGCCTGTCGCCCGTCATTCAGAACTTCTTCTTTTTGACCCACACGCGCATCTACAACTACACGAACGGTTCGGTCGCGCCGCCGCATACCGCGCGCCTGCTGCTCGGCTATGCGTTCGCGTTTGTGCTGCTCACGCTGCTTGCGCGCGCGCTCTTTATCCGCCGTCCGAGTGAACGCGCAGGCTCCGCCATCGCCTTCCGCGGTCTGGAGGCGCCGCTCAAGTTCTGGTGCGTCACGGTGATGGCAGTCATGATCGGCCTGCTGTTCCACGCGTGGGTCAACAGCTTTTGGATGTATTTCGGCTTCGCGCTCGGCGCGGTGCTCACCCACATGCTCATGGAAATCATCTACGCCTTCGACTTCCGCGCCTGCGTCAAGCGTGCGCGCGCATTCGTGGTTTTCGCGGTGATTTTCGCGGCATTTGTCACGGCCGCGGTGCACGATGTGTTCGGCTTTGACCGCTATGTGCCGTCCGCGGATGCGGTCGCGGCGGTCGCGGTCAGCGACTACAACATCCTCAACATGCCGCGCAGCACAAGCGGACAGGACTCCGGACGCGCCGATCTGACCGATCCCGCGAACATTCAGGCTGCGATTGACCTTGCGTCCTACGGCGTGGCGCATCTGCACGAGCCGCCTCTGTCCGACGACGAGCTGGCCGATGCCCAGTCGTATAATATCGACATCCGCTATCTGCTGCGCAGCGGACGCGAGGTGCAGCGCCAGTATCGGGTTTCGCTGCCCAAGGGCACGGAAGATGTGCTGCGCGGCAAGCTCGAGACCATTGCGTTCTCGCAGGAATATGTGGTGAAGCGCGCGCCCATCTACACCTTTACCCCCACGGGCCGCGACCGTCTGGTCGTGCTCGACAGGGAGCATGACCACCGCACGAACGCCGCCGGCGCCACCGAGGACGCGGCGCAGATCGGCGAAATCATCAAGACCCTGCGCGAGGAAACGCTCACCCTGACACCGGAGCAGGCGCGCACGGTTGCGCCGCTGCTGCGCATCGAGCTGCTGAGCTATGCGGATTCCGAGGAAGAAACCTACATCTATGACGATGACAATCACCGCTACCGCGCCGTCAGCAAGGCGGATGACGGAGGCATCTTCATCTATCCGTCCTATACGCGCACCCTTGCGCTGCTGCGCGCGTACACAAACGTGGTGCCCGCGCCGCTTTCCGCGGCAAACGTGCGCAGCATTGAGCTGGCGCTCTATGGCATCCCCGCGCCGACCGAAAAGCAGCCGAACATGACGCGCTCGGAGTCCCGCACCGTCACGGATCCCGCGGACATCGCGCTGCTGCTGCAAAACAGCATTCCCGCCACGCTGGCACCGCGTCTGCTCGTCACCGAGACCTCGGCTCTGCGCGACTGCGGCTATCAGGTCAACGTCATCTACCAAAGCGGCGACACCCGCTCGGTCTATTACGGGCCGGATCATGTGCCGACCGCTGTCTTCGCCAAATATTTTGATCAGTGATGCAAAAAAGGAGGGGCTATGGGATGAAACACAGCGCAGTTGACAGCGAGCTCGCCGCGGTTGCACTGCTCGTGCTGGTGCTGCTCGGCGCATGGCGGTTTCATGTCTGGCGGCAAGCGCGGCTGGCGCAGCCCTCCCCCACCCCTGTTTTGCAGGCCATTTTCGAGCAGCCGCACTGGGAATACCGCGCATACGGTTGATCCGGCGCACCCAAGCCGTCGCCTTCGGGCGGCGGCTTTTCTTTGCATATGTCCCAAAAACTGTGCGGTGCAGTTGACATTTTTGACGGTTATTTTGCCGCTGCCCGATTGACAAACGGGTTCGAATGGGCATACAATATTGTTAACCGAAGTTAACATCTGCGCAAAGGGGATCTACGATTGAAAACACTCGATATGCTGCGGCCCGGCGAGCACGGCTTTGTCGCGGGCATCACCGCAGAGGGCGCGATGAAGCGCCATTTTCTCGATATGGGCATCACAACCGGCGTGCTGATTACGCTTGAGCGCGTCGCGCCGTTCGGCGATCCGATCGCGGTGCGCGTGCGCGGATACAGTCTGTCGCTGCGGCGCGAGGAAGCGAAAAAGATCCGTCTGCAGTGACGTGAAAACGAAGGGACACAGACCATGTCAGTCAAAACACTCGCCATCATCGGCAACCCAAACAGCGGCAAAACAACGCTGTTCAACCGCCTGACCGGCTCCAACCAGCACGTCGGCAACTGGCCCGGCGTGACCGTGGACCGCAAAACCGGACACATCACGCACAAGGGGCGGCAGCTCGATCTGGTCGATCTGCCCGGCATTTATTCGCTTTCCCCCTACACGCAGGAGGAGATCATCGCGCGCGATTTTGTGCTGTCGGATGAACTGGACGGCATTCTCAACATCGTCGACGCGTCAAATCTCGAGCGCAACCTCTACCTCACCCTGCAGCTCATCGCGCTCGGGCTGCCCATGATCGTCGCGCTCGGCTTTATGGATGACTGCCGCGCGCAGAGCATCGAAATCGACTGCGCGCGCCTGTCCGGGCTGCTCGGTGTGCGCGTTGTGCCCATCTCCGCCAAAAAGGGCGAAA
This sequence comes from uncultured Intestinibacillus sp., assembly GCA_964580155.1. Taxonomy (GTDB): domain Bacteria; phylum Bacillota; class Clostridia; order Oscillospirales; family Butyricicoccaceae; genus Intestinibacillus. The sequence continues at coordinate 6,991 of CAZOJP010000037.1, read as the reverse complement.
ACATCGATGCGCTGCTCGACCTGCTGACCGGCGACATGCAGCCGCCCACGCGGCAGCCGCCCTATCTGCACGGTGTCGGCGCAGGCATCACCAAGGCCGCACGCGCGCTCGAACCGCTGCCGCTGCGCCGCCAAAGTCTGCCGTTTTACGCGGCGAAGCTGCTCGAGGGCGATGCGCGCATGCGCGACCAGCTCGCCCTGCCATCCGCGCTTGCGCACGAAATCGACACGATCGCGTCCGGCCTGTCAAGCCACGGGGTCAGCGGCGACCGCGAGATGATTTTCGCGGACGCGCTCTACGATTACATCGAGGACGCGGTGGGGCAGGCGGTGCGCCATCCCGCGCATCCGCCCCTCACGATGACGGAAAAAATCGACCGCATCATCATCAACAAATGGCTTGCGCTGCCCATTTTCGCGCTGCTCATGTTTGTGATGTTCGCGACGACGTTCGGCCCGCTCGGCAATTTTTTCACCGACGGTCTGGAAACGCTGCTCAGCGGCATGCTCACGCCCTGGGTGCGCGCGGCGCTGGAGGGCGCGCACGCCGCGCCCTGGCTCATTGGGCTGCTGTGCGACGGTGTCCTTGCAGGTGTGGGCGGCGTCATCAGCTTTTTGCCGCAGATTGTCATTTTGTTCTTCTTCCTGTCCGTGCTGGAGGATACGGGCTATCTCGCGCGCATCGCGTTCATTATGGATACGCTGCTGCGCCGCATCGGCCTGTCGGGCAAGAGCTTTGTGCCCATGCTCATGGGCTTCGGCTGCACGACACCCGCGGTCATGGCGGCGCGCACCATGGAAAACGAAAAGGACCGCCGCATGACGATCATGCTGACTCCCTTCATGTCGTGCGGCGCCAAGCTGCCGGTCTATGCGTTGTTTTCGGCGGCGCTCTTTCCGGCGCACGCCGGACTTGTCACGTTCAGCCTGTATATTCTGGGCATCCTTGTCGCGATTTTTGCGGGATTTCTGCTCAAGCACACGCTGTTTCGCGGCGTTTCCGCAGGTTTTGTGCTCGAGCTTCCGCCCTATCGCCTGCCCTCCTTCAAGGGCACGATGCGCAATATGTGGGACAAGGCGCGCGACTTCATCACAAAGGCAGGCACGGTCATCTTCCTGATGAGCATTGTCATCTGGCTGCTGCAGCACTTCACCCCTGCCCTGCACACGACGGAGGACACCGCGCGCAGCATCCTCGGCATATTCGGCACGGTGATTGCGCCGATTTTCGCGCCGCTCGGCTTCGGCCAGTGGCAGGCATCGGTTTCGCTCCTCACCGGACTTGTCGCCAAGGAGGCGGTCGTGTCCACGATGAGCGTGCTCTACGGCGCAGGCGGCGACACCGCCGTGCTCGGCACACTCATCGGCCAGGCGTTCACACCGCTTGCCGGCTATTCCTTTTTGGTGTTTACGCTGCTTTACATGCCGTGCATATCGGCATTTGCAACCATTCGCCGCGAAATGGGCGGCATGAAATGGGCGCTCGGCTCCGCCGCTTTTCAGACGGCGCTCGCCTATGGCGCCGCATTGCTCATCTATCAAATCGGGCGGCTGTTTTTGGGCGCCTAGAGGAGGTATTTCCATGAAAGAACTACGCGAATCCGGTGAAAATTATCTGGAGGTCATCCTCGACATCTCCCGCGAATGCGGCGAGGTGCGCTCCATTGAGATTGCGCGCCGCGTCGGCGTGTCTCGCGCCAGCGTGAGCAAGGCGCTCGGCGTGCTGCGCGAAGCGGGGTTTGTCGAGCCGTCCTATTATGGGGATGTCGTGCTGACCGAAGCCGGGCGCGCACGCGCGCAGCAGGTGCGCGCACGGCACGATCTGCTGTGCAGCTTTCTGCGCGACGGGCTGGGGGTGGACCCCGAGGTCGCCTCCCGCGATGCCTGCCGCATTGAGCATGTGGTCAGCGAGCAGCTGCTCGCGCACATTGCGCAGTGGATGGAGGCGCGGCAAATCGACACGCCCTGACAGATTCGGCGCCGCCGCGCGCCGGGCGGTCTGTTTTTCGGTGATCCTGCCGATTGACAGCGCGCACGGCAGGCCGTATAATAACGGCATACAAGCAGAGTAGATGTCCGTGCGTAAAGTGCCGGTGAGACGGGGAGTTGTTCATCGGACGAAAGGGAGCGAAAGCCTCCTTGCGGTGCGGTCGTCGCATCCCGCTGCTGCAATAATGCGGACAATGCCACGCACTTCCGTCCGAATTTTGCAGCAATCGCTGCCCAATTCATACGGAGGTGTTTTTTATGTCCAAACGCAAAAATCTCTTCGTGCGTTCGCTGCACGAGCTCAAAAATCCGCGCTGCCTCGCCGTGACCGCGCTGTTCATCGCGCTCAACATCACACTCGACCTGCTGCGCGTGCGCATCCAGCTCACACCCGATCTGCGCATCGGCGTCGGCTTTGTCCTCAACGCGTCCATCGCGATGCTGTTCGGCCCCACGGTCGGCATCATGGCAGGCTTTTCCACCGACGTGCTCGGCTACCTCGTCAATTCGGGCGGCGGCGCCTATTTTCCGGGCTACACCCTGACCGCCATGCTCGGCGGACTGATTTACGGGCTGTGGCTCTATCCGCGCAAGCCCGGCCGCATGCGCACCCTGGGCGCAAAAACGTGCGTCAACCTGTTTTGCAACATCGGCCTCAACACCCTGTGGGTGAGCATGACCGGCGGCAAGGCGCTCCTGCTGCTCCTGCCGGCGCGCGCGCTCAAAAACCTCATTTTGCTGCCGTTTGAAGTCATGCTGCTATATGCCGTCACGAATTTGGTCCTCAAGCTCTATGGGCGCGCGGGTCTGTCCGCCGCCGAAGTATAAAAAAGCGCCCGCCGCACGTGACTCCCTGTGCGGCGGGCGCTTTGCGTCCCGATGGTCTGCTGCTGCTGTGCGGCGCGTTATTTCATCGTGCCGCGCGTGCCCCAGTTTTCGTATTCGCTGAAATTGAGATACATGCCGTCCGCCGGAATGCCGGTCGCCTGCGACACGACCGCAAACGCCGCCTCGGTGAAGGCGCGCTTGCTGTCAAGATCCGCGCTTCCGTAAATCTTGACATCCAGATACGCGGTTTGTGCGCACTTTTCCCCTGCCATATAGAGGGTGTGGCGGTCGGAAATATCAACCATGAGTCCCTTTTCGCTTTTTCCGGGAATCACGCTGATTTTTTCGCCCAGCCCGCGCTTGATTTCGTCCTTCTGCGCGTCCGTCAGCACGCCGGTCACATTCACACTGATATAAGGCATCGCAATACGCCCTCCGTTTTTTCAAAAAATTCAATGGCTGCCGTCCGCGGCACCCTTGAGTGCCATTATAACACAGCCTCGTATATGTGCAAGCAGCTTCCCGTTTTTTTCGTATTTTTTAACCATCTGTAAACTTTTTCGCAGGGTATCGCAGGACGCGCGCGTTTGTGGTATCATAATGCATAGGAAACCATTATGGATTAGGATTGGTGTTATGGATATCAAATGCACCCAAAACATTTTTCGCAGCGCCAATGGCTGCAGCGACATCACCTATTATATCCTGCAGCCGGAGGGCACCTCGCTGCGCGGTATCATACAAATTTCACATGGCGTGTGCGATTATTTTTCGCGGTATACGCGATTTGCCAAGTATCTTTGCGGTCTGGGCTTCATCGTATGCGGCAACGATCACCTCGGGCACGGCTGCTCCGCGACGAAGAACACGGACTTCGGCTTTTTTGCGCCGCGGGATGGCTGGCAGTATCTGGTTGACGATATGGAGACGCTGCGTGCACTCATGCAGGCGCGCTACCCCGACCTGCCCTACTTTACGCTCGGGCACTCCATGGGCTCGTTCATCGCGCGGCTGCACGCGGCGGAGCACGGCGAACAGCTGCGCGGCATGATTATGCTCGGCACCGCGGGCCCCAATCCGCTCTCGCGCACCGCGGTTCGTCTGGCAAATTCGGTTGTGCATGCACACGGCACAACCTATCGCAGCGCCTTTTTGTCCCGCCTTGCCTATAACAACTTCAACCGCAAAATCAAGGATACCGCGACCCCCTTCGACTGGATTTCGCGCGACAAACGGGTGGTCGAGCTGTTCCTGTCCGACGAAAAATGCAACTTTATGCTGACCGCCGCAGGCTATCGCGATCTATTTTCGCTGCTTGTGTACGCAAACACCTCAAAATGCTACAAAAACACACCGCGCACGCTGCCCCTGCTGCTGCTTTCGGGCGACAAAGATCCGGTCGGCGCGTACGGCGACGGAGTGCGTCAGGTCGCAAACCTGTACCTCGGCGCGGGTGTGCGCAACCTCGACGTGATTTTTTACAAGGACGGACGGCACGATTTGCTCAACGAGGTGAACAGCCCCGAGGTGTTCGGCGACATCTCGCGCTGGCTGGAACGACAACTACAGGAAAACAAGGAGAATGATTCCCATGCTTCTGACAACGACTGAAACCATCCCCGGACGCACCTACGAAATTATCGGACTGGTGCGCGGCAGCACGGTGCAGTGTAAAAACTACGGACACGATTTGTTTTCCGGTCTGCAGGATTTGGTCAGCGGAGAAATGAACTTCTACGCCGACCTCATGGAAGACGCGCGCAAAATCGCCACCCACCGCATGACCGAGCAAGCGCTGGATCTTGGCGCGGATGCGATTGTCTGCGTGCGCTGCAGCGGCACAACCCTTGCGCAGGGCGCGGCCGAAATCACGGTTTACGGCACTGCGGTGCGGTTTGTATAGCCGCAGTCTGCACAAAAGGCGTCATCGGAAGCTTCCGATGACGCCTTTTTTCGCCGCTTTTACTTGGTCCACTGCGCCATTTTGACGCCGTCCTCAAATTTTTCGTGGAATGCGCGCACGTTGCCCGCAATATCGCCGCAAAACACCGCCGAGCCTGCGACGATGACATCCGCGCCCGCCGCGACAATGTCCGCGACGTTCGTCAGCTTGGCGCCGCCGTCGATTTCCAGCTCGCAGGCATAGCCGCCGTCCTGAATGGCCTTGCGCACCGCGCGGATCTTGTCCATGCTCTCCGGAATGAAGCCCTGACCGCCGAAGCCCGGCTCGACCGTCATGAGGAGCACCATGTCGCACAGCGGCAGCAGCGGAATCAGCGTGGACACCGGCGTGCCGGGCTTGATTGTGCAGCTCGCCTTGACCCCTGCGGCGCGGATTTTTTCGAGCTGGGCGCGCGTGTCACCGTTGGATTCCGCGTGCACCGTGATGATGTCCGCGCCCGCCGCGATAAAATCGTCGAGATACTGGTCCGGATTTGCGATCATCAGATGGACGTCGAGCACCGCGTCCGTCGCCTTGCGCAGCGCCTTGACGACCGGCGCACCGATCGTCAGATTGGGCACAAAATGCCCGTCCATCACGTCAACGTGCACATATTCCGCGCCCGCATCCACCGCGACTGCAATGTCGCGCGCAAGATTTGCAAAGTCCGCCGACAGAATCGACGGAGACAGTTTGATTTTCATGATAACTGGTTCCTCCCTTGTTTGCGCATGCACCCGCGCCCCGCGCGCGGCATAGGCTGTTAGTACAGCGGCGGCGCACGCGGCTGCCGCCGCGTTTGTCTGCGGATAGGTGCCGCCGCTTTTTAGATACGGAGCCGCGCCCGGCCGGACGCGGCTCCCCTTGTACCTCTATAGACATATTATACACCAACCCTTGCGGAAATCAACGTGTTTTTGTCGCTCCGCGATACAGTGCGCCTTGATTTTGCGCAAAAAAAAAGGTATGATAGAAACAATACGGGCAAAAGTGGATTTTACCGTGGAAAAGGAGTTTACAACATGGCAGTTTTAAGATGTTTCGCCGAAAAACGTCCGGGGTTCGATGTGGAGGCGAAAAGCCTGTTTTCGAGCCTGCACGATCTGCTTGAGATCAAGGCGCTCAAGAACGTGCGCTACCTGTGCCGCTATGACGTCGAAGGGGTAGACGCGGACGCATACGAAAAGGCCAAATACATCGTCTTTTCCGAGCCGATGGCGGACACCTGCTACGATGAGGATTTTCCGCGCCCGTCGGGCGCGCATACGGTCCTTGCGGTGGAGTCCCTGCCCGGCCAGTTTGATCAGCGCGCGGATTCCTGCGCGCAGTGCATCCAGCTTATGACGCAGGGCGAGCGTCCCGCGGTCGCGGCGGCGCGCGTCTATGTGCTCGAGGGCGCGCTGTCCGAGGACGATCTGGACAAGGTGCGCTCCTATCTCATCAACCCCGTCGACACGCGCGAAGCGTCGATGGACAAGCCCGCAACGCTGCACGTCAGCTACCCCATCCCGACCACGGTTGACACGGTCGAGGGCTTCACCCAGATGGACGAGGCCGCGCTGTCCTCGCTGCTGCACCGGCTGGGGCTTGCGATGGATCTGGACGATCTGACCTTCCTGCAGCGCTACTTCGCGCAGGACGAGCAGCGCGATCCGACCATCACCGAGGTGCGCATGGTCGACACCTACTGGTCGGATCACTGCCGCCACACGACCTTCCTCACCGAGATCGACAGCGTCACGCTGGACGATCCGCAGGTGCAGGAGGCGTTCGACCGCTATCTGGCCGCGCGTGTTGAGGTCTACGGCGAGGAAAAGGCGGCGAAGCGTCCGGTCACGCTGATGGACATCGCGACCGCCGCCGCCAAGGTGCTCAAAAAGCGCGGATACCTCGACAATCTTGACGAGTCCGAGGAGATCAACGCGTGCTCCATCCGCGTGGACGCGGAGATTGACGGCAAAACCGAGCCGTGGCTGCTCATGTTCAAAAACGAGACGCACAACCACCCAACCGAGATCGAGCCCTTCGGCGGCGCGGCGACCTGCCTGGGCGGCGCGATTCGCGATCCGCTCTCCGGCCGCTCCTACGTCTATCAGGCGATGCGCGTCACGGGCGCGGGCGATCCCACGGTGCCGCTTTCCGAAACCCTGCCTCACAAGCTGCCGCAGCGCAAGCTGTGCCAGACCGCGGCGGCGGGCTATGCCTCCTACGGCAACCAGATCGGTCTGGCGAC
>CAZOJP010000036.1:0-21841 GCA_964580155.1 uncultured Intestinibacillus sp. | reverse complement strand
GGGGGTTTCAGCAGGGGTCTCTGCGGGGGGTTCAGCAGGGGTCTCCGCGGGGGGGTTCGACCAAGGCGGTGTCTTCGGTGACGCTCTGTGCGGGCTCCTCGGTCATGTCATCCGCGGAAAATGCGGAGACCGGAAGCATGCCCGTTATCATTGTGGCTGTGATTGCGAGTGCGAGCAATCGCTTTTTATTTGCGTTTTTCAACATTTTTCATTCCTCTTTTCATATCGAAATGGAATCCTGCGGCGGTTGGACCGGCATAGCGCGTAGCGCGGTAGCCTCCTGACTTTGCGTCCCACCCTTTCGGCGTGGTTTGCCATTGACACGGCTTGGTGTGTGTTCTTGCTATCAGTATACAGGACAGTGGTTACAGGGGTGGTTACAAACAATGGTTAAAAAGAATGTTTTTCAGCATTCTTTAACTTTTGTGAATAATGACCAGAAAATGTGAATATTTTAGATAGATATTACGTATAAAATAAATATGTGAACACGCATAAAATGCGCAAAAACGCGCAAAAAGGCGGCTCCTTCTTACAAAAGAGCCGCCTTGCGGTGGATTGAGGGGAATATGGGGAACGTTAAAGCTGTGCTTTTAATTGCTCCAGCCGCGCCGCATCCATCGCGGGGGTATCGGCAAGCGGAAAGGGCAGCCCCATACGCTCGTATTTCTCCAGGCACAGCTTGTGAAAGGGCAGCAGCTCGAGCTGCCGGAAGTTGGGATAGCTTTGTGCGCGTGCCTTGATTGCGCGCAGCTGGGGCAGGGTGTCGGTCAGGCCGGGCACAACGACGTGGCGCACCCAGAGGGGCACACCCATGGTCGCGGTGAGCTGCAAAAACCGCTCGACCTGTGTAAAATCCGCCGCACAGTAGCGGCGATAGTCCGCGGCATTCAGGAACTTGAGATCGGCGAGCACGAGATCGGTGTGACGCAGCACGCGCTCGGCTGCGGACAGGCTGCCCACGCCTGCGGTATCGAGGGCGGTGTGTACACCCTCGTCATGCAGGCGTTCGAACAGCGCGGCGACGAAATCCGCTTGCAGAAGGGGCTCGCCGCCCGAAACCGTCACGCCGCCGCCGTTTTTCCAATAGGAACGGTAGCGCAGCGCGCGGCGCACGAGCGTGTCCACGTCGACTTGCTCGCCGGCGGAGGGGTCCCAGGTGTCCGGATTGTGGCAATAGGCGCAGCGCAGGGGGCAGCCCTGCATGAAGATTACGAAGCGGATGCCCGGGCCGTCGACTGCGCCAAGGGTTTGAATGGAATGGATTCTGCCAAGCATAAAAAACGCTCCTCTCCTCGTCCCGCGCCGCGCGCGACAGTGCCCGCCCCGGCGAGGGGCCCGCGCCGCGCGCGACAGTGCCCGCCCCGGCGAGGGGCCCGCGCCGCGCGCGACAGTGCCCGCCCCGGCGAGGGGCCTAGATGGCTTCGTGGAAGGTGCGGGAGATGACTTCGCGCTGCTGTTCGCGGCTGAGCTTGTAGAAATTGACCGCGTAGCCGGATACGCGAATGGTCAGGTTGGGGTAATCCTCGGGATGCTTGTAGGCGGCCATAAGGGTTTCACGGTTCAACACGTTGACGTTCAAGTGATGCGCGTTTTGTGCAAAATAGCCGTCCAAAATGGTGACAAGATTGTCGGTGCGCGCGTCCTCGGTCTTGCCGAGCGCGCCCGGTGTGATGGAAAAGGTATTGGAAATGCCGTCGCGGCAGTATTCGTAGCTGAGCTTGGCGACCGAGTTGAGGGAGGCAAGGGCGCCCGCGGTATCGCGTCCGGACATCGGGTTTGCGCCGGGTGCGAGGGGCTCGCCGTGGCGGCGGCCATCCGGCGTGTTGCCGGTCTTTTTGCCGTACATCACGTTGGAGGTGATGGTGAGAATGGACAGGGTGTGCTGCGCATCGCGATAAAGCGGATAGGCGGTGAGAGCGCGGTAGAAGGCCTCGACCTGCTCGCAGGCGATGGCGTCGACGCGGTCATCGTCGTTGCCGAACTGCGGATAGCTGCCCTCGATGTCGAAGTCGACCACAATGCCGGTTTCCGGATCGCGCACGCACTTGACCTTGGCGTATTTGATGGCGGAGAGCGAATCCGCCATGCAGCTCATGCCCGCAATGCCGAAGGCCATGAGACGGCGCACGTCGGTGTCGTGGAGCGCCATCTGGCTCTTCTCGTAGGCATATTTGTCGTGCATATAGTGAATGGTGTTCATCGCGGATACATAGGTCTTGGCAAGCCACGGACGGTAAAAGTCCATGCGCGCGAGGATTTTGTCGTAATCCAGATACTCCTCCTCGTAAATCGGCATTTCCGGACCGACCTGCACGTGCTTAATTTCATCGCGGCCGCCATTGATGGCCATGAGCAGCAGCTTTGCAATGTTGGCGCGCGCGCCGAAGAACTGCATGTCCTTGCCCACGCGCATCGCGGAAACGCAGCACGCAATGGCATAATCATCGCCGAAGTAGGGCCGCATCACGTCGTCGTTCTCGTACTGGAGCGCGTCGGTGTCAATCGAGGCGCGCGCGACAAAGCGCTTCCAGTTTTCCGGCAGCTGCTCGGACCAGAGCACGGTGAGGTTGGGCTCGGCGGCAGGGTTCAGGTTGTAGAGCGTGTGCAGCATGCGGAAGCAGTTTTTCGTGATGAGGTGACGGCCGTCCTCGCCCATGCCGCCGACGGCTTCGGTGATCCACATCGGATCGCCGCCGAAGAGCTCGTTGTATTCCGGCGTGCGCAGATGGCGAGCCATGCGCAGATGGAGCACGAAATCGTCCATAATCTCCTGCGCTTCGGCTTCGGTGAGCACACCGGCTTCGAGGTCGCGCGTGAAATAGATGTCGAGGAAGGTGGAGACGCGGCCCAGACTCATCGCGGCGCCGTTTTGCTCCTTGATGCCTGCAAGATAGGCGAAATACGTCCACTGCACGGCCTCTTTGGCGGTTTGCGCGGGGCGGGTGATGTCAAAGCCGTAGCTTGCCGCCATGGCGACCATGTCGCGCAGCGCCTTGAGCTGATCGGTCAGCTCCTCGGCGGTGCGGATCTGCGCCTCGGTGGTCGCGACCTCGCCGAGCGCGGCCTTGTCCGCCTGCTTTGCCGCAATCAGCCGATCCACACCGTAGAGCGCGACGCGGCGATAGTCGCCGATGATGCGTCCTCTGCCGTAGGCATCGGGCAGGCCGGTCAGCAGACCGACGTGGCGCGCCTCGCGCACGTCCTGCGTGTAGGCGGAGAAGACACCGTCGTTGTGGGTCTTGTGGTGGCGGAAGGCCTTGTCGATTTCCGGGGAAACCGTGTAGCCATAGGCCTTGCACGCGTCGTGCACCATGCGCATGCCGCCGAACGGATTGCACGCGCGCCCGAGCGGCCTGTCGGTTTGCAGGCCCACGATGACCTCGCGGTCGCGGTCGAGATAGCCCGGGCCGAAGGCGTCAATCGTGATGACGGTGTCGGTGTCGATGTGCAGAACGCCGCCCTTTTCGTGCTCCTCGCGCAGCAGCGCGTCGAATTGGTCGCGCACCGCGCGCGTGCGCGCGGTGGGTGCGGCGAGGAAGGTGCCGTCGCCGTCATAGGGTGTATAGTTCTTCTGAATAAAATCGCGGACGTCAATGCTGTTTTGCCAGTCGCCGCGTACAAAGGTGTTCCAGGCATTCATAGGAAAACTTCCTTTCTGAACTGTGTGCGCCCGGGAGGGCGCGGTGCGTGGGTGCCGCCCGCGCGCTGCCGTTTTTGCGGGAAACAAAAAGGCAGCATCACGACAAAGAATCGCGACACTGCCCAGACGGTCGGCATAAAAAAGGCCCTCGTTTCCCGGTGGTTTTTCCACCTTGTCCGTCAGTCGCGGGGGCTTGTCTATGGCTTAATCATAGCACGGCACCTATGCAAAGTCCATCGTGAGTTCCGACAAAAAAGTGCATGGTAAAACGGTTAAATTCCGGCTAAATAGAAGACTTCATCCAGAATAAGGCCGCGTGCAGGCATCGTGATTCCCGCGTGCGCGCGGTCGCGTCCGGCGAGAATCGCGGCCATGCTGTCCGGATCGCGCGCGCCCTGCCCGACCTCGACGAGCGTGCCCGTCAGGATGCGCACCATGTTGTAAAGGAAGCCGTCGCCCTCAAAGGTCAGGCGCAGCTCATCGCCGAGGCACGCAAGGTCAAGCCGCGTCACGGTGCGCACGGTGGATTTCTTCATGCGCCGGTTTGAGCAAAAGGCGCGGAAGTCGTGCGTGCCGCACAGCTGCGCTGCCGCGCGGCGCATCGCGTCCGTGTCGAGCGGCGGCTCCCACGGGCACACAAAGCGCCGCTCAAACACGTTGGGCACCGCGCCCGTCCACAGCCGATAGATGTAGCGCTTGCCGGTCGCGCCCAGCCGCGCGTGAAAGCGCGCATCCGCGTGCGCGCACGCGGTCACCGCGATGTCCTCGGGCAGGTAGCGGTTGCAGTAGTCGCGGATTTCACGCGGGGAGCGCGTGGTGTTCAGCCTGCAATGCGCGACCTGTGCGCGCGCATGCACGCCCGCGTCGGTGCGCCCTGCGCCGTGGATTTCGACCGCGTGCCCCATCATTTCGCCGAGCACATGCTCGAGCTTGCCCTGGATCGTGTTCGCCGTGTTGCCCTGCCGCTGCCAGCCGTCGTAGCGCGTGCCCTCATACTGGATTGTAAAACGCAAATTTTCCATCATAGCCTCCTGCTCTTTGTGCTTTATATTGTAGCAGAACGCGACCGCGCGCGCAATGCGGGGGATTGTGGCGTGCGCGCAAACGTGGTATACTAAGCGCACAAAGGGATATGGATATGCGCAGGGAGGGCTTATTATGGAACCGTTCGTACTGGCAAACGGGCTGGAGCTGCCGCCGGTCGGCTTTGGCACCTATCAAGCGGCGCCGGAGCAGGACGCGCGCGTGCTGCGCGCCGCAATCGACGCGGGCTACCGCTACTTTGACACCGCCTCGTTTTACGGCACCGAGGGCGCGCTCGGCCGCGCCATCCGCGAAAGCGGCGTGCCGCGCAGCGAATTTTTCCTCGCCACCAAGCTGTGGAAGGACGAAATGGGCTACGAAAACGCAAAGCAGGCGTGCGCGCGCTCGCTCGAGCGGCTGGGTGTGGACGAGGTCGACCTCTACCTCATCCACTGGCCGCGCCCCGATCTCGAGTGCGACTGGCGCACGCTGTGCCGCGAGACCTGGCGCGCGCTGGAGGAGCTGTACTACGACGGCTACGCCCGCGCCATCGGCGTGAGCAACTTCCTGCCGCACCATCTGGAAAACCTCGGGGAGGGCGCGCGCATATTCCCCATGGTCGATCAGCTTGAGTTTCATCCGGGCTATCCCCAAATCGAAGCGGTCGAGTTCTGCCAGCGCTGCGACGTGCTGCCGCAGGCGTGGAGTCCGCTCGGCCGCGCGCGCGTGCTGTCCGATCCGCTCCTCGCGGGCATCGCGCAGGCGCACGGCGTGACGGCCGCGCAGGTGTGCCTGCGCTACGCGCTGCAAAAGGGCGTGATGCCGCTGCCCAAGTCGTCCGATCCGGCGCGCATGGCGCAAAACCGCGCGGTGACCGGCTTTGCGCTGACCGACGAGCAGATGGCCGCGCTGGACGCGATGCCGCAGACGGGCTGGTCGGGCGAGCATCCCGACCGCGCGCGCACCCCCGTATAACCCCCACAAACTGGCATGGCGAAATAATCCCATTTTGGCACTTTGCATCCGGCCACATTGCGCGTATGCTAAGAGTATCAAAAGATACGGCAAAAGGGGGATTTCTCATGGAAACCAAGAAAAAAATCAGCTTATACGACATCGTTGTGACCGCGCTTATGGCGGCGATCGTGTTTGTCGTGACCTCGTTCCTGTCCGTCAAAATTCCGACACCGGCAGGCCAGACGATGATCAAGCTCGCAAACGCATTCATGCTGCTTGCAGGGATGCTGTTCGGCGGCTGGCGCGGCGGACTTGCGGCCGGGCTCGGCTCGATGTTCTACGACTTCACCGACCCCAACTATGTCGCGGAGGCGTGGCTGACCTTCGTGCGCTTCTTCCTCATGGGCGCAATCTGCGGCGGCATCTCGTGGGCAGGCGGCGCGCAGGGGCGCAACCGCGCACGCAATCTGCTCGCAGGCGTGGTCGCCTCGGTCTTTTCGACGGCATTCTACATCGTCAAGGGCATTGCGGTGCTCATGCTCGGCGGCAGCGCGTTTGCGCCCGCCCTCCTCGCCCAGTCGGTAAAGCTCGTGTCCTCGGGCATCAACATCGTCATCGCGGTCGTGGTCTCGATGGCGCTTGTGCCCGCACTGCGCCGCGCACTGGACGCCGCGCACGTTTATGACAAGCTGCATCTCGGAAAAATCGCCTGAGCAGGCGCACAGGGGCGGACGGCATCGAGCTGTCCGCCCTTTTTTTGCCGTGTGCGCGCGAAAAACGGCGTGCGCACGCCGTTATTTTACTCTGCTGCTGTTTTTGCCGATTAAAGCGGTGATTTCTTTGCGGAAAGCACAGTGCACATGCTGCAAAAAGCGCGCGGCACCTGCAAAAATAAGGCGGAAACCGTCCGAAACTGCAAGAATGAAAAGAGCATCTGTCACGTATGTCAAAAACGACGGAAGAAAACCCACAAGAATCGTTAAAAACTCCGAAAATATGTATGGCGATCGGAATTCCCGATAAAAGTGCATTGCAAATCGCAGATTTGTAGTATAATGGAGGGGTATACCGACAGCCGCCGAGGAGGCTTGCGCACCGACGGGGCGTCCACACATACGTTAGGAGGCATTCAATATGAAAAAGACTTTGAGCGCACTGCTCGCCGCGGCGATGCTCGCGACTGCGCTGACCGGCTGCGGGGGCAGCGCGGACGGCGGCACAAAGCCGCAGGGCTCCGAAGGCACACCCGGCGCGTCGGCTTCCGGCACCGCCTTCAAGCTCGGCGGCACAGGCCCGCTGACCGGTGCGGCGGCAATCTACGGCAACGCGGCAAAGAACGGCGCGCAGATCGCGGTTGACGAAATCAACGCGGCCGGCGGCGCCATTCAGTTCGAACTCAAGTACGAGGACGACGAGCACGACGCGGAAAAGGCGGTCAACGCCTATAACGCGCTCAAGGACTGGGGCATACAGATTTCGCTCGGTTCGGTCACCTCCAAGCCCTGCGAGGCAACCGCGGCCGAAACCTACTCCGACCGTATTTTTGCGCTGACGCCCTCCGCTTCCGCGGTCGCGGTCATCGCGGACAAGGACAATATGTTCCAGATGTGCTTCTCGGACCCCAACCAGGGCACCGCGTCCGCGGACTATATCGCGACGAACAATCTGGGCAGCAAGATCGCGATCATCTACAAAAACGACGACGTGTACTCCACGGGCATCTTTGAAAAGTTCAAGGCAGAGGCGGCCGGCCGCGGCATGAACATCGTATCCGCCACGACCTTTACGGACGCCTCCGCGAATGACTTCACGGTGCAGCTCGGCGAGGCGCAGAAGGCGGGCGCGGACCTGCTCTTCCTGCCGATGTACTACCTGCCCGCGTCGCTCATCCTGCAGCAGGCGAAGAACATGGGCTACGCGCCCACAGTGTTCGGCGTGGACGGCATGGACGGCATTCTGACGCTCGAGGGCTTCGACACGACGCTCGCGGAGGGCGTGATGCTGCTGACCCCGTTTAACGCGGACGCAACCGACGACGGCACGGTCCGCTTCGTCACCACCTATAAGGAGCGCTACAAGGACGTGCCGAACCAGTTTGCAGCGGACGCATACGACTGCGTCTATGCCTACAAGCAGGCGCTTGAGGCCGCGGGCTGCACACCGGATATGAGCGCGCAGGACATCTGCGAGAAGCTCGTTGCGACCTTCCCCACCATGAACTTTGACGGCCTGACCGGCGAAGCCATGACGTGGGACGCGACCGGCGCGGTTTCCAAGACCCCGAAGGGCATGGTCATCCAGAACGGCGCATATGTCGGCATGTAATTGCGTCCTGTAACACCGCAGATAAGAGCAAAGGGGGCCGCCGTTTATCCGAGCGACGGCTCCTCTTTGCTCTTTTTTCCGTTGGTTGGTGCGGGGACGTAAAAAAAGATTGAAACAGGGGTGTATCGAATGACCTTTCTATCCTACCTCATCAGCGGCATCAGTCTGGGCAGCGTGTACGCGATTATCGCCCTGGGATATACCATGGTATACGGCATCGCGAAGATGCTGAACTTCGCGCACGGGGATGTCATCATGGTCGGCGGGTACATGTCCTTTATCGCGGGCGCGTATCTGGGCCTATCGCCGTGGATGGGGGTGCTGCTCGCCATCGTCGTGTGCACCGCGCTCGGCGTCGTCATTGAGCGGCTGGCCTATAAGCCGCTGCGGCAGGCGACCTCGCTCGCCGTGCTCATCACCGCAATCGGCGTATCCTATCTGCTGCAAAACGCCGCGCTGCTGCTGTGGAGCTCCAACCCCAAGACCTTTACCTCGGTCGTGGGCACGGGCTCGGTCAAGCTGTTCGGCGGCGCGCTTCTCATTTCCCATGTCGCCATCGTGACCGTGCTCGCGTGCATCGTCATCATGGTCGGGCTGACGTGGTTCACCGGCCACACCAAAATGGGCACCGCGATGCGCGCCGTCAGCGAGGACAAGGGCGCGGCGCAGCTCATGGGCATCAACGTCAATACGACCATTTCGGTCACGTTTGCAATCGGCTCCGGCCTTGCCGCCATCGCGGGCGTGCTGCTGTGCTCGGCCTATCCCACCCTCATGCCGACGACCGGCTCCATGCCCGGCATCAAGGCGTTCACCGCAGCGGTGTTCGGCGGCATCGGCTCGATTCCGGGCGCGATGCTGGGCGGCATCCTGCTCGGTGTCATCGAAATCTTCGCAAAAGCGTATATTTCCACCCAGCTTTCCGATGCGATCGTGTTTGCGGTGCTCATTGTGGTGCTCCTTGTAAAGCCCGACGGGCTGCTCGGCAAGCACAGAAACGAGAAGGTGTAAGACATGCAAAATAAGAAAAGATGGTTGGCGGACAGACGCAACAGCCTGGCATGCTACCTCATCGTCGCGGTGTTTTTCGTGGCCGTGCAGATTCTATCGGGGGCAGGTCTGCTGACAAGCTCCCTGAAAGGACAGCTCGTGCCGATTTGCGCCTATATCATCATGGCGGTTTCGCTCAACCTCACCGTGGGCGTGCTCGGCGAGCTGTCGCTCGGCCACGCGGGCTTTATGTCGGTCGGCGCGTTCACGGGCATCGTCGTCACAAGCAGCCTGACCGAGCTTGTGCCGCAGGCGCCGCTGCGCCTTGCCATCGCGATGCTTGCCGCCGCGGCCTGCGCCGCGCTTGCAGGCGTCCTTGTCGGTGTGCCCGTGCTGCGGCTCAAGGGCGACTATCTCGCGATTGTCACGCTGGCGTTCGGTGAAATCATCAAGAACCTGGTCAACGTGCTCTATGTCGGCAGGGACGCGGACGGTCTGCACTTCAGCCTGCTGAGTCCGCGCTTTGCGCTTGGCGAAGGCGGAAAAATGATCATCAACGGCCCGATGGGCGTGTCCGGCATCCGCAAAATCTCCACCTTCGGCACGGGCATCGTGCTCGTGCTCATCACGCTGTTTATCGTGCTCAACCTCATCAACAGCCGCGCGGGGCGCGCCATCATGGCGGTGCGCGACAACCAGATTGCGGCGGACTCCATCGGCATCTCGATCACGCACTACAAGCTGCTCGCGTTTGTCGTGTCCGCGGCGCTCGCGGGCATGGCGGGCACGCTGTACGCGATGAACTATTCCACGGTTGTCGCGTCCAAGTTTGACTTTAACACCTCGATTCTCGTGCTTGTTTTTGTCGTGCTCGGTGGATTGGGCAACATTTGGGGCTCGATTATCGCGGCCGCACTGCTGACCGTGCTGCCCGAGATGCTGCGCGCGGTCAACGATTATCGCATGCTCATCTACGCGGTTCTGCTCATCGCGATGATGCTCTTCAACAATTCCGGAATCAAGCAGCGCCTGTTTGCGGCGCGTGCGGCAAAACGCGCGCCCAAGGCGCACAAAAAGGAGGGCGCGTGATATGGCAATGCTCGAAGTCACCGCGCTCGGCATTTCGTTCGGCGGCCTGCGCGCCGTCGACGAGCTGAGCATGACAATCGAAAAGGGCGGGCTTGTCGGGCTGATCGGGCCGAACGGCGCGGGTAAAACCACCATTTTCAACATGCTGACCGGCGTATACCGCCCGACCGATGGCGGCATCCGTCTGGACGGGCAAAACCTCGTCGGCAAAAAGCCGCATGAAATCTCCCGTCTGGGTGTGGGGCGCACATTCCAGAATATCCGCCTGTTTCCCGGGCTGAGCGTGCTCGACAACGTCAAGGTCGGGCTGCACAACCAGATCACCTATTCCCTCGCGGAAAGCCTGTTCCATCTGGGCTCATACCGCCGCAAGGAGCGCCGCATGGACAAGCGCGCGCTCGAAATCCTGCGGGTGTTCGATCTGGAGAGCGTGGCGGACCACAAGGCGGCGAACCTGCCCTACGGCAAGCAGCGCAAGCTGGAAATCGCGCGCGCGCTCGCGACCGAGCCCAAGCTGCTGCTGCTCGACGAGCCGGCGGCAGGCATGAATCCGCAGGAAACCGGCGAGCTCATGGAAACGATACAGCTTGTGCGCGAAAAATTCGGCGTGACCGTGCTGCTCATCGAGCACGATATGAAGCTGGTTTCCGGCATCTGCGAATACCTCTATGTGCTCAATTTCGGCCGCCTGCTCGCGCAGGGCACCCCTGCCGAGGTGCTGCGCAATCCCGAGGTTGTCACCGCCTATCTGGGCGAATAAAAGGAGGAAATCACGCTATGGCAATGCTGGAAGTGCAAAATATCAACGTCTATTACGGGCTGATCCACGCGCTGCGCGACGTTTCCTTCGAGGTCGGCAAGGGCGAGGTCGTGGCGCTCATCGGCGCAAACGGCGCGGGCAAGACCACCACGCTGCACACGGTCACCGGCCTGCTCGGCGCAAAAAGCGGCACGGTCACGTTCGAGGGACAGGACATCACGAAAAAGCCCGGGCACGAAATCGTGCGGCTGGGCATGAGCCATGTGCCCGAGGGACGCCGCGTCTTTTCCGAGCTTACGGTGCTCGAAAACCTCAAAATGGGCGCATATACCCGCCCGAAGGACGAAATCCCGGGCGCGCTTGCGGGCGTTTATGCGCGCTTCCCCCGGCTGGAGGAGCGCAAAAACCAGTTTGCAGGCACGCTTTCGGGCGGCGAGCAGCAGATGCTGGCAATGGGGCGCGCGCTGATGAGCCGTCCGAGTCTGCTGCTGCTCGATGAGCCGTCGATGGGGCTGTCGCCGCTCTTTGTCGGCGAAATCTTCAAAATCATCGAGGAGGTCAGCGCGGCAGGCACCACCGTGCTGCTCGTCGAGCA
This sequence comes from uncultured Intestinibacillus sp., assembly GCA_964580155.1. GTDB lineage: Bacteria > Bacillota > Clostridia > Oscillospirales > Butyricicoccaceae > Intestinibacillus. Next base: position 10,459 of record CAZOJP010000036.1, on the reverse strand, counting down.
AAATGCGAAAAAAGCGCTGTCCATCGCGGATCGCGCCTATGTGCTCGAGACCGGACGTATCGTCAAATCGGGCGATGCAAAGGCACTGATGAACGACGATTCCATTAAAGCGGCCTATCTCGGAGAATAAAAAGGGGGAAAAATCGGCATGGAACCATTCATTATCACGATCGCCCGTCAATACGGATCGGGCGGTAAGACGGTCGGAAAAATGCTCGCGCAGCGGCTCGGCATTGCGTATTACGACCGCGACATCATCACGATGGCCTCCGAGGACAGCGGCGTCAATGCCGTGCTGTTTTCCGACGAGTACCTCAAGCCCGACATCATGCACCGGCTGCGCAGCCGCTTTGCAGGCGGCGATCCGGTTCCGCCCGAGGACCGCAAGTTCACGCACGACGAAAACCTGTTTCGCTATCAGGAGAAAATCATCCGCCGCCTTGCCGATCAGGGGCCGTGCGTCATCATCGGCCGCTGCGCGGACTATATCCTGCGCGACCGCACGGATGTGGCGCGCGTGTTTGTGCACGCGACCGACGCATTTTGCCTGCGCGAGGCGATGAAGGTCAACTCCCTGCCCGAGCGCGACGTTGTGCGAAAAATCAGCCAAATCGACGAGTACCGCGCGAAATACTACAAGTATTACACCGGAAACGAGTGGAAGGACGCGCGCAACTACGATCTGTCGCTCAACAGCGCGGTGCTCGGCTTTGACGGCACGATGGAGGCCATCCTCGCCTATCTCGAGGTGCGCAGCCGCTTTGCACCGTAACACATAAACACGCACCGAAACCACAGCGCCGGCGCACCCAAACGGGGGTGCACCGGCGCTTTTTTCGTGCTTCGCCAAAGCTACATGACCTGTTCACAGGACCGACACACGCGCCCGATATGCTTGGAACATCTCAAAATTGTGATGCAGGAAAGGAATCGAGCGTTTATGAAACTGCCGCTCAAGCACAGGAGGGACCCGATCCCCGATCATGCGCCGGAGGCCGCTCCGGACAAAAAGCGCAAAAAACCCAAGCGTCTGCGGCGCATCGTGGCGGTTGTCGTGCTGCTGTGCATGGCGGGCGGTGCGGGCGTTTTTTATTGGAAGGGCAAAAACACGGACGCGGCGCAGACCTATACCGATGAAACGGTCGCGCGGCGCGACATACAGAGCGTGCTGACGGGTACGGGCACGCTGGCGCCGCTCGATCAGTACAACGTGACGACGCTCGTCAAGGGCGAGGTCCTCTCGTGTACCTTTGAGGAGGGCGATGTCGTGCAAAAGGGCGACCTGCTCTATACGATCGACTCGTCTGACGTGCAGGACTCCATCGACCGCAGCAGGATCTCGGTGCAGCAAAGCGAGCTGTCCTATCAGCAGCAGCTGGAGAACCTCGCCGATCTGACCGTTAAGGCGGAAAAAACCGGCGTTATCACCGATGTAGCGGTCGAAATCGGGGACGATGTGCGTGCAGGCGATAAAATTGCGACCGTGCGCGACAGCGCGACGATGAAGCTCAAGGTGCCGTTCAACACAGCGGACGCGCAGAGCTTCCGCGTTGGGCAGGCGGCGAGCGTGACGATAGACGGCAGCTTTGAAACGCTGTCCGGCTCGATTACTGCGATTGACGGCGCGGACACCGTGCTCTCAGGCTACCAGATGGTGCGCTATGTGACGATTGCGGTCACGAATCCGGGCGCGCTGTCCCCCACGGCCTCCGCAACCGCGACGGTATCGGGCATCGCGTGCAACACGGGCGCGGCATTTGAATACAACGCGGAAGCCGAAATCACCACCTCTGTCGCGGGCAAGGTTGCGTCGCTCGGCATCCGCGAGGGCGGCACGGTCACAGCGGGACAGGTCGCCGCCAAGCTTGCGAGCAGTGATCTGCAAAATCAGGTCAAAAATGCGCAGCTTTCGCTCGAAAGCGCGCAGATGTCCCTGCAGAGCACGGTAAGTTCGCTCGAGGATTATAATGTCACCGCGCCGATTGCGGGCACCATTGTCACGCGCAATACGAAGGCAGGCGACTCGATCGACTCGTCCTCGGGCATTTCCGCGCTTGCGGTTATTTACGATATGTCCGCCCTCAAGTTTGACATCGCCCTCGACGAGCTGGACGTCAACGCGGTGGCGCTCGGGCAGAGCGTGGAAGTCGATGTCGATGCGCTGGACGGCGAAAGATTTACGGGCACCATCACGAATATCAGCGTCGCGGGCACAACGTCAAACGGCGCGACGACCTACCCTGTGACGGTGCAGATTGACAATCCGCCCGAAGAGATGCTGCCCGGCATGAACGTCAACGCGTCCATCATCGTGGGCGAGGCAAAGGACGCGATTGCGGTGCCTGTGGCGGCGGTTCAGCGCGGTGACGTGGTCTATGTCAAGGATACGGGCGGCGCAAAAACGCAAAAAGCGGAGGCATCGGACAAAAACGCAGCGGCGGAGACCGATGCCAAGCAGGCAGGCGGCAAGTCGGGCGGCGCGGCGAGCAGGGTGCCGGACGGCTACCACGCGGTCAGCGTTGAAACCGGCCTGTCAAGTGATAACTACATTGAAGTGACGAGCGGCCTGCGCGAGGGCGATATCGTCTATGTGCCGCAGGTGACGCGCAGCAGCAGCAGCAACCAGCAGGGCATGCCCGGCATGGGCGGCATGGGCGGCGGTGACATGGGCGGCGGCATGGGCGGCCCGCCGAGCGGCGGCATGGGCGGCGGAGGAGGAATGCCCGGATGATACACAAGGGAAACGAACACGCACCGCTGATTGAATTTCGCGATATTTATAAGATCTATCACATGGGCGACAGCGAGGTGCGCGCGGCGGACGGTGTATCCTTCCGCATTTATCCGGGCGAATTCGTCGCGATTGTCGGCCAGTCCGGTTCGGGTAAGTCAACCTGTATGAACATCATCGGCTGTTTGGACGTGCCGACGACCGGGCAGTATCTGCTGCGCGGCGAGGATGTTTCCGGGCTGACGGACGACGAACAGGCGACGTTTCGCAACCGCATGCTGGGCTTTATTTTCCAGCAGTACAACCTGATTTCCAAGCTGAACGTGCTGGAAAATGTCGAGCTTTCTCTGCTGTATGCGGGTGTGCCCGCGCAGGAGCGTGCGCTGCGCGCGCACAATGCGCTGGCGCGCGTCGGGCTTGCGGATAAGGGGCGCAACCTGCCCTCGCAGCTTTCCGGCGGACAGCAGCAGCGCGTGTCGATTGCGCGCGCGCTCGCGGGCGACCCCTCGGTGATCCTCGCGGACGAACCGACCGGCGCGCTCGACAGCCGCACCAGCCGCGAGGTGCTCGACTTCCTCAAAAAGCTCAACGACGAGGGCAACACCATCGTGCTCATCACGCACGACAACGCGATTGCGTCCGAAGCCGAGCGCATCATCCGTCTCGCGGACGGGCGCATCGTGTATGACGGGCCGTCCGTGCCCGCCGACCAGGTGCAGTACGCGACCGGCGTGCACACGCTCGTCAGGGAGGTGGGCTGAGTGGGGTTTATGCAGGCGTTCAAGCTCGCAATCAAGAGCCTGACGAGCAGCAAAATGCGCGCCTTTCTGACCATGCTCGGCATCATCATCGGTGTCGGTTCGGTCATTATTCTGGTATCGCTCATGCAGGGCATGTCCAACATGATGACCTCAACCTTCGAGGATATGGGCACGAACCGCCTGACCGTGTCCGTCACGGGACGCGGATCGTCGCGCTCGGTCGATGTCGATGATATGTATGCACTTTACGAAGAAAATCCGGAGTACTTCGGCGCGATGAGCCCGACGGTGTCCATGCAGGCGACCGTCAAGCAGGGCACAACAAGCTATGAATCGACCACGGTCACCGGCGTGAGCGAGGACTACCGGTCCATGCAGAAGTACGATTTATCCGAAGGCCGCTGGCTGGGCTATGCCGATCTGGAAAATCGCAACAAAGTATGTGTGATCGGCTCCTATATTGCGCAAGATGCGTTCGCGGGCGACGCGCTCGGCAAGACCATCAAAGTAAACGGCAATGATTTTACCGTCATCGGTGTGCTTGACGAGCAGGACGACTCGACCGAACAATCGTCGGACGACTGCCTGTTCCTGCCCTACACCGTCGCGTCCAAGCTCGGGCAAAGCCGCGTATCGAGCTACATCTTTATGACCGTGGACCCGACCCTCAACACAGACGCGACCACGGTGCTGGACAACGCGCTCTACGCGGTGTTCCAGAGCACGGATTTTTATAATATTTCGGATATGTCGGAGATTTTATCCTCGATGGAGGAGCTGACCGGCACGATGACACTGCTTGTTGTGGGCATTGCGGCGATCTCGCTCGTCGTCGGCGGCATCGGCATTATGAATATCATGCTGGTTTCGGTCACCGAGCGCACCCGTGAGATCGGCATCCGCAAGTCCCTCGGCGCGAAGCGGCGCGACATCATGCGGCAGTTTGTCATCGAAGCCGCGACAACCTCGGCCTGCGGCGGCATCATCGGCATTGTCTTCGGCTCGGTCGTGGCGATCGTCGCCGGCAAGCTGATCGGCATGACCGTCACCCCTTCGGTGTCCGCGGTGCTCGTCGCGTTCGGTGTATCCGTCGCAATCGGCGTGTTCTTCGGCTTTATGCCTGCGAACAAGGCCGCAAAGCTCAATCCCATCGATGCCCTGCGCTACGACTGACCCTCTTTTAGGCCCCTCGCCGGCGCGGGCCCCTCGCCGCCCCCGGGCATTGTCGCGCGCGGCGCGGGACGGGGGATTTCATAGCGCTTTGCTCTACAAAAGCGTAACAATAGGAGGATTCAATTTGAAACGATGGATTTCACTCATGCTGAGTGCGGTGCTTGTGTGCACGGCACTGCCGCTGTCTGCGCGCGCCGCAACCGGCGACCAGACCACCGTGCAGCAGGTGGTCGGCGCGCTCGGCATTATCACCGGCGACACGAGCGGCGATTTGCGCCTGACCGCACCCGTCACGCGCGCGGAGTTTGCCAAAATGCTCGTCAGTGCGTCGACCTATAAGGATACGGTGTCGTCCGCGGGCAACGCGTCCCCCTTTCGCGATGTGCCCTATACGCACTGGGCGTCGAGCTATATCAAAACCGCGGTCAATCAGGGCTGGCTGACCGGCTATCTCGACGGCACCTACCGTCCGGAAAATGCGGTCACAACCGCGGAGGCCGCGACCGCCGTGCTCAAGCTGCTCGGCTACACGGCGGCTGATTTTTCCGGCTCTTACCCCCATGCGCAAATGGCGCTTTACGGGTCGCTCAAGCTGTCAGACGGCATTTCCGCGGATGCTTCGACCGTTATGACGCGTCAAAACTGCATGCGGCTATTCTATAATCTGCTTTCCGCCGAGCTCAAGGACGGCAGCAGGCTTTACATGGAGCAGCTCGGCTACAAGCTGGACACAAACGGCGATCCGGACTATAACGCGCTGCTGCAATCGACCATGGACGGCCCGGTTGTCTTTACGGGCGGCAATCTTTACAGCGCGCTGGGCTTTACGCCGACTGCGGTCTATCGCAACGGCTCGGCCGCAACGACTGCGTCTCTGCAAAGCTATGATGTGCTTTATTATTCCGCCGCGCGTAAAACCGTGTGGGCCTATTCGCGCCGCATCACAGGCACATACGAGGCCGCGACCCCGAATAAGGAAAGCCCGAGTGCGGTTACCGTCGCGGGCGTGACCTATACGGTCGACACACCGTCCGCCATCACGCAGCTCGGCACCGAGGGCGGCCTTGCAATCGGCTCGAGCATCACCATTCTGCTCGGCAAAGACGGCGGCGTGGTTGCCGCCTATCCTGCAAGCACGCTGGCGACCGACTTTGTCGGACTCGTCACCGCGGTGGACAAATCGAGCTACACGAATGCGGACGGCTCGTCCTATACCGCAAAAACGCTGACTGTGCTTGCCGCGGACGGGCAGACCTATACCGTGCCGGTGACGACGCTTAACAGCCTCATCACAACCGGCACGCTCGTGCGCGCGACCTATACGAACGCGGGCGCATCGGTCAAATATCTGTCCAAAAATTCAATCAGCGGCAAGGTCACATCCGCAGGCGTGGGCAATTATCGCTTTGCGGACGATGTGAACATTTTGGACATCGCGGAGTCGGTCGGCGTGCGCGTGTATCCGGAGCGGCTCGCGGGCATGACGCTGCAAAGCGGCGACGTGTATTACTATGAGCTGGACACGCAGGGCAAAATCTCCACGCTGCTGCTCAACGATGCAACCGGCGACTGCTATACCTACGGCATCGCGACGCAGGCGACGCTCAATCAGGGAGAGACGAGCTACACGGTCAATTACAGCTTCCTCCTCGACGGGAAGACGACCGCGCTCACGACAAACGGCACAATGTTCAGCATGGGTTCCTCGACAGGGCCTGCGAAGCTGCTGCTTTCGGGCGGCACCGTGACGCGCGCTTATAAGCTGACCGAGCTTAAAAATATCGTTGCGCTGACCGATCAGACCATCAAAAACGCGGAGCAGACCCATTCCATCTGGGACCGTGCGGCGGTTTATGTGCAGCAAGACGGCGGATATACGCAGATTGAGCGCAGCGCGCTCAGCCTGAGCACGTACAATGTGCGCGCCTACTACGACGACACCGATCTAAACGGCGGCCGCGTGCGCGTGCTCATCGCGACCCCGATCACCTGATTTTAAAGCAACCAAAACGCGCCGTTTCCTGCATGGAAGCGGCGCGTTTGCTTTATTGACAGCGGCGTGCAAAGTTGCTATAATAAAAACACATTTGCCGCTGTGGTGGAATAGGTAGACACAAGGGATTTAAAATCCCTCGGTAGTAATACTGTACGGGTTCGATTCCCGTCAGCGGCACCAACTTAAAGTCATGTATGAGGATTCAGCTCACGCATGACTTTTTGTCTTGTCTTTGATAGAACTGGGAAAGCATAGATTGTTTATAATAGATGGGGAGATGCATATGAAAAAAGCAGTGTTCGGAGGGGCAGTTAGAGCACTTTTGGTTGTCGTTCTCCTCTCTGTACTAGCGCTTATAGTCCGCAGTGGTTCAAAAACCGGCTGTGCGTTTCAAGTTTATGAAAAAGAAAACTTGCCGGCAGAATTTCGAGATTTTGTTCCCCGGCACGATTCTTTTTCATTCACTCAAATTACACCAACAACACTATTCATATGCGAACAAGTTGATTTTGGTGGATATGTGGCTCATGACGTGCAGGCTTATTTGCGCGGCAACAAATTATGCATTGATTTGGAAAAGCGCCTGGCAAATAACGATTACGAAGTAGAAGGATCGATATTTTATGTGGTGATAACGTTGCCCGAAAGAATGCCGGCTGGTGACGTTGAAATCAGTTACCGCAGCATACTCAAGTAGCGAAGCTGTCACAATTTGCGAAATCAAGCGCAACCTCAACCACCCGGATTTATAGTGCGGATATGCGCTTGCTCTCGGTGCGATTTCCTGCTTTTTACCCCGATATTCCGCTTTCGCCTTGCTTTATAAGGGGTGCCCGATATAATGACATACAAGGGAGTCTGTGCGCAGGCAGGACAGGCTCAAACCAGGGCCGAGGGAGGAACAGGACATGGATGCAGTCAACAAAACATTATCGAACGGGGTTCAAATGCCCACGCTGGGCTTTGGCACGTGGAAGCTGACCGAGGAGCAGGCCGATGCAGCCGTTTGCACGGCGTTGCACGCAGGCTACCGGCATATTGACACCGCGACAGCCTATAAGAACGAAGCCGCGGTGGGCGCGGCCATCAAAAAAAGCGGGGTTGCCCGACAGGATATTTTCCTGACGACCAAGCTGTGGAATGCGGATCAGGGCTATCAAAGCACGCTGGACGCGCTGGAGCGCTCGCTGAGCATGCTGCAAACGGACTATGTAGACCTCTACCTGATCCACTGGCCGCACGATCGCAAGTTTTTTGACAACTGGGAGGAAAAGAACGCGCAGACCTGGCGCGCCTTTGAGCGGCTTTATGAGGATGGCAAGATACGCGCGATCGGCACCTCGAATTTCCGTCCGCGCCACCTTGAAAATCTGGCGCAGAACGGGAGCGTGGCGCCCATGCTCAATCAGATTGAGTTCCATCCCGGCATGCTGCAGACGGAAACCCGAGCCTACTGCCAAGCGCACGAGATCGCCGTCAGCGGCTGGAGTCCGCTCGGGTCCGGACGGCTGTTTACCTCGGAGCTGCTGCAGGAAATCGCGCGGAACTATCGCAAAAGCGCGGCGCAGCTGTGCCTGCGCTGGGCGCTGCAGCAGGACGTGATCCCCGTGCCCAAGAGCACAAACGACGCAAGAATCCGCGAAAATCTGGACATCTATGACTTTAAAATTGCACAAGAAGACATGGAGCGCATTGGGCAAATTGACTGCGGCTGGTCCGGACTCGATCCGGACAACCTCCTCTATTAAAAGCGGCGGCATCGGTTCATCCGGTGCCGTCTTTTTGTCCGCATATTCGGCAAAATAAATTAAAAAATTTAATTATACACCGGCGGATATATTGCCGTCAATAGAAAGATTTCACTTTTTTCGTTTTTTGTGTTATAATGATAGACAGCTACGCCGTGACGCACAAAAGTGTGCGGAGAATGCACGGCTAGAACGAACAAATTCACAGTCTGAGAAAAGGAGAATGATGATGTTTGCGTTGAATGCGGAAAACCGAAATATGGCCCTCAAGCCCAAGCAGCTGAGAAGAGAAGGTATGGTTCCCGGTGTGCTATACGGGAAGAATCTCAAGGAATCCTTGAGCCTGCAGCTTTCCCAAGCGGAAGCGCTGCGGTTTTTACAAGCGAATTTCGTGGGAAGCAAGGCGGAAATCACGGTTGGCGGCAACAAATATCCGGCACTGCTGCGCGAGGTTTCCTATATGCCGGCGACGGATAAGCTGGAGCACCTGAGCTTTCAGGCGCTGATTGCGGGTGAAGAGATCACCAGCACGGCGCTGATTGTGCTGACGGGCAAGGAAAAGGTTTCGGGTGTGATTCAGCAGCAGCTATCGGAAATTTCCTACCGGACCCTTCCCTCAAACCTTGTTGATCGAATCGAGATCAACCTTGAGGGGATGAAGGCCGGGGTCAGCATGCGTGTCGGTGATCTGGACATTGCCAAAAATTCCGACATCGAAATTTTGAGCCCGCTTGACGATATGGTGTTCTCTATCGTGGACGGACGCAAGCCTGCGGCCGCGTCCGAGGCCGACGAGGAAGCCGCAGCCGAATAACCGGCGGCTTCCCGATGGGCGGGGCGCAGACGGCATTTGTGTGTGCAGCCGTAGCACAAATGCGTCCGTGCGCTCCGCCGCAGGGGAAAGCGTTTCGCTCAAAAAAGTGCTTGGAATGGCGCGCCGTGACCGGTGTGGACAAGAAAAGCGCTTTTTTTATTTATGAAAGGAGAGATTATGTGCAAATCGTAGGACAAATTGTGGAGCACAACACCTTCGGACAGGGAAAGGTCACCAATTACGCGGAGGATATGATCACGGTATCGTTTGCGCAAGGGGATAAAAAGTTCGTATATCCGGGGGCATTTGCCGGATTTTTAGAGTTTTCGAGCAAGGTAGCGCAGGATAAGGTGGATGCGCTATACAGCAAACAGCAAAAAGAGGAGGCCCTGCAAAAGCAAGAGAAGCAAAAGGAGCAGGAGCGCCGCCAGGAATTGCTGACGCTCAAAATCACGCCGAATTCGCAAGCTGCCTTTCATATTGACGGGCGCGACCTCGACGAGATTTTCGCCTCGGGCACGGTGTCGACCGGATGCTATTTGAGCGGCTATTCCAAGGGAGAACCGCGCGTTCCGAACAAGCTCAAGCCGAACTCCGCCTGCCTGCTGACCGCGCGCCCTGCCGACGCACCGGAAGGCGAGCGCAGAATCGTGGGCGTTTCGATGGTGAAGGACAGCTTTTGGGGCGACACGTGCACAAACGGTCTGGTGGACCTGCACGAGCAGCACAGATTGCGGCTGAAGCCGAACCGGAGCCTGCGCTACTGGGACTATGTGGACGGAGCCAATCCGCCCGCGCGCTGGGGCAACATGGCGTTCAAATACATTTCAAATAAAGCGGTGCAGGAAATCCTGTTTGATCTGATGAACGCGCTCCGGGATACCGAGGACGGCGCGCGCGCGCAGGAATTTTATGCGTATTTCTGCGAGATTAACCGCCTGTCCGCGCTGGAAGAAGCGCCGGACGCACCGCCTGCGCAGGTCTGACGTGCGCAAAAAAACGGAAGCGAAATGGCGCTGTGAACGCGAAAAAAGCATCCACCGTTTGGTGGATGCTTTGCTTTTTTGGAGCGGCTGACGAGGCTCGAACTCGCTACCTCCACCTTGGCAAGGTGGCGCTCTACCAGATGAGCTACAGCCGCATAGACCGACATTGCATCAAGGTATACGCAAAAGAAAAAATGGTGCCTCCGGGCGGAATCGAACCACCGACACGGGGATTTTCAGTCCCCTGCTC
>CAZOJP010000035.1:0-22341 GCA_964580155.1 uncultured Intestinibacillus sp. | reverse complement strand
AGCGTGAGCAGCGCGTACAGATTGAACGGGATGGTTTTTAAGAACAGGCTGAAGCCGTCGACCTGACTGTCCTTGGGCAGGGAAGAGCCGACCGCCGCCGCCCAGCTCGAGATCGGGGCGATGATACACACAGGCGCTGCGGTTGCGTCGATGACATAGGCGAGCTTTGCACGGGTGACACCGTGCTTGTCCGTCACGGGGCGCATGACCGTGCCGACGGTCAGGCAGTTAAAATAATCGTCCACAAAAATCAGTGTGCCGAGCAGCGAAGTCGCCATCAAAGCGCCGCGGCGCGTCTTGATGGTGCGGCTTGCCCACTCACCGTATGCCTTGGACGCACCGGACTTCGTGATGAGCGCGACAAGAATGCCGAGCAGCACGAGAAATACCAGAATATTGACATTGCTGCCAATCTTCTCCCCCATGATGTTAAACGTGGTTTCGACCGCGTGCAGCGGATTGAAGCTGGCAAACAGCAGCGCGCCGGACAGAATGCCGATCATGAGCGACATATACACTTCCTTTGTGAGCAAGGCGAGTGCAATCGCGATAATCGGCGGCAGCAGGGACCAAATGGTTGCAGCCATAGCTTGATTCTCCTTTATCTGTGTGTCTGATATGCCATCCCCCTGATGACACATCGGTTTTGCATATTTCAGTTTACTATATTTCAGGAGAATAGGCAAGTTCCCCGCCGGATTTTGTCGAATCAAATTCCGTCGCGCGATTACCCCAGTATGCCCAGATGCTCAAGCAAAATCTTACATCCCATGAAAATCAGCAGAACGCCGCCGAGAAATTCCGCCTTGCACGAAAAACACTCCCCGAATACCGTGCCGATTTTGACACCTGCAACCGAAATGACAAACGTTGCGCATCCGATCAGCATGACGGCAGGCAGGATGTCAACCTGCAAAAACGCAAAGGTCACGCCGACTGCAAGCGCGTCAATCGAGGTCGCGACCGCAAGCGGCAGCATGCGCAGCGGCGCGAAGGAGCAGTCGACGGACGTCGCCTCCCCCTTGCGCGCTTCGAGGATCATGTTGCCGCCGATCAAAGCGAGCAGGACGAATACAATCCAGTGGTCGATCATCTCGATATAGCCGGCAAAGCGTATGCCGAGAAAATACCCCGCAAGCGGCATCATCGCCTGAAACGCGCCGAACCACAGCCCGGCCAGCGCCGCCTGCCGCCACCGGATGCGCTGCATCGTCAGCCCCTTGCCAATCGATACCGCAAACGCGTCCATCGACAGCCCCACCGCGACCAGAATCAATTCCCACAAGCCCATTCAAACTTCCTCCAGACACAAAAAAATCAGGTGTTTCCCGCACCTGAGTATAAAAAAAGACACAGGTGCGGCAGTTTTCCGCACATGAGTCTCGTTAATGAAGGCAGACCAGACAGAACGAACCGTCAGCATGTTGACCTGCCGCGCATCGTGCGCCAACTACTCCCTCATAGATTCACTATTATACTTGCAAACGGGCCCCCTGTCAAGGAAACAGTGCGCGGCGAACAAAAAAAAGGATACGCTTCGGCGTATCCTTTTGGGGGTTTCTTACTTGCGTGCGAGGACCTTCTTGACAGCAGCGACAACGTCGGCAACCGTCAGGTTGTACTCTTCGCGCAGGAAGCTCTCCGCGCCGACCTGGCCGAAGCGATCCTGAATGCCGACCATCTCGACCGGAACCGGATGGTTCTTCGCGAGGCAGTTTGCAACAACAGAACCCAGACCGCAGCCGACCTGATGGTTCTCCGCGGTGACGATGCAGCCGGTCTCCTTCGCGGAAGCAATGACGAGCTCCTCGTCGAGCGGCTTCCAGGTGAACATATCGATGACCTTTGCGGAGATGCCCTCAGCCTTGAGCGCCTCTTCCGCCTGCAGCGCAACGTCAACCATGATGCCGGAGGAGATGATCGTCACATCCTTGCCCTCGCGCAGGGTGACGCCCTTGCCGATTTCGAAGTCCGAGCCGTCTGCATAGACCGTGGTAACGGTCTTGCGGATCATGCGCATATAGGAGAACTTCTCCGATGCGGCCAGCTTCTTCGTCAGGCAGTTAATCTGTGCGTAGTCGACCGGATCGATGACGACCGAGCCCGGCACGGACAGATACAGCGCGCAATCCTCGAACGGCATGTGGGTGCCGCCGTTGTATGCAGCGCACACGCCCGGGTCGGAGCCGACGATGTGCACCGGCAGCTTTGCGTAAGCGGCGGACATGAACGCCTGATCAAACGAGCGGCGCGATGCGAACGGGCCGAAGGAGTGCATAAAGACCTTCTTGCCGGTTGCAACCAGGCCTGCGGAAACGCCCATTGCGTTTGCCTCCGCGATGCCCGCGTTGATCGTGCGCGCCGGATAAGCCTTTTCGAGCTTGCCGGTGTTGATGCAGTTTTCAAGGTCGCAGTCGACATGGACGACCGTCGGGTCCTGTTCCATCAGCTCGAGCATCGCGTTGACGTAGCCGTCACGGTTTGCGCGAGCATCCTTCTCGTGTTTTCCAATCAAAGTAAAACTCATAATTGATACCCTCCCTTACTGTGCTTTGATCTCAGCAAGCTGCTTCTCAGCGTAAGCAATGGCTTCGTCCCACTGCTCCTTACTCGGCTGAGAGGAGTGCGCGCCGGTACCGTCTGCAAACGTCGCGCCCTTGCCCTTGATCGTGTGAAGCACGATGCAGGTGGGCTTGCCCGTGGTGGCATAGGCCGCCTGAACGGCGTCATAAATCTTCTCGACATCGTTGCCGTCCTCGAGCTCGATGACGTTCCAGCCGAACGCGTCGAACTTTGCACCGATGCCCTTTGCGTGGCGCATGATGAGCTCGCACGCGCCGTCAAGCTGGTACTTGTTGTCGTCGACAAAGCAGATGAGGTTGTCAAGCTCGTAGTGCACCGCAAACTGCGCTGCCTCCCAAACCTGGCCTTCGTCCGCCTCACCGTCGCCGATGAATACGAATGTGTGGTTGTCACGGCCGTCAATCTTGTTGCCAAGCGCCGCGCCCGTCGCGGTGGACATACCCTGACCCAGCGAGCCGGTCGTCAGGTCGACGCCCGGGGTCTTGGTGCGGTCGGTATGGGACGGGAAGTTCGTGTGGGGCTGATTCAGGGTATACGCCTGCTCCAGCGGATAGAAGCCCTTGAGGCCGAGGGTTGCATACATCGCCGGGCCCGCGTGGCCCTTGGACAGAACGCACCAGTCGCGATCTTCCCAACGCGGATTCTTCGGGTCTACCTTCATTACATCGCCGTACAGAACCGCCAGCGCATCAATGATTGACATGGAGCCGCCGACATGGCCGAAGCCGAGCGTGCCGATCGTCTTGAGGGTTTCCAGTCTAATCTCCTGTGCGAATACGCGGAGCTGCTGCATTTTTTCTGCTTTCTGCATGAAATACACCTGCCTATTCCTTAGTTTTCAAAGCGTCGTCCGCGCGCCGCGGGCGCACGAACCACTTTTCGCTGTCTTCAGTTTACCATCTTCTGCGTAGGATTTCAATGCCGGCACCCCATTTTGTTGCGAAAAAATTACCCTTCTTTACCGCAACTTGCGCAACACTTCTCACAATTTTACGCAACTTTCCGAAAATTACTGTGTTATTGGTTGATTTTTCGTCAATTTCTGATAAAATTAAAGTAGATACATGTGCGGAGAGAAAAGAAAACATCCGAGAGGGATAGTGAATATGAAGGAAGCCGAGGTGTCCTGGCATTGAAAATCAGCAGACTTAACTCAATCGAGCAGTATGTCATTGCACGCGAAACCGCGACGATTGACGAACTGTGCGAGGCGTTTAACGTCTCTAAAAACACCATACGCCGCGATCTCAACACGCTGGAAGCGCGCGGCCATATCGCGAAGGTCTACGGCGGCGTGACCGCCATCTCCTCCCCCGGCGCGGTGCCATCGCCGGTGCGCTCAAGCCTGCACTCCAGCGACAAGGCCCTGATCGGCCGCCTTGCCGCGGACGAGGTCGAGGACGGCGATACCATTTTTATTGATTCGGGCACCACCACCGTGTGTATGCTCAAGTTTCTTGCCACCAAAAAACGCATCACAATTGTGACGCACTCGCTCGGCGCGCTTGCCGAAGCGTCCAAATACGAGCATCTCAACGTCATTTCGCTCGGCGGCATCTACTCCCGTCCGACCGATTCCTTTGTCGGTCTGTCCGCGTTCGAGGCGCTGTCCGCCATGAAAATCAACAAGGCGTTCATGGCGGCGACCGGCGTGTCTGTCGAAGCGGGCATGATGAACACGACCTTCCTGGAAGCCGAGATTAAACGCGGCATCGTGCAGCGCGCCGCGCATATTTTTTTGCTCGCGGACAACTCTAAGCTCGGCCGCGATGCGGTCATCTCCTTCTGCCGGCTGGAGGATTTGAGCGGCTTTATCACCGACCGCCGTCCGCCCGATCCTTATGTGCGCTTTTGCGAATCCCACGGGGTGCGCCTGCGCTACGAATGACGCTTACGCGCCCATGCCGGACGCGGTTGCGCGCCGATATTCGCTTGGTGTGCAGCCGAAGCACGCGCGAAAGCGCTTGATGAAGTAGCTGAAATTATCGAACCCGACCGTCAGCGCGATTTCGGAAATCGGGTCGTCGGTGTTGCGCAGCAAGCGGCTGGCGCGCTCGACCCGCAAAAAATTGACGTGCTGGGTCAGCGTTCTGCCCAGATTTTCCTTAAAAAAGGTGCAAAAATATTGGGGTGACAATCCAAACTGCGCCGCGACCTCGTCCAGCCTCAGATGCTCGGCATAGTGCGTTTCAAGGTACGCGACGATGCTGCGCAGCGTTTCCTGCTTATAGTCCGCCTTGCCCGCGCGCGGCACGAGCAGGCCGAGGGCGGCCGCCGTCGCGACGGTTTGCAGCAGCCCGGCCTTGACCATCAGCTCATAGCCTGCCTGCTTGCCGATGCAGGCGCGCACGATTTGGCGCAAAATTGCGCCGATTTCCGCGTTTCCCGGCTGTCCGTGGGGCAGCGCGGTGCGAAAAACCAGCTGTCCGTCCGCAAGCGGCGCAAGAAACGCGCTCTGCGCCAGATCGGTGCGGGCAAACTGCAGAAAATCCATCGGAAATACGAAGGATTGCGACCGTCCCGTCGGTGCGCCGCGGATTTCGTGCAGCTCGCCGCTGCGCACAAAATAGATATCGCCGCGCTTTCCGGCGTACTTCCGGTCGCCGATCGTCAGCTCGACCTCGCTCGCATCAATCAGGATGATCTCGCTTTCGGGGTGCCAGTGATAAGGAACCAGATCGGGATCGCTGACCTCGAGCGCCGGGTAAATCTGAAATGGAAAGCCGTGCGTGCCGTGTATGCGCTTTTCTCGTTTGGTGTCGTCCATAGCGATCTCTCCTTATTCCTTAAAATTGTGTTATCGATTGCGAAAATATTGCAAGACCAATTCCGTTTTTCTGTTTATAATTATAGACAATGAAACGCAACAATACAAGCACTTCGCGCGGTTTTTTTGCGTGCGCGTGCGGACAGCGCCCCTTCGGGTGCGGCGCAGTCCTTCCAAAGCAGAATCATACTATTATTTTAGGAGGTATGTGTCATGTATATGAACAAAAAGGTCGAGCGGGGCTACAATGAGTATATCCGCCTCGAAGACGGCATCGGCAAGGACGCCATGATGGACGTCGCCCTGCTCGTCATGGAGGATGGCGACACCTTCGCCATCGAGGAGGCGGAGAAGGAAGTTGCAGTCCTGGTGTTCGACGGCAAGTGCACCCTCAAGTGGGAGAACGACTCCTACGACGTCGATCGTCCCAATCCGTTTGACCACAATCCGTCCTGCCTGCACGTATGCAAGGGCATCAAGATCGAGATTGCGGCGCACGGCCCGTGCAACATCTACGTGCAGAAGACCCTCAACGACAAGACCTTCCCGTCCAAGATGTACAAGCCGGAAGACACCGACACCTGGGCACGCGGCAACAAGGGCGAGCTGATGGGCTGCATCAAGCGCGACGTGCGCACCTGCTTCGACCTTGACAACGCGCCGTACTCCAACATGGTGCTGGGCGAGGTCATCAACCTGCCGGGCAAGTGGTCCTCTTACCCGCCGCACCACCACCCGCAGCCCGAGGTCTACTTCTACCGCTTCGACCGCGAGCAGGGCTTCGGCGCAGGCTGGGCAAACGACGAAATCTACGAAACCCGCCACAACGGTCTTGCGATCATCACCGACAAAATGCACTCCCAGGTCACCGCGCCGGGCTACTCCTGCTGCTACGCATGGGGCATCCGCCATCTGCCGGGCGACCCGTGGGACAAGACCCGCATCGACGACACCGAGCACCTGTGGCTGCTGGAGGACGATGCAAACGACCACATCTGGCACTGCCCGACCGGCAACTAAAACTATCACACGACTGATTTTAAGGAGGAACTACCCGAATGATTCATATGGAAACCGTCCGCCTGACTTCATCTCAGGCAATCGTCCGCTTTCTCGAAAACCAGTATGTCAGCTACATTGACATGGATGGCAACGAGACCGAGCACAAGTTCGTGAAGGGCATCTTCATGCTGCCCGGCCACGGCAACGTCGTCGGCTTTGCAAACGGCGTGGAGCAGGAGCTCCGTGACATGGTCGTCTATCAGGGCAAGAACGAGCAGGGCATGGCGCTCGCCGCAGTCGGCTATGCCAAGCAGATGCGCCGCAAGGAAATCTTCGCGTGCACCTCGTCTGTCGGCCCCGGCGCGTGCAACATGGTCACCGCCGCCGCAACCGCAACCGCGAACAACATTCCGGTTCTGCTTCTGCCGGGCGACATCTACGCCTCCCGTCAGCCCGACCCGGTGCTCCAGCAGATGGAGCAGCCGCACAACCTGTCCATTTCCGCGCACGACGCGTTCCAGGCTGTCACCAAGTACTGGGGCCGCATCAACCGCCCCGAGCAGGTCATGACCGACATGATCTCCGCGATGCGCGTGCTGACCGACACCGCCAACACCGGCGCGGTCGCAATCTCCCTGCCGCAGGACGTGCAGGCGGAAGCCTATGATTATCCGGTCGACTTCTTCCGCAAGCGCGTATGGCGCATCGACCGCCGTCCGATCACGAAGTATGCGCTCGAGCAGGCTGTCGAGGTCATCAAGAACGCAAAGAAGCCGCTTCTCATCTGCGGCGGCGGCGTGCGTTATGCCGAGGCACATAAGGTCTTCAAGAAGTTCGCCGAGGATTTCGGCATTGCCTTCGGCGAGACCCAGGCGGGCAAGAGCGCCATCGAGTGGACCCACGAGCTGAACCTCGGCGGTCTGGGCACCACCGGCGGCATCGCAGCGAACAAGCTCGCGCATGAGGCGGACGTTGTCATCGGCGTCGGCACCCGCTACACCGACTTTACGACCGCGTCCAAGTGGCTCTACCGCACGGATGCGAAGTTCGTCAACATCAACCCCTCGGAGTTCCAGGCGTACAAGATGGACGCAACGCCGGTTATCGCGGACGCAAACGAAGCGCTGACCGCAATCGGCGAGGCACTCTCCGCCATCGGCTTCCACACCGACGCTGCCTATGCCGAAGAGGTCAAGGCGCTGCGTCAGGAGTGGTTCACCGAGATTGATCGTCTGGACAACGTGGTCTACACCGACAAGAGCTCCTTCACCCCCGAAGTCAACGACGACAACCGTATGTGCGTCGAGAAGTTCATCGAGGACACGGGCTGCACGCTGTGCCAGACCACGGTTCTCGGCACGATCAACCACATGATTGACGACGACGCGATCGTATGCGCGGCGGCCGGCTCTCTGCCGGGCGACATGCAGGGTCTGTGGCGTGCACGCACCCCGAACACCTATCACATGGAGTACGGCTACTCCTGCATGGGCTACGAGGTTGCTTCCGCGCTGGGCGCAAAGCTCGCTTGCCCGGATCAGGAGGTTTACGCGATGTGCGGCGACGGCTCTTTCGATATGCTGCACTCCGAGCTCATCACCTCCATCCAGATTGGCAAGAAGATCAACGTCATGCTGTTTGACAACGCTTCCTTCGGCTGCATCAACAACCTTGAGGTCGGCCAGGGCAACGCGTCCATCACGACCGAGAAGAACATGCTGGAAGAGGGCGTGACAAACGGCGTCCACAAGGGCAAGGTCATCATGGTCGACTACGCGGCGATCGGCGCGGCTTACGGCTGCAAAACCTACACCGTCAAGACCCTTGACGAGCTCAAGGCTGCGATTGAAGATTCCAAGAAGCAGACCGTTTCCACGCTGATTGACATCAAGGTTCTGCCCAAGACCATGTCTGCGGGCTACGAGAACTGGTGGCGTGTCGGCGTCGCCGAGGTTTCCACGAAGCCCGAAGTGCAGGCCGCACGCAAGGCGATTGAAGACCATCTCTTTGAGGCGCGTCACTATTAAGTTCGCATAAACTGCCGCATAAAAAAACAGCCCGCAAGCATTTTGCTTGCGGGCTGTTTTTGTTTCAGTAAAGCGCGGCCGTCGCATTAAACAGCGCGGTCAGCGCATTCCAGGTGGCATTGTCCAGCACTTTTCGTTCGGGGAGATTGGCGATGCGCTGTATCGTATTGAGCTGCTCCAGAGTCTCGCCGTCCAGTGTCATGGTCAGCGGCACAGCGCTGATGTTGTCGTAGTGTGCGCTGAGCGCCCACAGCATAATCTGCGCCATGCCCACACCGGGCGATACCGCGCCGACTGTCAGCGCAATCGGCCCTGAAGTAAAGGGAATAATGTGCCGCGGCCGCTCGCGTCTGCCCATAATTTCGTTGTATTCCGTCATCAGCGTGTCCCATGTCGCCTGATCGACCGTGCCGGTCGGCGGCAGGCGGCGCAGCGTTTGATAGCGGCGCACGGCTTCGGTCGTTTCCGGCCCGTAAATGCCGTCGGGAATTAGCTCGGGCAGGGGCTGTCCGCTGCGCCGCACCTCATAGAGCGCCTTTTGCACTGTATAGATATGGGCGCGCTTTTGCTCTTCGGTGTAGCTCATGCTCTCCCCTCCTCGCGCAGGATGTAGCCCGGATACTGCCCCGGCGCGACCCTTGTGCCGCCTTGCAAATCGGCGTAGACCGATGCGATCGCGTCCCAGGTGACCGCATTGATTGCACCGTCCGCCTCCAGCCCGAACAGCTGCTGAAATGCCCGCACCGCCTGTGCGGTCATGTCCCCATAGTAGCCCGTCACCGGAAAAGGCTCGATTTCCGGATAGCTGTCTGCAATATAGTTGAGCGCCTCCTGCATGCGCGTCACATCCTCTCCGCTCGCGCCGCGCACGAGCAGTGTGCCCGGAAACAGCGGCAGCCCTGCCGGTGTCGTACCGTGCGGAATCGCCGAAACGAGCACCTGATACGCGTCGTACAGAGCGTACCACGTCTGCCGCCCGACGATGCCGTCCACCTCCACCCCCGCCCACAGCTGGAACGCACGCACGGACTCAGCCGTTGACGCGCCAAACGTGCCGTCCATCGGCGGCGCAGGAATGGAGGGATAAAACTGCGCGAGCACGGACAGATAATATTGCAGCACGCGCACGCCGAGTCCGGCCGAGCCCTCCTCCAGCTAGCTCGGGTACTGGTGGGATGCCTCCTCCAGCGACACCCCCTCGGACACCAGCTCCGCGAGCTTTTTCACCGAGGTATAAAGATACAGGACGCGGTACCAGGTCGCCTGGCCGACGATGCCGTCGGGCGCAAGATTGAAAATTTTCTGAAACGCGCGCACGGCCTCCTCCGTGCCGATGCCAAAAATGCCGTCCACCGGATAAATTTTAGGAATGGCAGGATAGTTCGTGGAAATGCGGTTGAGCCACATCTGTAAATTGCGCACCTCGCGGCCCGCGGAGCCGCGCTGCAGTGGCTTGCCCGGATAGGACGGCACATTCGGCGCCACAGGCGCATCGAACACCAGATTGATGTTGTCCCCATAAAAATTCTGCAAAATCTCATACAAGGTCATGCCCTGCTCGGCAAGCGGCACGGTTCCCCACTGGCTCAGCCCCTCGCAGGTGACGGTCGTACCGCTGCAATACTGCGCAAAAAGCGGCTCAATATTTTCTCCGCGCACGATATAGTCATTGAACTGCTCATCCACAATGCGGCTGATATTTTCGAAAATTTCCCGGCCGCGCACAAATGCCTGATCATAGCGCGTGGAGTTCGTAATATCAAAATCATAGCCTCTGGAGCGGTACCATTCGGTGTAAACGCGGTTGAGCGCATAGGACACCTGCGCATAGACGTTTGCGCGAATCGCGGACTCGGGCCAGGTCGGATAGATTTCGCTCGATGCCACGTTCTTAATATACTCGGGAAATCTGACCGTGACATTGGGCGCGCTTGCGTTATCGGGTGCGCCCAGATGCACCACGATGGTTTCCGGTATGGCCGGCACATTGACTGCCATGCGTGCTCCTCCTTACAGCGTCGATGAATAAGGGGGAAACCGTTCGGGCGCGGGTCTGTTCGTGCCTGCCGGCATCAGCATCGCAGGCTGCACGGTCGTCACACCGCCGAAAATGGGCACCCCCTCAAAAATCTGGCTGATAAAGCGCTCCGCGTTCACCTCGACGCGGTACTCCGCATATGGCACCGCGCCCCCCGGCCGCTCGCCGGTCGAAGCAGGCGGCGCGGGCAGCGAAAACACCGGTGTCAAGCCGCTGCGGTCGGTCGGTGTGCGGTACAGCAGCTGTCCGGCCATGCCGTCGCGCCCCTGCTCCGCGATGGTCACGATTGCGTTTTCAACCGGCAGCGCCTCCCCCGCGGTCGATACGCGCACCTGTAAAAAACCACGCCCTGTGGGCTCGGTCTCTGTAGCCATAGTAAAACCCCTTCCTTGTTTTTCCTCTGGCAAATCCTATGTGAAATTCCTTCCCAATATGCAAAATGCCCCGAAGCACACAGCAGACAGCCGTATGTTTCGGGGCGTGCGGTTTATTTTTGTTCGTACTGTGTCAGCGTGCCTTCGGTCATCAGGGACAGGCTGTGCAGCCGCTCGTTGACCATATCCCACATGCACATCGGCAGATGATCGCGATGTCCGCGGTGGATGGTCACGCACTCAAAGCAGTTGCCGTGGTGCGGACACTTCTCCTGGCAGGGGCAGTGGTCACCGCTTTCGCGCACCTGACGCAAAAACTCCATCTTCATCTCATACGCTTCGCGCTTTTTGCCCTCGCGGTCCAGCTCGTTCTGCCGAATCGCAAGCTCGTTTCCGTCAATCTTCATAAGTATCCTCCATCAGTCGTCAATTTTGATTTCTATTTGATACGCTTCCATGCCCGGCGCAAGACCGAGCAGCCGCGTGACCGCGTCGCGCGCCTTGTCCGCAGCTTCGGTCAGCAGTCCATTTTCGATTGCCTTGCTTTCGACCGCCTTTTTCTGGTCCGCGGCAAAGCCCGCGTAGTCGCTGATTTTCAACGGATTGAAAATATTGGTGGTTTCATCGAAAATTTGCAGGCTGTCATCGTCAATCTCGTGGGACAGCACCGCGGCGGCAGGCAGCGTGACCGTGACGGTCTTGTCGTGCACCTGCACCGCGGCCTGCGCGGCATCCACGCCCGCCTTGATGATGCCGTCATAGGACACAATGAAGCGCTTGCGCGTCAGCGGCACCTTCCAGCCGTAAAAATCCACCTGATCTTCAAACTTTCCCATGTTCGTGTAGTGGTATTCCACCGTTGCAAGCTCGCTGACCGCGCGGATACGCTGCGAAATCAGATCGCTCGTCACGGTCGTCGCGCTGCCCGTGCGGCTCCACACCGCGCCTGCCGCAAACACGACCACAATCGCCGCCGCAAGAACCACCGCCTGTATCACGCGCCGCTTGACGCGCGCGGGGAACCGTTTTTTTCTTTCTTCGTTCATCTCTTTATCCGTCCTCTGTTATCGCACGATGCGGTCGCCCATGACCGTGCCGCACACCGCACCGAACAGCGGCATGCCAGTAAAGGGCGAGTTCGCGGATTTGGAGCGATATGCGGTGTAGCGCACGGGCGCGTCCCAATCGAGCAGCACCAGCTCCGCGCGGTTGCCGACCGCGACCGCTTTCTTTTCCAGTCCGTAAATGCGCGCGGGCGCGCAGCTCATGCGCTCGATGAGGCACATGCGCGGCATGCTGCCGGTCTTGACCAGATAGCTGTTGCACACGGAAAACGCGGTTTCCAGCCCGATGATGCCCGAGGGCGCATGCGCAAAGTCGCGCGCCTTTTCCGCTGCCGTATGCGGCGCGTGATCGGTCGCAATCATGTCCAGCGTGCCGTCGAGCAGCCCCGCGATGAGCGCCTGCCGGTCGGCTTCGGTGCGCAGCGGCGGATTCATGCGCGCGTTCGTGCCATAGGTCAGCACCGCGTCCTGCGTCAGGCTGAGATGGTGCGGCGTGACCTCGGCGCAGATGCGCGCGCCGAGCGCCTTGCCCGCGCGGATGAGCCCCACCGCAGCCGCCGAGCTGACGTGCTGAAAGCACACGCGCGCGCCGGTGCGCAGGGCAAGCGCGATGTCGCGCCCGATCATCGCGTCCTCCGCGGCCGCGTGCGCGCCGGGCACACCCATTTTGTCCGCCGCTGGCGAGCCGAAGTTGACGCCGGGCGAATCCACAAGCGTGGGGTCCTCCTCATGGAAGGACAGCAGCGCGCCGCACGCCGCCGCGCGCTCCATCGCGCGCATGCACAGCCCGGCACCCGTCAGGTTGATGCCGTCATCCGTCAGGCAGGGCGCGCCCGCTGCAAGCAGCGCTTCAAAGTCGGTCAGCTCCTCGCCGCGCAGCCCTCGCGTCACCGCGCCCGCTTGCAGCACATGCACCGTTTCGATGTCCGCGGCGCGCGCCGTGATGCCGCGCAGGATTTCCGTGCTGTCGCAGGTCGGCAGCGTGTTCGCCATGCAGATGACCGTGGTGTAGCCGCCTGCTGCCGCGGCCGCCGCGCCCGTTTCAAGAGTCTCCTTTTCCGTCTGCCCCGGATCGCGAAAGTGCACATGGCCGTCGACAAAGCCCGGCGAAACCGTCTTGCCTGCCGCGTCGAGCACCGGACAGCCCTCAGGCGCACGCAGCCGCTGCCCGATAGCGGTGATGATACCGTCCTCCCCGATCAGGATGTTCGACAGATGATCCATCCCGGTATAAGGATCCAGAATATGGCCGTTTTGAATGAAAAGCATGGCATTTCCTCCTTCATGTGTTACATCTGATGGTCGAGTGTGATGATCGCGTTGAGCCGTGCGTCATGCGCGCGCAAGCGGTCCCCGATGTCCCGGCGCAGGTGTTCGCGCTGCTCTTTGTCATAATCAAACGGCACGACCACGTCAAACACCAGATTGATGTGGTGCTTCCCATCGACCACACGAAAATCATGCATGCTCAGGCGCGCGTCAATCTCGCACAAAAGCGCCTCCGTCTGCGTGCGCAGCGCGTTGACGCGCGTGTCGTTGAGCGAAATCGGATCCATATGAATGACGAGATACACGCCGGTTTTGCTCCATACCAGCTTTTCCGCGTCGTCGATGACCTCATGAATTGCGACGATGTCCGCATCGTCGGGCACCTCGGCGTGCAGCGAGGCAAGCGACTTGCCCGCGCCGTAGTTGTGCACGATGAGGTCGTGCACGCCGACGATGCCGTCCATGCCCAGCACGAGCTTTTCGATGGACTGCACAATATCGGGGTCGGCCGCCTGCCCGAGCAGCGGACTGAGCGTATCGCGCGCGATGCCCACGCCCGACCACAGGAGAAAGAGCGCGACCCCCACGCCGACATAACCATCGACCGGCAGCACGGTAAATTGCCCCGCAATCATGCCGAGGGTGACGACCGCGGTCGTGATGACGTCGTTGATGCTGTCCTGCATCGCGGCGAGCAGCGTCGGCGACTGGATGCGCTGTCCGAGTGTGCGGTTGAACGTGCCCATCCACAGCTTGACGAGCAGCGACACCGCAAGCAGCGCGAGCAGCACGCCGCTGAACGCAATCGGCTCGGGCGCGACAATGCGCGAAATCGAGCTTTTGAGAAACTCAAAGCCCACGAGCAGAATCAGAAACGACACACCCAGCCCCGCGATATATTCGGTTCTGCCGTAGCCGAACGGATGCTGCGCGTCGGGCGCGCGTCCGCATAGCTTGAAGCCCACAATCGAAATGACCGAGGACAGCCCGTCGGACAGGTTGTTGATCGCGTCCGCCGTCACGGAAATCGAGCGCGTGAGCAACCCGATGGCAAGCTTCAGCCCGAACAGGAACAGGTTGCACACAATGCCGACCGCACCCGCGAGCACGCCATAGCGTTCGCGCACCGCACTGTTTGCGGTGTCCTGCGCATCTTTGACAAAGCGTCGCACGAGAAATTCGGTCATCATAACGGACCGCCTCCGTACGTCTTGTAATATATCATCAGAATAATCGCAATCTGTATGATAAAAATCGCCGGAATGCCCAGCATAAAGCGCTTGTGCCGCGTCTTATGCCGCACGGCGCGCATGGTCAGATAAACACCCGGACAGCCGCCGCACACACAAAATACGAACAGCGTGCGCTCGGAAATGCGCCAAGTGCCGCGCTTTGCGCGCCGTTTGTCGAGCAGAGCCGCGACCGCGCCCGCAAGATTGATACATACCACATAAATGAGCAGATATTGCAATTTTTCCCGTCTCCTCCCCATTTTGCATACCACTGTATTGTACCACATCGCCTGCCGCCGCGCAAAGGCTTTCCGCATGAAATCCCGTCTCCCTGCGTGGTTTCACTTGCATAATAACGGTAAAATAGTGTATGATAGAGGTAACCAAAATGCACCCGACAAATACCGACAAGAAGGAGCCCCGCTATGCGACTGAAAAAGCTGCTTTGCCTGCTCATGAGCGTTCAGCTGTGCCTTTCCGGCGCAGCCGCGCTGGAGGCGCAAGACAACCCCTACAGCCCGTGCGCCCCGGACGTCCTTGCCGCAATGGCGCTGTCCAACCCGACGACCGCGCTCGCGACGGACGCGCCCGACCTCGGCTGCGTGAGTGCGGCGCTTCTGTGCGCGGAAAACGGGCAGTTCCTTCTGGAAAAGGGCGGCGACCAAAAGCTCGCGCCCGCTTCTATCACCAAGCTGATGACCGCGCTTGTCGTGCTTGAGCGCAGCCCCGATTTATCCGTGACGACGACCGCGAGCCACACCGCGGTGCACGCCATCGAGCCCGGCTCGACCCACATCGCGCTTGACACGGACGAGGTGCTCACGCTGCACGACCTGATGGGCGCGATGCTCGTCGAGTCCGCGAACGACGCGTCCAACGTGCTCGCGGAGCATGTCGGCGGCTCGCTGGAGGGCTTTGCCGACCTGATGAACGAGAAGGCGGCCGCGCTCGGCTGCGAAAACACGCATTTTGTCAACGCCAACGGGCTTGACAACGCCGCGCACTACACCACCGCGCACGATATGGCGCTCATCGCGCAGGCGCTGACCGACTATCCCGCATTTTTCGAGTTTGCAGGCGCGCGCTCGTTCTTCATCGAGCCGACGAACAAGCAGGCCGAGCGCCGCGAATTCGGTACCAAGCAGAATTTCCTCAACCCGAGCTCGCAGTGGTATGACAAGGAGGTGCTCGGCGGCAAAAACGGCTGGACAACGAATGCCCACCACACGCTCGTCACCTTTAAGCGCTCCGCCGATGTCACGCTCATCGCGGTCGTGCTTTGCGAAACCTCCAAAAAGCAGGCGCTGACCGATACGGACGCGCTCTTCCAATACGGCTACAACCGGTATCACGCGGTCACTTTGTCCGCGCAGCAGCAGTCCGAAGCCGCGCTTGCAGCCTATCCTAACGCGAACATCGATGCGCTGCGCGACACCATCGCGCTGCTGCCCAAGGGCGACAAGGCAAAATCGCTTGCGCTTGCATGCACGGAATCGCAGGATACTCCCATGCTCACCGTGTCCGATGCGGATGCGCTGCTCTTTACGCTTCCGCTCACCCTGCTGTCCGAGGGCGCGCCGTCCGGCTCGTCCACCGACGGCGAAAGCCTCGCGGTCTCTACCGAGGACGCGCACCGGGGGCTGAGTCCCTTCGCGCGCGGCGCAATCGCGGTCTGCGCGACCGTGCTGTTTTTGCTGACCACGCTTCTTCTCTACCGCTGGCATCGCGTGCGCCGCCAACGCCGCCGCATCCGCGCAATGCGCGGCAAACGATAACACACCCGGCCGACCCGTAAATGGGTCGGCTTTTTTTTGCGCGCGCGGTTGTAGTGTGCGAAAATTTTGTTATAATAAGAAAGATAGCGATAAAATCAGGAGGATGGATATGAGAAAAAACGGATATGGCGGCAGACGGCGCAGCTTTGCGGTGCCGACGCGGCTGATTGCGGTGATTCTGGTCGGCGTGGTTGCCGCAGCAGGCGCCGTGCAGACCGTGCGCGCCGCGCGCATGGGCGGTGAGCTCAAAACGCTGCGCGCGCAGGTGACGGCGCTGACGCAGGAAAATGAGACGCTCGCTTCCAAGATTCCCGCGGTGCAGCTCGCCAATGACAGCTTCGAATACCAGAATAAATACCCCGACATGGTGGTCAAGGACGTGCCCGCGCGCACCGCGGACGATCCCAAAGCGGTCTACCTGACCTTTGACGACGGCCCGTCCTCGAACACGGCGACCGTGCTCGACGCGCTCAAGGCGCAGGGCGCGCACGCAACCTTTTTCGTCATCGGGCGGAATATCGCAGGGAATGAGGCGCTCCTCAAGCGCATGGTCAGCGAGGGGCACACGCTCGCGATCCACACCTACGCGCACGATTACAAGGCGATGTACGTTTCGGTCGATACCTTTCTGGACGATTTTTATCAGGTGTATACCGCCATTTACGACGCGACCGGTGTCTATCCCACGCTGTTTCGCTTCCCGGGCGGCAGCATCAACGGCTATAACGGCGGCATCTATCAGCAGCTCATCGCTGAGATGACGCGGCGCGGCTTCATTTACCACGATTGGAGCGTTTCCTCGGAGGACGCAACCGGCAAAAAGCTGACCAGCGCGCAGATCACGCAAAACGTCGTCAGCGGCGTCGCAGGCTCCAAGCATCCGATCGTGCTCATGCACGACAGCGGAGAAAAGACCGCGACGGCGGGCGCGGTCACAGAAATGGTGCAGCAGCTCAAGGCCGCGGGCTATGACTGCCGCGCGCTGACCGGCGACGTGCGTCCGATCACGTTCGGATACAAATCCTGAGAAATTTTTTGCAGACACACACCGATTTCCATCGCGCGCGTTTGTGTCGCACATCGCGTTATATCGGCAAAAATGCTCTCTACAGACGGACAAATGTGTGTAAAGCGTTTTTTGTCTTTACAGAAAACGTGCTTAAACATGGCGAAATGTCCGAAAATCCGATAAAACATGATACAATAATCTTGACGAAAGTTCGTGTGTAACGTACAATAAACGTTATAAGTACGCGGGGGGAAGCTGCGTATAGATCCATTAAAAGTGAGAGGAAGAGACAAAAGTGGAAGACAAAAAGTTTAAGCCCTATGTCCCGGCTGACAAGGTCATGCCCGAGTTTACAATCGTATCCATCGTGCTTGGCTCGCTGTTGGCAATCCTGTTTGGTGCGGCGAACGCATACCTCGGCCTGCGTGTCGGTATGACCGTATCCGCCTCCATCCCGGCAGCGGTTATTTCAATGGGACTCTACCGCATCATTTTGAAGCGGGAATCCATTCTGGAAAACAACATGGTGCAAACCATCGGCTCTGCGGGCGAATCGGTCGCTGCGGGCGCAATTTTCACCATTCCGGCCCTGTTCATGTGGGCGAAGGAAGGCCTGACGAACTATCCGTCGGTCGTCGAAATCGCCATCATCGCGATGTGCGGCGGTACGCTGGGCGTTCTGCTCATGGTGCCGCTTCGCAATGCGCTCATCGTGCAGGAGCACGGCACACTGGCCTATCCGGAGGGACGCGCGTGCGCAGAGGTCCTGATTGCAGGCGAAGAGGGCGGCGCGAAGGCGTCCACCGTATTCGCTGGTCTGGGCATTGCGGCGCTCTACAAGTTCATCGCGGACGGCCTGAAGGTATTCCCGAGCGAGGTCGACTGGTCGATTTCCGCGTATAAGGGCTCGGGCTTCGGCGCGGACGTTCTGCCCGCACTCGCCGGCGTCGGCTATATTTGCGGCGCGCGTGTCTCGTCTTATCTGTTTGCAGGCGGCACGCTGGCATGGTTCGTGCTGATGCCGCTTATCGCGCTGTTCGGCAGCGATCTGACCATTTACCCCGCTGAAGTCAGCGTTGCCCAGCTTTGGGCGGACGGCGGCACATGGGGTCTGTGGGGCAAGTTCGTGCGTTATATCGGCGCGGGCGCGGTTGCCGCAGGCGGCATCATCAGCCTTGTCAAGTCCCTGCCGCTCATCGTGCGCACCTTCCGCGACGCCATCGGCGGCTATGGTAAGGGCAATGGCAAGGGCGAAACGCTGCGCACCGAGCAGGATATCCCGATGAAGGTGCTGCTGCTCGGCGTTATCGCAATCGCCGTCCTGATGTGGCTGCTTCCCCTCATCCCGGTAAACCTTGTCAGCGCGCTCATCATTGTTGTATTCGGCTTCTTCTTCGCGACGGTCTCCTCCCGCATGGTTGGTATGATCGGCTCGTCGAATAACCCGGTCTCCGGTATGACCATCGCAACACTGCTCATCGCGACCATCATCCTCAAGGCAACCGGCAACACCGGCGCGGCAGGCATGGTCGGCGCCATCACGATCGGCTCGGTCATCTGCATCGTCGCTGCAATCGCGGGCGACGTTTCGCAGGACCTCAAAACCGGCTTCCTCGTCGGCGCAACCCCGAAGAAGCAGCAGATCGGTGAGATCATCGGCGTTATCGTGTCCGCAGTCGCAATCGGCGGCATCATGTACCTGCTCAACAGCGCCTGGGGCTTCGGCTCGAAGGAGCTGGCTGCACCGCAGGCAACCCTCATGAAGCTTGTTGTCGAGGGCGTTATGGGCGGCAACCTGCCGTGGGCGCTCGTCTTTACCGGTGTGTTTATCGCCATCGTGATCGAGATTCTGGGTCTTCCGGTTCTTCCCGTTGCAATCGGTCTGTACCTGCCCATTCACCTGTCCACACCGATTATGGTCGGCGGTCTGGTGCGCCTGTTCCTTGAGAAGCGCAAGGCCGCTTCCGAGCGCGAGCGCGATTCCATGATCCAGTCCGGCATCCTGTACAGCTCCGGCCTCATCGCAGGCGAGGGCATCATCGGCATCCTGCTGGCGGTTTTCGCCGTCATCCCGATGAAGGAATACGGCAGCTTCGGTAACTTTATCGATGTATCCGCGCGCGGCTTCTCGCTGGGCAACATCGGCGGCATCGTGTTCTTCGGTCTGCTCATCCTGACGATGCTGGGCTACACCGTATGGAACAAGAACCTTAAGGACAAAAAATAATTTTTTCCGCGGCATTTGATGAAACGGGCTGTATACCGCAGGTGTACAGCCCGTTTCGTTTGATAGGAGGCTTTCATGGCAAAAAAAGCAAAGGATGCGGGCGAAAACTTTCTGGATTTCGTTCTGATGCACAATCCGCGCAATACCTGGGACGAAAAAGACGGTGTCGTCACCATTCACATGGTGCACCGGGGATTTTATCACACGATTGCGCAGCGTTTTTTCCGCAAGCCGCGCGTAAGCCATGTGGATCTTGACGCACAGGGCAGCTATCTCTGGCAGCAAATTGACGGTGTGCGCACCGTGGAGCAGCTTGCCGAGCGCATGCATGCGCATTTCGGCGAGGCGGCCGAGCCGCTGTATGACCGCCTTGTGACCTATATCAAGATTCTGCGCAACAACGGCTTCGTGCTGCTGGTCGGAAAGGACAAGGTGAAGCCGTGAGTACGCTGCACATCGCGATGGGCATTGTGCTGTTCGCGGTCGCGACCGCCATCCTCTATGTGTGGGGGCTGCGCAAAAGCATCTCACAGCATGCCGATCTGGAGCGCGCCCTGCTGCACAAATGCGCGGCGCGCGTGGTCAAGCATCTCAAAAAACACCCGACCGTCACCGAGGCGGAAATCGCGCAGCTCATTAGCACTGTGACGGCGGGGCAGTTTTGGTCGCGCCGCCGTGTGCGCGTCGGCGACGGCAAAAAATTTGCCGGCGAGGTGACCCGTTATCTGCTGGAGCAGCAGTACATCGCACCCACCGGCCGGAAAAAGTACGCTCTTAAAAAATAAGGAGGTCCATATTATGGCGGTTTTAGAACATTTAGAGCCCAGAAACGTATTTCATTTCTTCGAGCAGCTTGCGGCAATTCCCCACGGCTCGACCAACACCAAGGCGATCAGCGACTGGTGCGTCGAGTTCGCCAAGGAGCGCGGGCTTGAGCATTATCAGGACGACAAAAACAACGTCATCATCATCAAGGCGGCGACGCCGGGCTATGAGAATGCCGCGCCGGTCATTGTGCAGGGGCATCTCGACATGGTCTGCGAAAAGGCACCCGACTGCACGAAGGACATGACGACCGAGGGGCTGGATCTCGCGGTTGACGGTGACGTCATCTACGCCAAGGGCACCACGCTCGGCGGCGACGACGGCGTTGCCATCTCCATGGCGCTCGCGGTGCTCGACGCGACCGATATCCCGCATCCGCGCTTTGAAGCGGTCTTTACGACCGACGAGGAGATCGGCATGCTCGGCGCGGTCGACATCGACGTCAGCCCGCTCAAGGCGCGCCGCATGCTCAACATCGACTCCGAGGACGAGGGCGTGTTCACCGTCAGCTGCGCGGGCGGCAACATGACCCGCTGCGATCTGCCGATCTATCGCGAGGCCTTCGCCGGCAGCGCGCTGACCGTGCGTGTTTCCGGCCTGATCGGCGGCCACTCGGGTGTGGAAATCAACAAGGGACGCGCCAATTCGAGCATGCTCATGGGCCGCATTCTGGGCGCGCTGGACGGCAAGACCGCGTTCCGCCTGGTTTCGGTAAACGGCGGACTCAAGGACAACGCCATCCCGCGCGAAACGGCCGCGGTGCTTGTCGCACAGGACGCGGATGCCGTACGCGACGTATGCGCCGCGCTCGGTGAAACCTTCCGCAGCGAATTCCGCACGACCGATCCCGACATCACCGTGACGGCCGAAGCAGCGGATGCCGCCGCCCTGCCGATGGATCTGGACTCGACGAACCGCATCGTGTGCCTGCTCGCGTGCGCGCCGAACGGCATCCAGGTCATGAGCGCGGACATGCCCGGTCTGGTGCAGACCTCGCTCAACCTCGGCGTGCTCGTCACCGAGGAGCAGCGCGTGCGCGCCTCCTTCTGTGTGCGCAGCAGCGTGGAAACCCAAAAGCGCATGCTCGTCGACCGTCTGCGCGTGCTGACCGCGCGTCTGGGCGGACAGATCGCTATTTTCGGCGATTATCCGGGCTGGCAGTATCAGACCGAATCGCCGCTGCGCGACCTCATGGTGGAGGTTTTCAGTGAGCAGTACGGCCGCGAGCCCAAGGTGGAGGCCATCCACGCGGGCGTGGAGTGCGGCATGTTTGTCGACAAGATTCCGGATTTGGACTGCGTGTCCTTCGGTCCGGACCTGACCGGCATCCACACCTACCACGAAAAAATGCACATCGCTTCCGTGCAGCGCACCTATGCCATGCTGCTCGAAGTGCTGCGCCGCATGCGGTAAAGCGGCTTTATGCCCTGCTGCCCGCCGCGTGAAAAGTTCAATTTGGTCGTTTTGATCGGTTGACAAACGCAAAACGGCGGTGTACTATAATAATATCTATATATTACGCAAAAGCGATGACGGAAAACACGGTTTCGCACATGCGCACGACACCAGAGAACGGCAGCCTTGGGCTGAAAGCTGCCGCACGTGCGGTGAAACCTTGACCGATTCCCGAGCTTTGCAGGGCAAAGCATCCGTGCCAAACCTGCAACGTTTCGTCCACGTTACGGACTCCGAGCGGCAGCGTCCCCCTGTTTTCAGGCGGAGGCTTGCAAGCAGGGTGGAACCGTGGGAACAATCTGCTCTCACCCCTGAGATATACACAGGGGTGGGAGCTTTTTCTTTTGCCCCGCAACAAATCAGGAGGTAAAACCATGTCCGAAGAAAACAAATTCACGTTTGAAAACAAGGAATTTCGCGATACCTACCGCCACACGGTCTCGCACATCCTCGCGCAGGCGGTCAAGCGCCTGCACCCCGAGGTCAAGCTCGCCATCGGCCCGGCCATCGAAAACGGCTTCTACTATGATTTCGACGCGCCGTTCAGCTTCACGCGCGAGCATCTGGACGCGCTCGAGGCGGAGATGAAGAAAATCTGCAAGGAAAAGCTGGCGCTCGAGCGTTTCGAGCTGCCGCGTGACGAGGCGCGCGCGCTCATGGCAGAGCGCGAGGAGCCGTACAAGGTAGAGCTGAT
>CAZOJP010000034.1:0-22724 GCA_964580155.1 uncultured Intestinibacillus sp. | reverse complement strand
TTCGACCTTCCAGCCGAGCTTCTTTGCGGCGAAGCCGAGATGCACCTCGAGCACCTGCCCGATGTTCATACGCGACGGAACGCCGAGGGGGTTGAGCACGATGTCAAGCGGCGTGCCGTCCGCGAGGAAGGGCATATCCTCCTGCGGCAGGATGCGGGAAACGACACCCTTGTTTCCGTGACGACCCGCCATCTTGTCGCCGACCGAGATTTTTCTCTTTTGGGCGATATAGGCGCGCACCACCATGTTGACGCCGGGCGACAGCTCGTCGCCGTTTTCGCGGGTGAACACCTTGACGTCAACGACAATGCCGGATTCGCCGTGCGGCGCACGCAGCGAGGTATCGCGCACCTCACGCGCCTTCTCGCCAAAGATCGCGCGCAGCAGGCGCTCCTCCGCGGTCAGCTCGGTCTCGCCCTTGGGGGTGACCTTGCCCACGAGAATGTCGCCTGCGTGGACTTCCGCGCCCACGCGGATGATGCCGCGCTCATCGAGGTCGCGCAGCGCGTCCTCGCCCACGTTCGGGATGTCGCGGGTGATTTCCTCCGGCCCGAGCTTGGTGTCGCGGGACTCGGATTCGTATTCCTCGATGTGGATCGAGGTGTAAACGTCGTCGCGGACCAAACGCTCGTTGAGCAGGACCGCATCCTCGTAGTTATAGCCTTCCCAGGTCATAAAGCCGATGAGGGCGTTCTTGCCGAGTGCAATTTCACCCTTATCCGTGGACGGGCCGTCCGCCAGAATATCGTCCTTTTTGACGCGCTCGCCCAGATCGACGATGGGGCGCATATTGATGCAGGTCGACTGGTTGGAGCGCATGAACTTGGTCAGCGGATAGCTCTTTTCGTTGCCGAGATCGTACTTGACACGCACTTCGCGCGCGGACGCATAGGAGACGACGCCGTCGCCCTCCGCCAGCGGGATGGTGCCCGAATCGACCGCCGCCTTATATTCCATGCCGGTTGCAAC
This sequence comes from uncultured Intestinibacillus sp., assembly GCA_964580155.1. Taxonomy (GTDB): domain Bacteria; phylum Bacillota; class Clostridia; order Oscillospirales; family Butyricicoccaceae; genus Intestinibacillus. The sequence goes on along the minus strand of CAZOJP010000034.1, from coordinate 21,755 downwards.
GATCGGCGCCTCGCACTTGAGCAGCGGCACCGCCTGGCGCTGCATGTTCGCGCCCATGAGTGCGCGGTTTGCGTCGTCATGCTCGAGGAACGGGATGAAGGCGGTTGCAACCGATACCATCATGCGGGGCGACACGTCCATGAGATCGACCTGATCGCGGTCGACCTCGATGATTTCGTCGCGCATGCGGCAGGTGATGCGGTCGTTCAGCAGGCAGCCGTTTTCGTCGAGCGGCTCGTTCGCCTGGCATACAATATACTCGTCCTCCACGTCCGCGGTCATGTAGAGAACCTCGGTGCTGACCTTGCCGGTCTCCTTTTCGATCATGCGGTACGGCGCTTCGAGGAAGCCGAAGTCGTTGACGCGCGCATAGGTCGCAAGATAGGAGATGAGGCCGATGTTCGGGCCTTCAGGCGTTTCAATCGGGCACAGACGGCCGTAGTGGCTGTAATGCACGTCGCGCACCTCGAACGAGGCGCGGTCACGCGACAGGCCGCCGGGGCCGAGCGCGGACATACGGCGCTTGTGCGTCAGCTCCGCAAGCGGGTTGTTCTGATCCATGAACTGGGACAGCGGAGAGGAGCCGAAGAACTCCTTAATCGCGGCGGTCACCGGACGGATGTTGATCAGCGACTGCGGCGTGACAATATCCAGATCCTGAATGGTCATGCGCTCGCGGATAACGCGCTCCATGCGCGAAAAGCCGATGCGGAACTGATTTTGCAGCAGCTCGCCAACGCAGCGCAGACGGCGGTTGCCGAGATGGTCGATGTCGTCCGTTGTGCCGATGCCGTTGCCGATGTTGAGCAGATAGCAGATGGATGCCAGCATATCGTCCACGATGATATGCTTGGGGATGAGGTCGCCCTTGCGCTCCTCAATCTGGCTTTTGAGCTCCTCGCCCTGATACTGCTCGATCAGCTCCTTGAGCACGACAAAGCGGACCTTTTCGTTGATGCCGAGCTGCTCGGCGGTAAAGCCCGTGTAGTCGGTGAAGTCGTCGACGTTTACCATGCCGTTTCCGAACACGCGCACCGCGTGTCCGTCATTGGATTCGACAGTCGTGCCGTACACGCCGCGGCGCGCGATGTCGCGCGCCTTCTCACGCGTCAGCATCTCGCCCTCTTCGCCGACAATTTCGCCGGTCATCGGGTCAACGACGGTCTCGAGCAGCTTGTGCCCGGCCAGACGGCGCGCGATGTCCAGCTTCTTGTTGAACTTGTAGCGGCCGACCGCGGAAATGTCGTAGCGGCGCACGTCGAAGAACAGCGAGTTGAGCAGGCTCTGCGCGCTCTCGACAGAGGGCGGCTCGCCCGGACGCAGCTTCTTGTAGATTTCGATCAGCGCTTCCTCGGCGGTCTTCGTGAGATCCTTGTCGAGCGTTGCGAGGATGCGCTCGTCCTCGCCGAACAGCTCCTTAATCTCCGCGTCGGTCGTCACGCCGATGGCGCGGATGAAGGACGTGATCGGGATTTTGCGGTTTTTGTCGATGCGGACGTAGAATACGTCGGAGGCGTCGGTCTCGTACTCCAGCCAGGCGCCGCGGTACGGGATGACCGTGGTCGATAAAATCGCCTTGTCGGTCTTGTCGAGCTCGCGGCCGTAGTATACGCCCGGCGAACGCACAAGCTGCGATACGATCGCGCGCTCCGCGCCGTTGATGATGAAGGTGCCGGAGTCGGTCATCTTGGGGAAATCGCCCATGAAGATCTCCTGCTCCTTGATTTCGCCGGTCTCCTTGTTGAGCAGACGCATGCGCACCTTGAGCGGGCAGGCATATGTCGCGTCGCGCGCCTTGCACTCCTCCACGCTGTACTTGGGCTCGTTGTCGAGCTTGTAGTCGAGGAAGGACAGCTCAAGGTTGCCGGTGTAGTCGCTGATCGCGGCGACGTCGTTAAAGACCTCGCGCAGGCCATCGGTCAGGAACCATTCGTAGGACTTGCGCTGGACCTCGATGAGGTTCGGCATCTCCAGAATCTCGTCGATGCGCGCAAAGCTCTTTCGGGTGGTTTTGCCGTGCTGTACGTCTTTTACCTTCATGTTGTACCCATCACTCCGTTTCTTTTCCGCTATGTGTGATACGCCCGGAGGCGTGGTATTTATTTAAAATCAGCTCTTGCGCTTGGCGCGGCGGCGTGTTATCATGTTGTTAGATAGTGGCCTTGCGCACCTATTTGGTTAAGCATGTTATTATATCATGTTTATTTACAGCCAGTCAAGGATGATATTGTATAAAAAGCAGACGGTTTGTCCGTCTGCTTTGTTGTTTTCCGCAAAATTCGCGCGTTTTTTCGCGCTTGTGATGATTTTTTCCTACCGGAAAATTTCGCGTCTTTGCGCCGCCGCGCGATCGGACGCGCTTTGCGCGCACCGCCGCCGTGCACATCGCGCCGTATTTTTTGCGCGCCGCGCACCGCTCTCACACACAAAAAAGCGTAAATCCCTGTTCGGATTTACGCTTTTTTTCGGCTTTATAGGGGGTGTACTGCTCAAACGGCAGGCGCGCGTCACAGCACCTTGGCCAGAAAATCCTTCAGGCGCGGATGCTGCGGATTGGCGAAAAACGCGTGCGGCTCGTTCTGCTCCACGATGCGGCCGTCGTCCATGAACAGCACGCGCGTGCCGACCTCGCGGGCGAAGCCCATCTCGTGCGTGACGACCACCATGGTCATGCCGTCGTCTGCAAGCTCTTTCATAATTTCGAGCACCTCGCCGACCATTTCCGGGTCGAGCGCCGAGGTCGGCTCGTCAAACAGCATGACGGCAGGGTTCATGGCAAGCGCGCGCGCGATCGCAATGCGCTGCTGCTGTCCGCCCGAAAGCTGCTTGGGGAACGCCTGTGCCTTGTCGGGCAATCCGACGCGCTCGAGCAGCTGCATCGCCTTTTTCTCCGCCTCCTCGGGCTTCATCACGCCGAGCTGCACGGGTGCGAGCATGATGTTGTCCTTGACGGACAGATGCGGAAACAGATTGAACTGCTGGAACACCATGCCCATCTTGCGGCGTACAAGGTTGATGTCGGTCTCCTTTGCGGTGATGTTCTGCCCCTCAAAGACAATGCCGCCGCCGGTCGGCTCCTCGAGCAGGTTGAGGCAGCGCAGAAAGGTCGACTTACCCGAGCCGGACGGCCCGATGATGACGACCTTTTCGCCCCTGTCGATGTGCTCATCGATGCCCTTGAGCACCTCGTGGTGCCCGAACGTCTTTTGCAAATTTCTAACGTCGATCACTTGCGGACAGCCTCCTTTCGATGAGCTTTTGCACCTGCGTCATGCCGACGACCAGAACCAGATAGAACACGGCCGTGATCATGAGCGGTGCGATGTTATACACGCGGTTTTGGATGTTGGTCGCCATTTTCAGCACGTCCTGCACCGCGATGTAGCCTGCAACCGAGGTCTCCTTGAGCAGCGTGATAAACTCGTTAAACAGGGCAGGCAGGATGTTGCGCACCGCCTGCGGCAGCACGATGAGCCGCATGGTTTTGCCTTCGGATAAGCCGAGCGAGCGGCCCGCCTCGGTCTGTCCGCGGTCGATCGACTGGATGCCCGCGCGGATGACCTCTGCGACATACGCGCCCGAGTTGATGCCGAAGCCCACGATGCCCGCGAGCGTGCCGTCTGTCATCGAGGTGAAAATACCGGTATAAATGATCAGCAGCTGCACCATGACCGGGGTGCCGCGGATGACCGTCAGATAAATATCGCAGATTTTCTCAAGCGTCCACAGCAGCGGATTGCGTCCGCGCCCCTGCTTGTTCTGCGCCGCCGAAACCTTGATGATGGCGACGACGACACCGATCAAGATGCCGAGCAGTACCGCGCCCGCAGCAAGCTCGAGGGTTTTGCCGAGTCCCTTGAAATAGAGAATCCAGCGGCCGTTCTCCAGGAATGCGCCGGAAAACTTCTCCCAAAGACCCATCAAATCTCATCTCCCCTTTATGTAAATATGAACCAAAACAGCAGGAGCGCTCAGCTCCTGCTGCCTTGCCGTTGTGTCAACGCTTACTGGATGCCCATGTGCTCGTTGATGAGCTCGTCAACCTTGCCGTCCTTGTACTCTGCAAGCACGTCGTTGATGAACGCGCGCAGATCCTCCTGCCCCTTCTGCACCGCGAACGCATACTTTTCGTCGGTCAGCTTTTTGTCGAGCAGGGTCAGCTTGCCGCCCTGTGCGGCAACGATTGCCTCCGCGGGCTTCTGGTCAATGATGATCGCGTCCGCCTTGCCCTGCGCCAGCATCATGCCCGCCTCAACGCCGGACTTGTAGCGCAGTACATTGGCCTCTTCAATCGTCGAGCCGGTGTTCTCGGTGTCGCCCGAAGCGTACCAGTCGCCGGTCGTGCCGTCCTGTACGGCGATGTTCTTGCCGGACAGCACCGCATCGTCCGCGGTCAGGGAGGAGCCTGCCGGCACGATGACCATCTGGGAGGAGGTGACGTATTCATCGGTGAAGTCGACTTCCTTCTGGCGCTCCTCCGTAATCGTCATGCCCGCCGCTGCAAAGTCGCCCTTGCCGCTCTTGAGCGCGGAAACGATGCCATTAAAGTCCATGTCCACGATTTTGAGCTTGACGCCCAGCTTGTCTGCAACGGCCTGCGCCAGATCGGGGTCCACGCCCTGCACCGAGCCGTCGTCGCCGAGGTACTCAAACGGCGGGAACTGCGCGTTCGTCAGCATGACGATTTCACCCCGCTGCCGAATCGCGTCCAGCGTTGCGGTGGACGATGCGTCGCCGTTACTCTGCGGATGATCGGTCTTTGCCGCGCCGCAGCCCGTCAGTGCCGCGGACAAGACCATTGCGCCTGCCAGCAGCAGTGCGAATTTCTTCTTCATACTTGATTCCTCCCAAGTCTTCCATCTCTCATATTGCTTAATAAACAAGTATTATTATACACGCCGGTGCTTAAAATGCAAGTCTAAAATCCTGCTTTTTCATTTTTTTACGGAAAATAACCAAGGATCGCGCGTGCTGCACACGCTTATTTGGCAACAAGCGCGTGTGCGCGACACATACACCCGTCCTGCGCGCCGGTTTTCCGCTTTTTGCTGCGCGGACAGACGCCCCAAAGCACAGCATAACAGCCGGCAAAGCGGGTTTGCCGGCTGTTATAGCATAGAGGAAGAGATTTAAAAGAGAAAGTGTATCCAAGGGGGAGTGTCCTTGGATGAAATCATCATAACACGCCGCTTTCCCGATTGACATGGATTTATTTTCGCTTCTTGTTCAAGTTTTTTAGCAGGGCCTCACCGCACCGGACTGCACACTCAGCCGCTTTGCCCGTAATAGGCATTCGGGCCGTGCTTGCGCATAAAATGCTTATCCTGCATATGCTGCGGCGCAGGTGCCGCCGCGGCGTCAATCTGGCGCGTGAGCAGTGCCATCCTCGCAACCTCCTCCAGCACCACCGCATGATAAACCGCCTGCGCCGCATCCTTGCCCCAGGTAAACGGGCCGTGGCTCGCGCAGACAACACCGGGAACGTGCAGCGGGTCGAGCTTGCGCTCCAGAAAGGTTTGGGCGATGATTCTGCCGGTGTTGCGCTCGTAATCCTGATCGATTTCCTCGTCGGTCAGGTGGCGCGCACAGGGCACGGGGCCGTAAAAATAATCGGCATGCGTCGTTCCGTAGCACGGAATATCCTGCCCGTTCTGCGCCCACGCGACCGCATAGGGGCTGTGCGTGTGCACAATACCGCCGAGCGCGGGGAACGCGCGGTACAGCGCAATGTGCGTTTTGGTATCGGACGAGGGGTTGAGCGTGCCCTCGACACGCTTGCCGTCCAGATCGAGCACAACCATATCGTCCGGCGTCAGATGCTCATATTCCACGCCCGAGGGCTTAATCACGATGAGGCCTCTCTCCCGATCAATTCCCGAAACATTGCCCCAGGTAAACGTGACGAGATTGCGGCGCGGAAGCTCCATATTCGCTTCATAAACCGCCTGCTTCAGCTTTTCCATCATGGGTTTCAGCCTCCTTTGCCCAGCGCATCGACCGCCGCCTGCTCGGCTGCGAGTCCGTGGCGATAGCGCTCCATGAACACCGCAAAGCCGGCTGCATCCGCCGCCTGCGGCTCTACAATTGTGCCGGTGTCGCCGCCGAACACGTTTTCCTGCAAATAGGACTCCAGCGTCTGTCCGGCGGCGCGGCAGCGCATATATGCGGCGAGCAGTGCACAGCCCCACGCGCCGCCCTCGCCCGCAGTCTCCATTACGGACACGCTCGCGCCCATCGCGGCCGCCATCACGCGCTGCCCTGCCTGCGGTGTTTTAAAGAAGCCGCCGTGGCCGAGCAGACGGTCGATTTTGACGTGCTCCTGCCGCAGGATGTCCATGCCGATTTTCAGCGTCGCAACCGCGCTGTACAGCTGGGCGCGCATGAAATTGGCAAGCGTGAAGCGGCTTTCCGGTGTGCGCACAAAGAGCGGACAGCCGGATTCAAAGCCGGTAACCGGCTCGCCGGACAGATAGTTGTACGCCATGAGTCCGCCGCAGTCCGCCTCGCCCTCGAGCGCGATGCCAAACAGCATTTCAAACAGCCGGTTTTTGTCGTCCTGCGCGCCGAGCGCAAGGCTGACCTCGCGGAACAGCCCGGCCCACGCATTGATTTCATTCGTGCAGTTGTTGCAGTGCACCATTGCGACAGGCTTGCCCGAGGGGGTTGTGACCATGTCAATTTCGGGGTACACCTTGCTCAGCGCGCGCTCCAGAACCACCATCGCAAAGACCGAGGTACCGGCGGACACGTTGCCCGTGCGCGCGGCGACGCTGTTTGTCGCCGCCATGCCGGTGCCGGCGTCACCCTCGGGCGGACAAAGCGGAATGCCGGGGCGCAGCGCGCCGGTCGGATCAAGCAGCTGTGCGCCCGCGGCGGTCAGCGTTCCTGCCGCCTCGCCTGCGCACAGCACGCGCGGCAGAATCTCGCGCAGCTTCCACGGGAATCCGCGGAACGCAATGTGCGCGTCAAACTGCCCCATCATGTGCTCGTTATAATCGATCTTTTCACTGTCAATCGGGAACATCCCCGAGGCTTCGCCCACGCCGAGCACCTTTTCGCCCGTCAGCTTCCAGTGCACATAGCCCGCGAGCGTCGTCAGATAGGAGATTTTCGCCACATGCGGCTCGCCGTCCAAAATCGCCTGATAGAGATGCGCGATGCTCCAGCGCTGCGGAATGTTGAACCAAAACAGCTCGGTCAGCTCCTCGGCGGCAGGGGCGGTCGTGGTGTTGCGCCAGGTGCGGAACGGAACGAGCGCCTCGCCCGCTTCATCCAGCGGCAGATAGCCGTGCATCATGGCGGAAAAGCCGATGGAGCCGATGGTTTGCAGCTCGACTGCGTATTCTGCGCGCACCTGCTGCGCAAGCCGGCGATAGCTTTCCTGCAGCCCCGCCCACACCTCGTCTAAATGATAGGTCCAAATGCCGTCTTCGTATCGGTTTTCCCATTCAAAGCTGCCCGATGCGATGGGCGCATGCCTTTCATCGATCAGCACCGCCTTGATGCGCGTCGAGCCCAGCTCGATGCCTAGCGCGGTCTTGCCCTGCTCGATACAGGCTTTGACAAATTCCATGATGCGTCCTCCTATGCAAACGGGTTTTCCGCAGGATACGGCAGGCTCTTCGGCTGGTTATAGCCGATGTCCGCAATACCGAGGTATTTGAGCACTTCAAAGAGCGCCCTGCCATAGTGCCCGAACACGACCACGCCATGATGCGGGAACCGCTTCGCGATGAGCACATGGCGGTAGAAGCGATCCATTTCGGGGATGGCGAAGGCGGCGATGGAGCCAAAGCTCTCGCAATCGACGTCCAGAATATCGCCCTGCGCCACATAGGCCTTCAGCTGTGCGTCCGCCGTTGACTGCAGACGGAAGAAGGTGATCGCGCCGGGGATGATATTGCCCTCCAGCGTACCCCGTGTGATGTCCGGCTCGGCAAGCTCGGGCTCCAAATCGCGCTTCATAATGACCTGATAGCCCATATGCGGATCGCGCAGGAGCGCCTTACAGGTGTTTCCGCAGTGGAATGCCATGAAGGTCTCGGTCAGGCGCACGTCGCATTTGCCCTTGATATGCTGATCATACATGGACTGCGGAACGGTATTGTTGATGTCAAGCAGCGTGGTGGGTGCGCCGGAAACGCAGGTACCGATGTACTCGGACAGCGCGCCGTACACGTCGACCTCGCACGCAACCGGAATACCGCGCCCCGTCAGGCGGGAGTTGACATAGCAGGGCACAAAGCCGAACTCCGTTTGAAACGCGGGCCAGCACTTGGCTGCAACCGCGACATATTCGCGCGCACCGCGATGCTCGGCAATCCAATCCTCCAGCGTTAGCTCATACTGCGCAAGGCGCGGCAGCACGCCGGCATAGGGGTTGTTGTCGCCCAGCTCATGCTGCATTTCCGCAATTTTTGCCGGGATGCGCGCATCGTCCTTGTGGCGGTTGAACGCTGCGAGCAGATCGAGCTCGCTGTTTTCCTCAACCGCGACACCGAGATCATACAGCGGCTTAATCGGCGCGTTGCACGCGAGAAAGTCATCCGGACGCGGGCCGAACGTGATAATCTTGAGCTTGGACAGGCCGACGACCGCGCGGGCAATCGGCACGAATTCGCGCATCTTTTCCGCGACCTCCGCCGCCGTGCCGACCGGATATTCCGGGATATACGCGGTACGGCTGCGCAGGCCGAGGTTGTAGGAGCAGTTGAGCATGCCGCAGTACGCGTCGCCGCGTCCGTCATGCAGGTCGCCGTCGCCCTCGGCGGCGGCTACGCACATGACAGGGCCGTCAAACCACTCTGCGAGCAGGGTTTTCGGCGTTTCGGGGCCGAAGTTACCGAGGAAGATGACAAGCGCGTTCACCCCCGCCTTTTGCACATCCGCAATGGCGCGCTGCGCATCCAGCTCGTTTTCAACCGTAACGGGGCAGGTATAAAGCCCCGCGCCGTAAGCCTCGCTTACCGCCGCGCGCCGGCGCTCGGACAGCGCCATCGGGAAGCAGGAGCGCGAAACTGCGATGATTCCCAGCTTGATTTCAGGGATATTCATAAGGATTCCTCCGTTTACTGTTCTTGGTTTTTGCCCGAAGCGATGATGCTTTGCAGCACGATGAAGAAGCACAGCAGCGCGGACAGCACGATGCGCACCCACCAGCTGGAAAGCGTGCCCTGCGTGGTGATCAGGCTCTGGATCGTGCCCTTGATGAGCACGCCGAAGAGCGTTCCGATCGGGTTGCCGACGCCGCCGGACAGCAGTGTGCCGCCGATAACCGCCGAGGAAATCGCATCCATTTCCAGTCCCTTGGCCTGCTCGACAAAGCCGGAGCAGCTGTTCAGGCAGAAAAGCAATCCGCCCAGACCGGAGAGAAAGCCTGCAAGCACATAGGCCTTCATCTTGGTGCGGCGCACGTTCAGGCCCATCATGAGCGCGCTCTGCTGGCTGCCGCCGATTGCGTAAAGCGAGCGCCCGAACTTTGTATACTTGAGCATCACAAAGATGAGCAGCACCACAATCAGCGCGATGACGACCGAGGGATAAATGAATGCAGGCTGATAAACACCCTTTTTATTCGTCGATCCGAACGGCAGATAGATGCTGAATTTCGCCCATTTGAGAAAGGTTGCGTTGGTAATGTTGATCATTTCCGTGCTGATCACCGCCGTGAGTCCGCGGCCGAAGAACAGCCCGGCAAGCGACACGATGAAGGGCTGAATGCCGAGATAGGAGACAAGGAAGCCCTGCACAATACCAAACAGCAGCCCGATGCCGATTGCCGAAAGCACGGCGACATATGCGCTCGCGCCCATTTTTTCCATCTCGAACGCGCAAACCATGCACACGAGCGCCGTGACCGAGCCGACCGAAATATCGATGCCGCCCGTAATCATAACAATCGTCATGCCGCAGGCGATCACGAGCAGACCTGCGTTTGAAATGAGGAGATTTAAGAACATTTGGGGCTTGGCAAAGCCCTGCCCGGAAAAGGCGACCATGCCCGCCGCATACATGAAGAGGAACAGGCCGATTGTAACCATCAGCAGGAACGTCGTTCCGCTGAGCTTTCTTTTTTGTCCGAGCACCGCCGGTTTTGTATTCATGCCGCCGTCCCCCTGTTCTGTTTGATCTTCTTTGTCGTATGGTTCAGGCGCAGCTGCCCGACAAATTTCTTGAATACCGGGCTTTGTAAGGTGACGATAATCACGACGACAATTGCTTTATAAACCGGAAGCTGATCCGAGGAAACGTTCATTGCATACAGCGTCGTTGTGAGCGCCTGAATCGTATAGGCCCCGATCACCGAGCCCGAAATGCTGAACTTACCGCCCGAAAGCAGGTTTCCGCCGAGGGCGACCGCGAGGATCGCATCCATTTCCAGGTTGAGTCCGATGTTATTCGCATCCGCCGAATAAATACGGCTCGATGCCACAAAGCCGGCAATACCTGCGAGCACGCCGCAGAGGATATACACAATCATCTTGATGCGCTTGGCGTTGAGCCCCACCAGACGGGACGCGCTGCTGTTGATGCCGACGCTTTCAACGTACAGGCCGAGCGCGGATTTTTTGAGCACAAGGCTGACGATGAGCACCGTCACAATCGCGAAGAATACCGGCACGGGGAACAGCAGATTCGGCAGCGCGCTGCCCCACATCTGGTACGCTTCCACGCGCACATAGGTGATCTGTCCGCCGGTGACAAGCTGGGCGATGCCGCGGCCCGCCGTGTAGAGAATCAGCGTTGCGACCATCGGCTGGATGTGCATGTGCGCCACGAGGAAGCCGTTAAACGCGCCGCAGAGCGCGGAGGCGACAAGCGCCGCCAGCACCGCCAGAATCAGCGGATTCTGGAACGCGCTGACCGAGGTCTGTCCGCCCGAAAGGATCTGGCAGCAGACCGCCGCGGACACCGCCATGACCGCGCCGACCGAGATGTCCTGTCCGCCCGAGGCCGCCGTGACGAGCGTCATGCCGATGGCGAGGATCACAAGCTCGCTCGCGCGGTTGATGACGTCGATGACGTAGCCGTAGAGCACGCCGTTATTGATTGAAATCCGGAAAAAGTCCGGTGTTTTGATCAGATTGGAAAGCAGAACGACAATCAGGCACACGATCGGCAGGAACAAATGGTGATGCGTCACCCGGCTCCAATCAAATTTTTTCTGTTCAGTCATTTGCGTTGCCACCTCCTGCGATGGTTTGCATGATTTTATCCTGCGACAGGTCGTCTCCCGTCAGCTCGCCGACCTTTTGCCCGTCACGCATGACAATCATGCGCGAGCAGGTGCGCAGCATTTCCTCCACCTCGGAGGAGATGAACGCCACGCTCATGCCCTGATCGGCAAGGTCGAGCACCAGCTTCTGGATCTCGGTTTTCGTGCCGATGTCGATGCCGCGCGTCGGCTCGTCAAGGATCAGAAACTCCGGATTTGTCAGCAGCCAGCGTCCGATGATGCACTTCTGCTGGTTGCCGCCCGACAGGCTCTTAATCGGTGTTTCGCGCGAAGCGGTCTTAATCTGAAGCATTTTGATGTACCGGTCCGCGGCCTCCTCCATCTCCTTGCGCTTCATCGGATGGAACATGCCGCGCTTTGCCTGCAAGGCGATGATGATATTTTCGCGCACAGAAAGATCTGCGATAATGCCATCGCGCTTGCGATCCTCGGGCAGATAGGCCATGCCTTGCTGCATCGCACCGAGCGGCGCGTTGATTTTAACTTCCTTGCCGTTTACCCGAAGCGTTCCGCTGTCCGGCTTATCCGCCCCGTAAATGCTGCGCACAAGCTCGCTGCGGCCCGAGCCGAGCAGACCGGTCAGACCGATGACCTCGCCCTTGTCGATGCTCAGATCAAAGGGCTTGATGCTGCCGCGGTGCCCGAGGCCCTCGGCCGCGATGACGGGCGCGCCTTCCGGACGTTCCTTGCCCGCGTGGGTGCTCTTGATGTCGGCCAGATCGTCGAAATCCTTGCCCATCATTTTGGCAACAAGCTGATAGCGCGGCAAGTCCTTGATTTCATATTCGCCCACAAGCTCGCCGTTGCGCAGCACGGTGATGCGGTCGCAGATTTCATAAACCTGCTCCAGAAAGTGCGTGACGAAAATGATGCCGACACCCTTTTCCTTGAGCTTGCGCATCAGCACAAACAGCTTTGCAACCTCGTCGTCGTCCAGCGAGGAGGTCGGCTCGTCGAGAATGAGCACTTTGCACTGCATGTCAACCGCGCGCGCAATCGCAATCATCTGCTGCACGGCGATCGAGCAGTCATCCAGCTGCTGCGTCGGATGGACATGAATATCCAAGCCGGCAAGCAGCTGTGCGGATTTTTTGTTCATCATCTTCCAATCGATGAAGCCCGCTTTTCGCGGTTCGCGGCCGATAAAAAGGTTCTCCGCGACAGAGAGGTTCGGGCACAGCGTAATCTCCTGATATACCGTCGAGATTGCGTTTTCCTGCGCCTGCTGCGGCGAGTGATTGACGATTTGGCGGTCCCCCATGAAGACCTCGCCGCTGTCCAGCTCATACACGCCGGTCAGCACCTTGATGAGCGTGGATTTTCCCGCGCCGTTTTCTCCCATCAGCGCATGTATCTCACCCTGACGGAGCTTGAATTCTACATTTTGCAGTGCTTTCACACCCGGAAACACCTTGCAGATACCCCGCATGTGCAGAATAATGTTATTTTCCATAGCTTCTTTTCACCTGCTTCGTTCGTTCCGAAAAGGGCAATTTACATTTATTCCCTTTTATTTTTGCGTCAAAAATGGCGTGGTGCGGCTTCCGGAGATGTTTTCCGGAGTCTCCGCACCACGCCAATTTGCTTCTGCTTTTCAATCAGAAATCGGCATATTGCTAGTTGCGCGGAACTTAATACGCGCGTGCGTCGATCATATCCTTCGTGATGGTTTCCGAATCAAACTGGGCCTCCTCGACATACGCGGTCTTTTCGGGTGTGCCGCCGGACTCCAGGGTCTTGATGATGTCTTCAACGCGGGGGCCGTGCAGCGGGTTGCACTCTACGTCCAGGCTGATCTTGCCTGCGAGCACTTCGTTCAGACCTGCACGGGTGGTGTCAAAGGAGATGACGGTGATGCCGTCCTTGCCGACGGTCTTGCCCGCGGCTTCAATCGCGTCGATCGCGCCGAATGCTTCGTTGTCGTTCTCGCAGTACACAACGTCGATGTCGCTGTGCTGCTTGAGCACGCTCTCCATGACTTCCTGACCCTTTGCCTGCGTAAACTCGCCGGACTGCTGGGCTACGAGGTTCCAGCTCGCGTTCTTCGTGAGGCCTTCCGTCAGCGCGTCGCTGCGGCCGATCTGTGCGGAGGAGCCGATGGTGCCCTGAATATGTACGATATTGAGCTTATCCTTGTCTGCAAACGTTTCTTCCATCCACTTGACGGCCTTGTCGCCCTCTGCGCGGAAGTCGGAGCCCACCCATGCGGTGTACAGGCTGTCATCGGACACCTTGACCATGCGGTCCACAATGATGACCGGAATGTCCGCGTCCTTGGCTTCCTGCAGCACGGTATCCCAGCCGGTCTCGCCGGTCGGTGCGAGGACGATATAGTCCACTTCCTGCTGGATGAAGTTGCGGATTGCTGTGATCTGGTTTTCCTGCTTCTGCTGCGCGTCGTCGAAAATCAGCTTGTAGCCGTTTTCTTCGCTGAACGTGCTCTTCATGGATTCGGTGTTCGCCGTGCGCCAGTCGGACTCCGCGCCCACCTGAGAGAAGCCGACGACAATCGGCTCGGAAGCGGCTGCGCCGTTATTGCCCGATGCGGGCGGCTGTGTGCCCGGCTGTGCATCCGGTGCCGCAGGCTGGCTGCCGCAGGCTCCCAGAGCCAGGCACATCGAAGCTGCAAGCAGCGTGGACAGTAGTCTCTTTTTCATATGATGGTTCCTCCTCCATAGTGTTGGTCGTTTCTATTTTCAGGCTCCCTGCCTTTCGTTAAGCTCATTATAGGGCCTTTTTCCCTCAACCTCCATGGAGTATCTTTCGTACCTTTTGCTTAATTTTACGAATCTTGTACGCAACTTGTATGTGTCATTTGACAGATGTTTGTTTTTTTACAGTCGAAGTTGATTTTATTTCGGCAGACGCACCGTGACGGTTGTGCCCACGCCGGGCGTGCTCTCAAATGCCAGACCGTAGCGGTCCCCACAGTACAGACGCAGGCGCTTGTGCACGTTGACAAGTCCCACCCCCGCATGTTCATTCTCATAAACGCCCGCGCAGAGCGCCGCGAGGCTGTCCTGCGTCATGCCCGCGCCGTTATCGGAAACCTTGATGCGGATTTCCGCGCCGTACTCGCGCGCGGCAATCGTGATTTTGCCGCCGCCGCGCTTGTTTTTAATGCCATGGTACAGCGCATTTTCCGCAAGGGGCTGCAGCGTCAGCTTGGGAATCCGATAGCGCAGCAGCTCCTGCGGAATATCGACCTCATAATCCAGGATGTCGCCGTAGCGCACCTGCTGAATTTTGAGATAGCTTTCGACCTGCTGCTTTTCGGTCTCCAGCGTAATGATGTCCTTGCCCTTGGCAAGCGAATAGCGAAAAAAATCGGAAAGATCGGTCGTAATCTGCACGACAAGCTCGTCCTGGTGGGTTTCCGCAAGCCAGATGATCGAATCGAAGGTGTTATACAGAAAATGCGGATTGATCTGCGACTGCAGCAGCTCGAACTCCGCGCGGCGCAGCGCCGTTTGGTCGTCCTTGACATGCTGCAGCAAGGCGTTGATCTGCCCGACCATTTTGTTAAAGCCCTCATCCAGCGTGCGCAGCTCGATATTGCGCGTTTCGATCGGCTCGACCGTGAAATCGCCTGTGCCGAGCCGTTCCACCTTGCCGCAGAGCGCGGTCACCGGCCGCGCAATGCCGCGCGCGATGTGCACCGAATACAGCAGCATGGTGCCGGCCAGCGCCGCACCCGTACACGCAAGGACAATGATGTTTTGCTGCGCGCGCCGGCTGATGTCCTGCTGCAGCGTGCTCAGCGCGTCCACCTCGTCATAGAGGTATTCGTGCATATAGGTGTCGATGAGCTTCGTAATGATATAAATATCGTTTTCGAGCCGCTGCATCCGGATATCGTATTGTTTGGTATCCTGTATTTCCAGCATGCACTCGCGCAGGCGGACGCACAGATTGTGCATGCTTTTAAGCCGCCAGCGGTTTTCCTTCTGCGTGGTGGTCGCCTTCAGGCGGTCGATAATATCTTGCGCATTGTCGACCTCCTCGACCGGCAGATGATCAATGTTGCTGCTTTGCACAACAAAATAATACATGTCGAGATCGAGCTGCTTTTTAAAATCGATATTGAATTCGCTCGCCGTCGTCGCGTTGTGCAGGGTGACCTCATATTCGTGGTTGAGCGCGCCGAGCGTCGCGAGAGAAATCACCGCAACCGCCACGCACGGGACAATCACCCCCACAAGCAAAACACGCAGCTGCCTTGGCAAGGTCGTGCTGCGTGTTTTGCTTAGGGCCTGTTTTATTTTCCCTATTCGGTTCATTTTGCCTGGCTCCTCCCCGCCCGATAGTCGCGCGGCGAGCAGCCGTTGACTTTTTTGAATAAAAAGCTAAAGTAATGCGGATCGTTATAGCCGACCTCGAAGGCGATGTCGCCCGATCCCCTATCGGTGCACCGCAGCAGCTCCTTTGCCTTTTCCATGCGCAGCTCGGTCAGATACTCAACAAACGTCTTGCCCATCTGCTGGCTGAATACCGCGCTGAAATAGGTCGGACGCACGTTGACAACCTGCGCCACTGTGTTGAGGCTGATCTCCGCGTTCGTAAAATTCTGCTCCATATATTCGGTCGCGCGGTGCAGAAGATCGCCATATTTGTTGCCCGTCGCCTGGTCGCGCACCTCCAGCGCACGCTGCACGAGGCCCAGCACATACTGCTCTGTGCCCGCAAGGGTCATCAGCTCCTCCACGCTCGGCGCCTGCGTGCGGCAGTTGAGCTTTTCCGTACTTTTCGCGTTGAGATGCTCCAAAAACGCATTGACGCTAAACTGGATGTGCAGCGTCACATATTGACGGAACAGCAGCGATTCCATCGCCTTTCGGCCGATTGCAGAAAAATAATTCCCAACGAAATCCGCGCTGTCCTCGCTGCGTCCGCTGGACAGGAAGCGCTCGATGATGCGGCGGTCAAACCGCTCCGCATCCATGTCATTCGGATCGAAATCCACTCCGCGCGCCTGCGCGGCCGCCGGAACCGCATGCTGCAGCGCGTCCGCACGGCGCTGCAAGCTCCTGCGATGGGTGTCGCGGAAGCATGCGGACACCTGACTCAGCCGGCGCACCGGCTCGCCCGTCACAACCGACCATGCCGCAAGGTCGGGCACGGCGGCGCATACGTCCTGTGCGGCGCGGACGCAGCGGTCGGTCCGTGCTTCGATTTCCTCCGTCGGCGCCGCAAGCAAGAATGCGATTCCATCGTATCCGACCTTGCACGCAAAGACCCCCGGCTCCAGCAGCAGCGCGGCGCAGGCGGCATCCTGCGCGAGCGCGGCATAGACAACGTCCTGCCGCTCCGCCGCGTCAATCGGATCGTCCTCTGCCACATTGTCCGCGCCGAGCTGGACAAACACCGTGTTGTAGCACGCCGCGGCAAGCTCCATATCGAGCTTGCCGGCGCGCTCGATCAGCTCGGACACCGGCTGCCGCCCATTGAGCAGCGCATCGAGCAGGTTTGCGCGCAAGGCTTCCAGGTACTCGTGCATCTGGTTATTGTGGCTCTGCATTTTTTCGCGTTCCGCGTCCTTGCGCTTTTTGATGCCGGCAAGCACCTCGGTCAGCTGCCGTTTATTGATCGGCTTGAGCAAATACTCGCTCACGCCGATGGAAAGCGCTTCCTTGGCATACGCAAACTCGTCATAGCCGGAGAGGATGACGACCATCGTGTCGGGCAGCTCTTTTTTGATGAGCCGGCTGAGCTCCAGCCCGTCCATAAACGGCATTTTGATGTCCGTCAGCACGATGTCCGGCCGCAGCTTCTGAATCTGCGGCCACGCGAGCTCGCCATCGGCTTCTTCGCCCACAAAGGCAAACCCATATTCATTCCACTCAATCATCTGCCGGATGCCGTTCCGAATCAGAGACTCATCATCCACCAGAAATACACGGTACATGCCTGCTCTCCCCTTTATCGTTTTACGCTCGTAAAGACTATAGCACGCGTGCGTCCTATTTTTCAATCATTTCAGCGAAGTTTCCATGCAAGATCGCTCAAAAACAGCGTGTGCTCCAGCTTTTCAATCGTGGTCTCCGCTGTGATATGTACGAACTCAATTTGCATCATACGCGCCCAATCCGCCATCTGCTCGGCGGTGATGTCATAGGTCAGCACGGTATGGTGCGCGCCGCCCGCGGTGATCCAGGCCTCTGCGCCGGTCAGCAGATCGGGCGCCGCCTTCCACATCACGCGCGCCACGGGCAGGTTGGGCATTGCGCAAATCGGCTTGACGCATTCGATGTCCTGGCAAATAAGGCGCAGCCGTCCGCCCATATCCACAAGACTCAGCACGATCGCCTTGCCCGCGTGCCCCTCAAACACCAGACGTGCCGGGTCTGCCTTACCGCCGATGCCAAGCGGATGCACCTCAATGCGCGGCTTTTCCGCCGCGACAGACGGGCAAACCTCGAGCATATGCGCGCCGAGCGAGTATTCTCTGCCCTTTGTGAGGTCGTAGGTGTAGTCCTCCATGAACGTGGTGCCGCCCGTCAGGCCCTCCGCCATCGCCTTGACGACCGCGGTCAGCGCGGAAACCTTCCAGTCGCCCTCTCCGCCGTAGCCGTAGCCCTGCGCGAGCAAGCGCTGCGACGCGAGTCCGGGCAGCTGCTCCATGCCGTACAGATCCTCAAAGGTGTTCGTGTACGCGCGGCAGCCCTCGGCATCCAGCATGCGCTTCATGCCCAGCTCCGCCTTTGCCTGATACCGCACCGATTCCAGATTTTCCGTGTCCATCTCGTAGCGCGCCGCGTATTCCTGCAGCAGCGCATCGACCTGCGCCGCGGTCACCGCGTCAATATACTCCACGAGCTTGCCGACCGGCCAGGTGTTCACCTGCCAGCCGAGCATTTCCTGCACGCCCACCTTGTCGCCCTCGGTCACCGCGACGTTTCGCATATTGTCGCCGAAGCGCATGACCTTGAGCGCACGGCTGAACGCCGCGCCATATGCCACGCGCATCCAGCTGCCGAGCCGCTTCTGCACATCCTCATCCTGCCAGTAGCCTGCAATCACCTTGCGCGGCGTGCGCAGACGGGCGGCGATAAAGCCGTGCTCGCGGTCGCCGTGCGCCGCCTGATTGAGATTCATAAAATCCATGTCGATTTCTTCGTTCGGAATCTCGCGGTTATACTGCGTGGCAAAGTGGCAGTAGGGCTTTTGCAGCAGACGCAGTCCGCTCAGCCACATCTTGGATGGAGAAAAGGTGTGCATCCAGGTGACAACGCCCGCGCACGCCGCATCGTGGTTCGCGTCGCGCATCACCTGCTCCACCTCCTCCGAGGTCTTGGCGGTCAGCTTGTAAACGAGCTTGCAGGGCAGATTGCCCGAAGCATTCATGCGCTCCGCCATCTCCTGCGCGCGCTTTGCAACCGTGTCGAGCACCTCGGGGCCGTACAAAAACTGGCTTCCTACGACGAACCAAAATTCATATTGCTTCATTTCCATCACATACAACCTCTTTCTTGTATTTTAATTGTTTTATCTGTTGTGATACTTGTACATACAACTATGAATCTAATGATACCCCGTGTGCGCGGCCAATGCAACCTCAAATTTCAATAGTCCTGCGAGATTCTTTTCATGCAACTTTCCGGCGGCGCGGCTTATGCGCGCCAGGGGAGCGCTTCGCTCTGCTGCGGCCGTCCCTGCAGCAGGCCGATCATTTTTTGCGCCGCAAGCCTGCCAAGCTGCTCCTTCGGCCCCTCCAGCGAGGCAAATGCACCCCCGCCAAGCTGCGTGAACACGCTGCGGTCAAAGCTTTGCAGCGCAAACTGCTGCGGCACATGCACATGGTTCCGCCGCAGCAAATCCAGCACAATCATGGCAATTTCGTCGTTGTAGCACACGGCTGCCGTGCAGCCGGCAAGCGTTTGCAGGGCAAACGATGCAAGCATGCTGTCGCGGTTTTCCGTCGTATACCATAAAACGCGGTGATCCTCCACAGATCGTCCGGCCGCGTGCAGCGCCTCGGTAAAGCCTGCGTAGCGGCAGTGCCCCTGTCTGTCATCGCTTTTAAATATTCCCGCGATGCTCTGATGCCCGTCCCGCAGCAGCGCTTCGCACGCCATGCGTCCGCCCGCGCGGTCGTCCGCGACGACATAAACCGAATTTGCAAGCTCCGGATAATATCCGTGGATGAACACAACCGGAATGCCCCGTTGGGCAAACGCCTCGTACAAGTCGATATTCGGGTTTGGCAGCGCGGTTTTCGTGCCCTCGACAATCAGCCCGTCAATCGGCTTTTCCAGCAGCATTTGCAGGATGCGCCGTTCGTGGTCGACGCGGTTGCGCGTGGCGGACAGCATGGATGTATAGCCATTTTCCGCAAGCTCGTGCTCCATGCCGTCCAGAATTGCCGGAAAGATATATTCGCTGATGTAGGTGGTGACGATTGCGATGTTATGCGTCTGCGCGCGTTTTTCCGGACGCGTGCGCACGAACGTGCCGCTGCCCTGTATGCGCTCGACGCGCCGCTCGCGCTCCAGCACGCCGATTGCCTGCCGCACCGTCTGGCGGCTGTATCCCGTTGTTTCGGCGAGTTCATTTTCGCTTGGCAGCTTGTGCCCTTCGGCATACAGGCCGCTTTGAATTTCTCCGCGCAGCCGGCTTGCCAGCTCCGCATACTTATGCTCTGTCATAACACGCCTCCCGGGATTTTTCCATGATCGCTTTGTGACAGGCGCCGCGCTTTGGATCACAACCGTATAGCCCTGCGCTGCCACACTCGCTTGCGCTTATTATAGCACACGAACAGGAATTTACAAGGCGCGCTTTCGTTTGCGCACGGCGCTGTCTGCTTGTATACAAAACAAAAAGCACCTGATTTCCGAAGAAATCAGGTGCTCATAATAAAAATGTGGTACGCCGGAAGGGACTCGAACCCCCGACCTACTGGTTCGTAGCCAGTCACTCTATCCAGCTGAGCTACCGGCGCATATACATTTTTATTCTGGGATGTGCGGTGTATGTTCTAACCCGCGGCAGATGCAGTATCATTTGCCGTAACAATCGACTGCTTGATTATAATATCATACCCCGGGTAAGAAGTCAACACTTTTTTCGCCCTCTTTTGATTTTTTACAGCGTTCTCGCGGGTGGGCTTTATAGCCCGCCCGCCCGGCGCAGCAGCGCATCGTAATGCGCGGCATCCTCCACCTGACCGACCGCGCAGATCGACGCCTGCGAAAAATCAAGCACGCGGCGCGCAAGCGCGAGCACCTGCTCCTCGGTCACCGCGTCGTAGCGCTCCACGAGCTCCTCGGGGGAGGGCACGCGGCCGCGGAACAGCTCGCTGCGTCCGAGGTGATTCATATGCGCCGAGGTGCTCTCCAGCCCCATGAGCATGCTGGTTTTGCGCTGCTCGCGGCAGCGGTTCAGCTCGCCACGGGTCGGGCCGTTCTGCGTAAATTCGCGCAGCACCTGACCGATCAGCTCGATTGCGCGGGCTTCCATCGGCTTGCCCAGCGCGGTGTACACGCTGAAGATGCCCGTATCCTGATAGCTGTCGTGAAAGGAATACACGGTGTAGCACAGGCCGTTTTGCTCGCGCACGGTCTGAAACAGCCGCGAGGACATGCCGTCGCCCAGCATGGCGTTCATGAGCTGCATGGCGTAGCGCTCCTCCGCGTGCATCGAAATGCCGGGGAAGCCCAGACACAGATGGAACTGCTCGATGTCCTTCGGGCGCACAACGACGCTCTGCGCATACTGCGCGGGCACGATGCTGTTCGATCCCTTGCCCTGCATAGCGCCGAACAGCGCGCAGATATAGTCGAGCGCCTCCTCGGAAAAGCTGCCGGACAGCGCGATGACCGTATCCTGCGGCGAGTAGAAATCGCGCATATAGGCATGCAGCGCCTCGCTGTCCATATCGCGCAGCGTTTCCTCCGTGCCGAGCACCGGACGGCCCAGTGCGGAGGAGGCAAAGCAGCTCTCAAACAGCTTTTCGCTTGCCACGTCCTCGGGCGTGTCCTCGTACATGTCGATCTCCTCGAGCACGACACCGCGCTCGAGCTCGATGTCCTCGTTCGCGAACTTCGAGTGCAGGAACATATCCGCCAAAATCTCCACGCCGGTCATCAGGTGGGTGTCGATCGTCTTGAGGTAATAGCAGGTGCACTCCTTCGTCGTGAAGGCATTGACCTGTCCGCCGATTTCGTCCATCTCAATCGCAATCTGCTGCGCGCTGCGCGTTTCGGTGCCTTTAAAGATCATATGCTCGATAAAGTGGGAAATCCCGCCGACCTCGGCGGGCTCATAACGGCTGCCGTTTCCGACCCAAATGCCAATCGAGCAGGAGCGAACAAAGTCGAGCCGCTCAGAAAGCACACGCACGCCGTTGGGCAAACACTTTTTTTCTATCATATCTATTCTCCATCGTTTCTGCTTTGCACGTTGCGAACGTTAAATTATAGTATGTCTTTAGTATAGCATATCCCATGCGTTTGGAAAACAGGAAAATGCCGCCTGCATTCTTTCCGCGCCCGACAAGGAAAAGACCCCCGAAACATAC
>CAZOJP010000033.1:1894-24950 GCA_964580155.1 uncultured Intestinibacillus sp. | reverse complement strand
CTTCCCCGACCCTTTTTTTACAGTTTCTTCACATATGGGTGAGCACGCTGTCGACAATCTCCGCGTGTTTCCAGATGGCGTGCAGCGCCGCCGTCTCATCGTGCGCGCGCAGTGCATCGACAATGCCCTTGTGCGCGGCAAGCAGCCGCTCGCCGGTGTGCGCGCTGTCAAAGATGCGCACATGCACGGTCGCAATGAATTCGTTGACCGTTGCGAGCATCGCGGTGAACAGCGCCTGAATGAGCTTGTTGCCTGCGGTTTCCGTGAGCAGCGCGTGGAACTGCTGGTCGAGCTTGGCCGCGCAGACCGTGTCGTTTTCCTCCTCCATCTGCGCGATAATTTCCTCAAACCGGGCAAGCTGCTTGGGCGTGACGCGCTGCGCGGCAAGGCGCGCGGTCTCGCCCTCCAGTCCGCGGCGCAGCTGGTTTACCTGCACATAGTTGGTCTCGCCGAGCAGCAGCATCATGCGGAAGGTCTCGCTCAGGTTCTTTTCGAGATCGCACGAGACAAAGTTGCCCGCGCCCTGCACGCTCGACACAAAGCCCATCAGGCTCATCGTGCGCAGCGCTTCGCGCACCGAGTTGCGGCTGACACCGAGCAGCTCGGCGAGCTCGCGCTCGGGCGGCAGGCGCTCTCCGCGCTTGAGGTTGCCGCGCCAGATCTCCTCGCGGATATAGCCCACGACCTTTTCGTAGGTTTTTTCCGGTTTGCTGTTTTTTTCTTTCATAGCGGCTTGTCCTTCTTTCCGGTTGGGGAAATGGGTTGCTTCTGCGATGCGATTCGCTTGCGAACAGTATACCACAAAGTCCCGCTCTGCTCAACATTCGTTTATCTGTTGGGTACTTTTATCGAAAGAGCTGCGCGTTTTGGCCGAATATAGGCAGTCGGCCGGATGATGAGATCCGACCGACTGCCCACGAAAGAAAATCAAGAACCCTGATTGCGGGTTTGCTTATTTGACACCCATCCATGCCGAGATGACCATGCGCTGCACTTCGCTCGTGCCCTCATAGATCTCGGTGATCTTGGCATCGCGCATCATGCGCTCGAACGGATACTCGCGGGTGTAGCCGTAGCCGCCGACGAGCTGCAGGCAGCGGCGTGTGACGTCGCTCGCGGTTTCCGATGCCATGAGCTTGCCCATCGCGGCAAGGTGGCTGTACGGCTCGCCGTCCTGCTTGGCCTGCGCCGCACGGTAGAGGAGCAGGCGCGACGCGTCAACCGCGGTCTGCATGCTTGCCAGCTCGAACTGGGTGTTCTGGAACTGGCTGATGCGCTTGCCGAACTGCACGCGCTCGGTGACATAGGTGATCGTCTGGTCGATGCAGCCCTGCGCAATGCCAAGTGCCTGCGCGCCGATGCCGATGCGGCCGCCGTCCAGCGTCATCATCGCAACCTTGAAGCCCTTGCCCAGACCGCCGAGCAGGTTTTCCTTGGGGATTTTGCAGTCCTCGAGGATGAGCTCGGTCGTGGACGAGCCGCGGATGCCCATTTTCTTCTCATGTGCGCCGATGGAGAAGCCCGGTGTGCCCTTTTCCACGATGAACGCGGAAATGCCCTTGGTGCCCGCGCTCTTGTCCGTCATCGCGAACACGACGAAAATCTCGGCATAGCCCGCGTTTGTGATGAAGATTTTGGAGCCGTTGAGCAGCCAGTGGTCGCCCTTATCCTCCGCAACCGTCTTTTGCATGGCGGCGTCCGTGCCCGCGCCCGGCTCGGTCAGGCCGAAGGCACCCAGCTTTTCGCCGGTGCACAGGGCAGGCAGATACTTTTCCTTTTGCTCCGCGGTGCCGAAGTGCGAAATCGGCCAGGTGCACAGGGAGGAATGCGCGGAAACCATCACCGAGGTGGTCGCGCAGTGCTTTGCAAGCTCCTCGCAGCACGCGATGTAGGTGAGATAGCTCATATCCGCGCCGCCGAACTCCTCGGGATACGCGATGCCCATCATGCCCATATCGGCGAGCTTGTGCCAGGTTTCCTCGGGGAAGCGCTCCTGCTCGTCAATTTCCGCGGCGAGCGGCGCCACTTCCTTGACGCAGAAGTCGTGCAGCATGTCCAGAATGTCCTGCTCTTCTTCGGTAAATTTAAAATTCATCTTGTCGTTCCCTCTTTCCTGTCGATGTGGCCCTTATGCCTTCAGCTTGTTGATTTCTGTAATCAGCGCCGGAATGATCTCGTGCAGGTTGCCGACGACCGCGTAGTCCGCGATGCCGAAAATCGGCGCGTCGCCGTCCTTATTGATTGCGATGATGCAGTCGGACGAGCTCATGCCCGCGACGTGCTGAATCGCGCCCGAGATGCCGCATGCGATGTAAACCTTGGGGCCGACCGTTTTGCCGGTCTGTCCGACCTGGTGAGAGTGCGTGATAAAGCCCGCCTCGACCGCCGCGCGCGAAGCGCCGACCGTGCCGCCGAGTGCCTCGGCCAGTGCGCGGATGCATTCAAAGCCTTCCGCACCGCCCACGCCGCGGCCGCCCGAAACGATGATCTCCGCGCCCTCGAGATCCACGACCTCCTCCGCCGCTTCGCGGATGACCTCAAGCAGCGTCGTGCGGATGCGCTCGGGTGCCACACGGAAGTCTTCGCGGATGATTTCCGCCTTGGCTTCGCCCGGCGCAGGCTTTTTGAACACGCCCGGGCGCACGGTGCCCAGCTGCGGACGGTGATCCGGGCACAGGATGGTCGCCATGAGGTTGCCGCCGAACGCGGGGCGCGTCCACGCCATGTTGCCGGACTCCTCGTCGATGTCCAGACTGGTGCAGTCCGCGGTCAGGCCGGTGCGCAGGCGGCAGGAAAGCCGCGGGCCGAGATCGCGGCCGTTCGGTGTCGCGCCGATCAGCATGGTCGTCGGTGCGTATTTTTCCAGCATGGCGGTCAGCGCGATGACGTATGCGTCGGTCGTGTACTGGCCGTATTCCTCCGCGTCGAGGACGATGACCTTGTCCGCGCCGTGTGCGCTTGCGGCCTGCACCGCCGCGTCAACATGATATCCGATGACCGCCGCGACGAGCGCGCCGCCCTGCTTTTCCGCGAGCATACGGCCCGGATTCAGCAGTTCGATGCCGACGTTCTTCGCGGAGCCGTCCTCCTTGGTTTCAATCAGGACCCACAGGTCTTTGGTTTTTGCCTCCATTGTTTGACGCCCCCCCTTAAATAATGTGCGCTGCACTGAGCAGCTCGGTCAGCTTGTGTGCGGTTTCCTTGTCGGAATCTTCCTGAATCGTCACACCGGTGACCTTGCGCGGCGGCACAAAGCTGCGCTTGACCTTGGTGGGCGAGCCCTTGAGGCCGCACTGGGTCAGGTCGATGCCGTCCAGATCCGCGGCGCTGAACTGGGTGATCTCCGCCTTGCGCGCGGCCAGCTTGCGCTTGATGTTCGGGAAGCGCGGGTCAAAGCTCGGCTTTGTGAAGGTGATGAGGCAGGGGGTCTTGACGCCGATCATCTGGTTGCCGTCCTCGGCTTCCTTCAGGATGCGCAGACCGCCCTCTTCCTCGCTCGCTTCCAGTGCATAGGTGACCTGCGGATAATCCAGATGCTCTGCGATTTCCGGTCCGACCTGTGCGGTGTCGCCGTCAATCGCCTGCTTGCCGCAGAAGATCGCATCAAACTTGCCCTCGCGCTCCTCCACCTTGGCAATCGTCTTGCTCAAAATGTAGCTCGTCGCGAGCGTGTCCGAACCGCCGAAGGCGCGGTCGCTGACGAGATAGGCGTGATCCGCGGCGATTGCAAGGCACTCGCGCAGCGCTTCCATCGCCTGCGGGGGACCCATGGACAAAACCACGATCTTCGTGTCGGGGTTTTTGTCCTTGATGCGCGCCGCCGCCTCCAGGGCGTAGCCGTCAAAGGGATTGACGATGCTCGGCACACCGTCGCGCACCAGGGTGTTCGTCACGGGATCAATCTTGATCTCGGTGGTATCCGGCACCTGTTTGATGCAGACCAGAATATTCATAACCGTACTCCTTACCGTTTGTTGTTTGCCTTGCTGTTTGCCGCGACCCGAGGCTCCCTGCCGCCCGGTGAGGCGGCAGGCGGGTCTTTTTTTGGGGGGGATTCTGTACTCGTTTGTATCGTGAACAGCCGCTTGCCGGCTGACGCACGCCTTTTCGGGGACCGCGATGGGACTGCGCCGCTGCACGCATTGTTTTTTCTGCATATTGCGGTGCGTTTTTGGTTGCTTTTGTTTGGCTTTGGTTGCATGGTGAACCGGTTTTAATTGGTTGCACCATTAGGTATGTTTAAATTTTAACATACTTTTTCAGATTTGCAATGGGCAAATATAATTTTTCACTTTTTTACAATTCTGTTTGGCCTTGTTTGGGAAAAATGCCAATTCCGCGATGTCCTTCAAGTTTCCGCTCGGGTTTGCGCCTGCAAGGCAGATTTATCTACGAAAAAGCGTTCTTTCCCGCGTTTCCGTTTTTTTCTCCGATATATTTTGTGCCTTAAAACGTGCGCATGACGCTCTTTGTAATGCCAAGTGGTAGTTCCAATCTGACCGTACGGTGCGCCTGCCGCCCTGAAAGCTCCCTGCGCAAAGCCGCCCCCGAAACGCGCAAAGCCGCCCCCGAAAAGGGCGGCTTTGTGCGTATTGTATAGAGAGAAGGAGTGGGACTTAGGCAAAGGGATTTTCGCCCGGATAGGGCAGCGCCGCAGGGCGATTATAGGCAATGTCGCACACGCCGAGGTACTTGAACACCTCAAACAAAGCCTTGCCGAAGTGGCCGAACGCCACTGCGCCGTGGTGCGGATAGCGCTTTTCAATGAGCACATGGCGATAGAAGCGATCCATTTCGGGGATGGCGAAAATGCCGATCGAGCCGAAGGACTGCGTGGGCACATCGAGCACCTCGCCCTGTGCCACATAGGCGCGCAGGGTCGTGTCCGCCGCCGATTGCAGGCGGAAGAACGTGATATCGCCCGCCTTGATGTCGCCCTCCATCGTGCCGCGTGTGATGTCCGGCTCGGCGAGATCGGGCTCGAGGTCGCGCTTCATAATGAGCTGATAGCCCATGTGCGGATTGCGCAGCAGCGAGGGGCAGGTGTTGCCGCAGTGGAAGCCCATGAACGTCTCACGGTGGCGATACGGGATTTTGCCCGCGATCGACTCCTCGTACATGGACGCGGGCACGGAGTTGTTGATGTCGAGCAGCGTGACCGCCGCACCCGATACGCAGGTGCCGATATACTCGCTCAGCGCGCCGTAAATATCCACCTCGCACGACACCGGAATGCCGCGTCCGGTCAGGCGCGCGTTGACATAGCACGGCACAAAGCCGAACTCGGTCTGGAAGGCGGGCCAGCACTTATTGGCAAACGCCGCGTACCGCGACGTGCCGAGGTGCTCCGCCATCCAGTCCTCGAGCGTGAGCTCATACTGCGCCAGACGGGGCAGGATGCCGCGGAACCGGCTGTCGCTGTTGTCCGCCTCCGCCTCCATCTCCGCCATTTTTGCCGGGATGCGCGGATCGTCCTTGTGCTTGTTGTACGCGACGAGCAGATCCAGCTCGGAATGCTCCTCGACCGCAACGCCGAGATCATAAAGCGCCTTGATGGGCGCGTTGCACGCGAGAAAATCATTCGGACGCGGGCCGAACGCGAAGATTTTGAGCCCTGCAAGCCCGACAAGTGCGGTCGCAACCGGCACAAATTCGCGGATCTGCTGCGCGACCTCGTCCGCCGTGCCGCACGGATAGTCCGGAATGTACACGCGTCTGCCGCGCAGGCCGAGGTTGTACGACGCGTTGAGCATGCCGCAGTACGCGTCGCCGCGCCCGTCGTGCAGGTCGCCGTCGCCCTCCGCCGCGGAGGTGTACATGATGGGGCCTGTAAACCAGTCCGCAATCATCGTTTCCGGGGTTTCCGGTCCAAAGTTGCCGAGGAACACGACAAGCGCGTCGATGCCCTGCGCCAGCACGTCATCGACCGCGCGGCGCGCGTCCAGCTCGGTTTCCACGCAGATCGGGCACTCATACAGCCCGTCTCCGTACGCCTTCACGACGTTCGCGCGGCGCTTTTCGCTCAGGGCAATCGGGAAGCAGCCGCGGCTGACCGAAATAATGCCCATTTTAATATCCGGTATATTGTGCATCATGATAAATTCCTCCTGTCAATCCAGTATGTTCGCAATATCGGGGTTTGCGCCGATCAGGCCGACGAACGCGCCCTGCGCCGCCTCCGCCGTGTCCGCATGCGCGATGAGCCATTTGTTGCGCGCCCACAGCAGACGATCCTCCGCGCTTTGCGCGTCAAACGCCGGCCGTTCGGTATTCGTGCCGCGCGGCAGCACAATCGCGACGCGGAAGCCCGCGCCCCGATGCCCATCGCACGGGGCATAGTGCAGCGTGGTCGCGTACAGCTCGACCGCGGTGCCTGCCGGCGCGGAAAACGCGCGCACACATGCGGTATCGAGCGTGTGATGTTCAATTTCCTGCTGCTGCGCGACAAGGAACACCATGTCATCCGCGGCGATGTTTACCTCGCTGTCGCGGTGGTACTCGACACAGCCGAGCGCGGTGTTCGTGCCGTTGCAGTAGCCGATTTGGATGGGCATACCGCCGTAGATCCGGTCGCGCAGCGCGGCAAACGCAGGGGTTTGCTCAAGCGGCGCATGGGACGGCTCATAAACGACGTGATCGCACGGTTTTTCCGTTGTGTCGCGCAGCACATCCAGCAGCGCGGACCAGTCGCCCTCAAGCACGCGCCCATAGGGGCGGAATGCCTCGTCAAAAACGCTTTGCAGCTTCATCGTTTGCCTCCTTACAGCTTTGCGAGCGCGGCATAGCTTGCGCGCAGCGCGGGATAGATCGTGCGGTACACATCGTAAAACGCGTCATACCCCGCGCCCGCCTGCGCATCCGGCAGCTGCGGCGCGCCGGTGTGCACGACCGCGTCACACGCGGCAGGCACGCTTTCATAGACACCTGCGCCCACACCGGCAAGCAGCGCGGCGCCGAGCGCCGGTCCTTCCCTGCCTGCCGTCGTTGTCACCGGGCAGTGCAGCGCGTCCGCGAGCATGCTGCGCCACAGCGCGGAGGTGCCGCCGCCGCCGCACGCAATCAGCTCACGGCTCGTCACACCCATGCCGCGCAGCGTTTCCATGCAGTCGCGCAGGCTGTAGGTCACACCCTCCATGACCGCGCGGATGAGGTCTGCGCGCGTGTGCATCGCAGACAGGCCGGTGAAGGCGCCGCGGCAATCGGGGTCCAGGTGGGGGGTGCGCTCGCCCATCAGGTAGGGCGTGAAGAGCAGCCGGTTTGCACCGATCGGCGCGCGCGCCGCCTGCTCGGTCATGAGCACATAGGGATCGACTCCGCGCACGCGCGCGTCCTCCACGATGTCGGGACACAGGTTGTTGCGGAACCACTGGAGCGACGCGCCTGCCGCGAGCGTCACACCCATCACATGCCACGCGCCGGGAACCGCGCAGCAAAAGGTGTGTACGCGTCCCTGCGGATCGATCGCAAGCTCGTCCGTGTGCGCAAACACCACGCCCGAGGTGCCGATCGTCGCGAATGCGCGTCCGTCCACGACCACGCCCGTGCCGACCGCGGCCGCCGCATTGTCGCCTGCGCCGCCGACGACCGGGGTGCCTGCGGCAAGTCCGGTCAGCTCCGCCGCCTGCCGCGTCACCGTGCCCGTGATTTCCGGGCTTTCGTACACGCGCGCGAGCAGCGCCTTGTCGATGCCGAGCTTTGTCAGCATCTCGTCCGACCACTGCCGGCGCGGCACGTCGAGCAGCCCCATGCCGGAAGCGTCCGACACCTCGGTGGCATACTCGCCGGTCAGCTTGAGCCGGATATAGTCCTTTGCAAGCAGAATGTGCCTGCATTTTTCGTAAATTTCGGGCTGATGCTTGCGCACCCACAGGATTTTGCCTGCCGTAAAGCCGGTCAGTGCAGGGTTTGCGGTGATTTCCAGATAACGCGCGCGCCCGACCGCGCCATAGATGTCCTCGCACTCCGCGGCGGTGCGTCCGTCGCACCACAGGATGGCAGGGCGCAGCGGCTCGTCGTGCGCGTCCAGCATCACGAGCGAGTGCATCTGCCCGGAAAGCCCGATGCCGCGGATCTCCTGCGGATCGATGCCGCTGTCCGCGAGCACCGCGCGGATGCCCTCGGATGCGGCGCGCCACCAGTCGCGCGGGTCCTGCTCCGCCCAGCCGTTTTGCGGCTGGGACATCGGATACTCCAGCGTGCGGCTGGCAATCAGTCCGCCGGACGTATCAAACAGTGCGGTTTTGGTGCCCGAGGTGCCGACATCCAGCCCCAATAAGTAATTCATTGCCTTTTCCCCTTTTCCGCGTTACGCCGCCTTTGCCTGCTTCTTGCTCACCACGTCGACCACGACCGCGCCGAGCAGC
Organism: uncultured Intestinibacillus sp.; assembly: GCA_964580155.1. Classification (GTDB taxonomy): domain Bacteria; phylum Bacillota; class Clostridia; order Oscillospirales; family Butyricicoccaceae; genus Intestinibacillus. The sequence goes on along the minus strand of CAZOJP010000033.1, from coordinate 16,587 downwards.
ACCAGTCCCTTGACGACCTTCTGCCAGTTCGCGTCGATGCCGAGGATCGACATGCCGTTGTTGAGCACACCCATGAAGATTGCGCCGATGACCGCGCCCACGACCGTGCCCACACCGCCGTATGCGGACGCGCCGCCGATGAAGCACGCGCCGATGGCGTCCATTTCATAGCTCGTGCCGGCAGAGGGCGCTGCGGAGTTGAAGCGGCCGACGCACACAAGCGCGGCAACCGCGCTCAGCGCCGCCATATTGACATACACGCCGAACATGACGCGCTTTGTGTTGATGCCGGACAGCTGCGTCGCCTTGGCGTTGCCGCCGAGGGCATAAATGTGACGGCCGGGCACGGTGCGCGTTGTAAAGTACTGGTACGCGAGCACGATGACCGCGAGCAGCACGAGCACGACCGGCACGCCCTTGTTCCGTCCGAGCTGATAGGCGATGACCATGATGACGGCGCTGATAATGGCAAGCCGCGCGATGATCAGACCGAGATTGCCTGCGTCATAGCCCTTGCGCTTTTTGCGCGCACATCCGAGCAGCGTCGTGCCGATGAAGAGCGCGCAGCACACGGCGCCGATTGCAAGCGTGACCGTAAGGATGGTGCCCTTGTCGCTGCTGCCCGGCAGATAGGAGGTGAAATACCGGAGATATTCCGCAGGGAACGGCGAAATCGTCGTGCCGTCGAGAATGATGGTGGCGAGTCCGCGCCAGATCAGCATGCCGCACAGCGTGACGATAAAGGGCGGAATGCCCATGTACGCAATCCAGAACGCCTGCGATACGCCGACCGCAAGGCCGATCACCAGACACAGCACCATCGCCAGATAGATGTTCATGTGCCAGTTGACGATGAACACACCCGCGATTGCGCCGATCAGCGCGACAATCGAGCCGACCGACAGGTCGATGTTGCCGCCCGTCAGGATGCACAGCAGCATGCCGGTCGCGAGAATCACGACGTAGCTGTTTTGCATGATGAGGTTGGAAATATTCGTCGGGGCAAACAGTGAACCCTTGCCGCCCGCCGTAATCAGAATCTGGAACAGTACCATGACCACCACCAGCGCGACCAGCATGGTGTTCTGTCCCAGCGTTTTTTTCAGCTTGCTCATTGGGAGGTGCTCCTCTCTCAGTCTTTCTTGGTTTTCAGGATGCTCGCCATAATCGCCTCGCTCGTCGCCTGCGCGATCGGGAACTCCGCGACCATGCTGCCTTCATTCATCACATACACGCGGTCGGACATGCCGAGGATTTCGGGCAGCTCACTCGAAATCATGATGACCGACTTGCCCTGCGCGACGAGCTCGTTTATGATGCAGTAAATCTCGTATTTCGCGCCCACGTCGATGCCGCGGGTCGGCTCATCCAGGATGAGCACGTCGGGATCGGCAAACATCCACTTGGCAAGCAGCACCTTTTGCTGGTTGCCGCCCGACAGATTGCCGACGTTCTGCTCCACGCTCGGACATTTGGTGTGCAGCGCGCGGCGGTATTCCTCCGCGACCTGCGTTTCCTTTTCCATGTCCAGCACGCCGTGCACGGAAACCTTGTCGAGCTTTGCAAGCGTCGTGTTCGTGCGGATGGGATTTGTCAAAATCAGCCCGTTGCCCTTGCGGTCCTCGGTGACGTAGGCCAGGCGTGCGTCAATCGCCTCCTTGACGCTTTTGAGCTTGACCTCCTTGCCGCCGAGCTTTAACGTGCCCGAAATATGCGAGCCGTAGCTGCGCCCGAAGATGCTCATCGCAAGCTCGGTGCGCCCCGCGCCCATCAGGCCGGAAATGCCGACGACTTCGCCGCGTTTGACGTGGAAGCTGACGTTATTCACCACTTTTTTGTCCTGATAGACCGGATGATAGACCGTCCAGTCCGATACCTCCATCGCGGTGTCCCCGAGGACGCTTTCGCGCGGCGGAAAGCGGTCGGACAGGTCGCGCCCGACCATGCCCTTGATGATGCGCTCCTCCGAAAAGTCATCCACACCCTTGACCAGCGTTTCAATCGTCGAGCCGTCGCGGATGACCGTGATCTTGTCCGCCACATAGGAGATTTCGCCGAGCTTGTGCGAGATGATGATGCTCGTCATGCCCTGCTCCTTGAACGCAAGCAGCAATTCGAGCAGCGCGCGGCTGTCGGATTCGTTGAGGGACGCGGTCGGCTCATCGAGGATGAGCAGCTTGACGTTCTTCGCAAGCGCCTTGGCGATCTCGACAAGCTGCTGCTTGCCCACGCCGATGTCCTTGATGAGTGTGTGTGCGCTTTCCTTGAGACCGACCTTTCGGAGCAGCGCATCCGCCTTGTCATATGTTTCATCCCAGTCGATGCGGGCGCGTGCGCCGCGCTCGTTTCCGAGAAACATGTTTTCCCCGATGGACAGATAGGGCACGAGCGCCAGCTCCTGATGGATGATGACGATGCCGCGGCTTTCGCTGTCGCGGATGGTCTTAAACGCGCAGGTTTCGCCCTCATACACAATATCGCCCTCGTAGGAGCCATGGGGGTAGATGCCGCTGAGCACGTTCATAAGCGTGGACTTGCCCGCGCCGTTTTCACCGACGAGCGCGTGCACCTCGCCCTGCTCGACCTGCAGATTGACGTTATCGAGCGCCTTGACGCCCGGAAACAGCTTGGTGATGCCGCGCATCTCCAGAATGTTCTTTGCCAAAGCGGTTCCTTCCTTTCTTTTGCCCGAAAAAGGGGCAGCCAACAAGGGACCTTCCTCATTGGCCGCCCCGTCTTCCGTAGCGTTAGGATGTGCGCGGTGCTTACGCGAGGTCGCCCTCGGCGTAGTAGCCGCTGTCAATCAGAATCTCCTTGTAGTTCGACTTATCCGCAAAGACCGGATCGCACAGGTAGGACGCAATGACACCGGTGCCGTTATTATAGGTGTTTGTGTCATTCACTTCCGGCTCGCCGCCCTTCATGATCGCGTCGACCATGCCGACGACCTTTTCCGCCAGTGTGCGGGTGTCCTTGAAGATCGACATGGACTGATAGCCCGCGACGATGTTCTTGACGTTCGGCTTGTCACAGTCCTGTCCTGTGATGACCGGCATATTGTCCGCGGTGTAGCCCGCTGCGAGCAGCGCGTTTTGCACACCGTACGCGGTCGAGTCGTTCGAGCACAGCACGGCGTCGAGCTTCTTGCCCTCCGGGCCGTAGCCTACCGAGGAAATGATGTTTTCAAAGCGCTTCTGGGCTTCCTCTGTCGACCAGTTCGCGGTTGCGCACTGCGCCTTTTCGGTCTGGCCGGACGGTACGACGAGCGTGCCCTTGTCCATGTACGGCTTGAGCACGTTCATGGCGCCGCCGAAGAAGAAGTTGACGTTGTTATCGTCCGGCGCGCCCGTGACGAGCTCGATATTGAACGGGCCCTGCGCGGAGTCGAGCGCCAGCGCGTCGCGGATGTATTCGCCCTGCATCGTGCCGACCTTGTTGTTGTCGAACGTTGCATAGTAGGAAACCGCGTCCGAGTTCATGATGAGGCGGTCATAGGAGACGACCGGAATGCCCTTCTCCTTTGCGCCCTTGAGCGCCTCGGTCAGCGCGGAGCCGTCGATCGCCGCGACGACCAGCGTCTCACATCCGCCCGCGATCATGTTTTCAATCTGGGAAACCTGCGTCGGAATGTCGTTGTCGCCCGCATACTGCAGATCGACCTGATAGCCCGCGGCCTCCAGCTGCTTTTTCATGTTCGTGCCGTCCTGGTTCCAGCGCTGCAGCGACTGCGTCGGCATGGAAACACCGACCTTGCCGCCCGACGCGCCCGATGCCGCGCCGCTGTCGGGGGTTTGCGCGCCCGCATCTCCGCCGCCGCACGCGGTCATGCCCATCATCATCGCACCTGCGAGTAACATTGCCAGAAAACGCTTTTTCATTTTCACACACGCTCCTTCAAATTGTTGTCGCCTTTTTTCTCTTGTTCCCTTCAAAACGATATTTGTTAATTTCTTTTGTAAATATCGTTTATGCAAGTTGTGAACATATCATACGATTGCCCTGCGCAAAAGTCAAGGTGTTTTCGTCATATCGCCAAGTTTTGGGGTTTTCCCCAAAGTGCTTTCTTTGTTTTTGTCAGTTTTTACAGTGTATCGGTTTGCGCCGATCAAAGTGCAAAAAAATCCGCGCCCCATCTAAACAGGGCGCGGAAAGGGGATCTGTGCGGTCAAAGCCGGTCGACAAAGCGGTCGATAAAGTGCAGCGCAACGCCGATGCAGTTCGCCTTGGGCAGGCACTTGCCCAGATGCAAATACTGTCCGTCCTCGCCGAAGCTGTTGCGCGCACGCAGCCGCGCGCGCAGATCGGGCAGGTATTTTTGCATGAACGGCGTGACCATGCCGCCGAGCACGACATCGCAGTCCATAATCATATGGATGGTGTTGATGCCGGTGGCCAGATAATCGAGGTAGCGCTGCCAGCGTGCAAAATAGTCCTCGTTTCCGCCCTCCAGCGCGGCGAAAAAGTCCTCAATCTGGATGCCGAGATCGTCGGTCAGCCGCGCGACCGAGCAGTAGGCCTCCAGACAGCCGCGCTGTCCGCAGCTGCACTGTTCGCCGTCCGGCACGATGCACATGTGCCCAAATTCCGCGCTGCGGTGGTGCACACCCGGATAGGGCTTGCCGTCCACGAGCAGCGCGCCGCCCACGCCCTTGCCCAGAAACAGGTATGCCATGCTGTCCAGTCCGCTGCGGTTCCACCACTCGGCATAGCCGCCCGCGGACGCGTCGTTTTCGACATGGACCGGATACGCGATGCGCTCGGTCAGCATGGACAGGCTCATCTTGCGGATGCGCAGCACGGGCGCCACCTCGATGATGCCGCGCTCCTCGTCAATGATGCCGGGCAGCGTCAGCCCGACGCCGAGCATACGCGCGCGGTCGAGCGCAAATTCGTCCAGAAACGCCTCGATCGCGCGGGACAGCTCGTCCCGATACGCGGTGTCGTTGCTGAACGCGCACGCAAGGCGCTTGTACGCGATCTCCTCCGCGCGCAGGTTGATGGCGATGATTCGGATGTGCTTGAGCGACAGCTCGACCCCGAGCGCAAACCGCGCATGCGCGGCAAGCGCCATCGCGCGGGCGCGCCGGCCGCCCGTGGAATCGTTCATACCGACGTATTCGATCACGTTCGCGTCGAGCAGCTCGCGCAGGTTTTGCGTGACGGTCGGCAGGCTGAGCGAGAGCGCCGCCGCGATGGATTGCTTGGTCTGCGGCTCTTGCGCCTGATAGAAGTGGCGGAACACCAGATTGCGGTTGCGCCGCCGCAGCTCGACCGTGGATAATTTGTCTGACACGGGAAATCACCACACTTTTATAAAAGATATTTTCTAACTATAGTATACCGTATTTACGCGCGTTATCAAGCGACATTCGCCAAATTCTTTTGCATTTTTGCACGACTTTTCATTTTCTTATTTGGAGGATACGCAGATGCTGCGCTTTTCTTTCCGCGCGGGTTGTGCTATGATGGACGCATTGAATCGACGCAGAATTGAAGGAGGATGGATATGGCTACCTTGCAGGCTTTTCCCTTTGGTGCGACCGCGAACGGCGCACCGGTCACCCGGTATCTTCTGACGGACGGCGCGATTTCCGTCAGCATACTCGACCTCGGCGGCGCGATCCAGTCGTGCGTTGTGCCGGACCGCGGCGGCAAGCCGGTTGACATCGCGCTCGGCTATGATACGGTCGCCGCATACGAAGCGCAGGACAAATACATGGGCGCGCTCATCGGCCGCTGCGCAAACCGCATCGCGCACGCTTCCTTTTCGCTCGGCGGACAGGACTATGCGCTGCTTGCGAATAACGGCGCCAACCACCTGCACGGCGGAAACGGCTTTGACAAGCGGCTGTGGCACGCCGTCCCCCTCGCGGACGGGCTGACCCTGACGCTGCACAGCCCCGACGGCGACGAGGGCTATCCGGGCGCGCTCGATGTGACCGTATCCTATACGCTTGCGGACGGCGCGCTGACCCTGGACTACCGCGCGGCGAGCAGCGCGGACACACTGTGCAACCTGACAAACCACGTCTACTGGAATCTCGCGGGGCATGCGAGCGGCGCGGTGCTGCCGCAGTCCGTGCGTCTGGCGGCGACGCACTTCACCCCTGCCGACGCGCAGTCCATCCCGACAGGCGCGCTTGCCCCCGTCGAGGGCACGCCCATGGATCTGCGCGTGCCCACACCGATCGGCCGCGGCATCGATTCGGACTTTGAGCAGCTCCGCTTTGGCGGCGGCTATGACCACAACTGGGCAGTCGACGGCGCGGACGGCACGCTGCGCGACGCGGCGCAAGCCCATGCGGACGAGACCGGCATCACGCTTGCGGTGCAGACCACCCTGCCCGGTGTGCAGTTTTACACGGGCAACTTCCTCGAGGGCTGCCCAATCGGCAAGGACGGCACAATTTACGGCAACCGCACGGGCTTTTGCCTGGAAACGCAGTTCTATCCCGATGCCATCCACCACGCGGACTTCCCCCAGCCCGTGCTGCGCGCAGGCGAAGTCTATCACCACACGACGGTGTTCCGTTTTTCCGCGAACTAGTTTGATTTCCGGCGCACAAACGCGTTTTTTGTGCGCCGGACTTGACTTTTTCGCTGGATTTCGCTATACTCATTTGTAAACTTTATAACAGACAGTTCGAAACCATCCTGTCTCTAAACAAAACTAGGACATCCATGCGCCGCTTTCGCGGAGGTCATGGACTGGATGGTGCGCGCTTTTTTCGCAAAGCGTCGCACCTTTTTTGGCTGCATACAGGCGGTTTCGGCACCTTTTGGGAGGAACTATGGACGATTTGATTCGTTACTCGGTCATCGCCGAGAAAAACCCGCGCGAGATTGTGCTGCTGCGCGGCACGGGCTGCCGCTGGCGGCGCTGCCGCTTTTGCGATTACCATCTGGATTTTTCGCGCGATACCACGGAAAATGCCGCGCTCAACCGCGCGGTGCTGGCGCAGGTCACCGGACAGTTCGGCAGGCTCGAGGTCATAAATTCAGGCTCGTTCTCCGATTTGGACGCGGACACGATGGACGAAATCGAGCGTATCTGCGTGGACAAGCACATCAGCACCCTGCATTTTGAGTGTCACTGGCGCGACCGCGATGCCATTTGCGCGCTGCGGTCGCGTTTTGCCGCGCGCGGCGTGACCGTGCGCATCAAAATCGGCGTGGAATCCTTCGACGCGGAGTATCGGGAGCGCGTGCTCGTCAAGGGCATCGACGAGCGCGACCCCGCGCGGATTGCGGCGCTCTTTGACGAGTGCTGCCTCATCGCCGGGCTGCAGGGGCAGACCGCGCAGAGCATGACGCGCGACATCGAAATCGGGCTTGCGCACTTTGACCGCGTGTGCGTCAACCTGATGACGCCCAACACCGCGCCGCTGCAGCCCGATGTCGCGGTTTGCGCGTGCTTCGTGCGCGAGGTCGCGCCGCGCTGGGCGCACGAAGCACGCGTCGACCTGCTCCTGCACAACACCGACTTCGGTGTGGGAGGGTCGGCGCATGCGTAACGAAATCCTGCTTGTTCTGTCCCTCTTTGCGCTGTATGGCTCGATTTTAGTCTGGTATCGCCTGTTCGGCATCACCGGTCTGATGTGCTTCACCGTGCTTGCGACCATCGCCGCAAACATTGAGGTGCTCATCCTCGTCAACGCCTTCGGCATGGAAATGACGCTGGGCAACATCCTGTTTGCATGCGCCTTTGTCGTGACCGACATCCTCAGCGAGGTGGCAGGCAAAAAAACGGCGAACCGCGCGGTCGGCATTGGCATTGCGACGAGCGTGCTCTTTTTAATCATATCCCAGAGCTGGCTGCTGTACCTGCCGAGCACAAACGACTTTGCCCAGCCCGCGATCCGCGCGATTTTTTCCAACACGCCGCGCCTCATGATCGCGTCTCTGCTCGTCTATGCCATCGTGCAAATGTTTGATGTGTGGGCATACCACAAGTGGTGGGAGTTCACAACCCGGCGATTTGGCGACGCGCACCGGTTCCTGTGGCTGCGCAACAACGGCTCCACCCTCATTTCCCAGCTGCTCAACACGGTTTTATTCACCTTTGCCGCGTTTTTCGGCGTTTATGAGTATCACACCCTGCTTTCCATCATCGTGGCGAGCTATATTTTCTTCGTCATCACGAGCCTTGCGGACACGCCGGTGGTCTATCTGGCGCGGCGCATGACCGAGCGCGGCATTGTGCCGGGTATGACGGATAAACGTTCATAAAAGGGTCACATAATCTACCCCGTTTGTCCTCTTTCATGCGCTTGACGCTGTTCGGCGCTTCTGTTATCCTGAAGATATCCGGTGATGCTACGGAAAGGATGAAGTGACATGAAACAACGCTTTTTGAGCGCATTGCTCGCGCTGACACTGCTGCTCGGCACGCTGCCTTCGGCCTTCGCCGCGCAGACACGCACCCCCTACGAGGCGGCGATTTTAGCTGGTCGAGCGCGCAGGTGCGCGCAGGCGCGATCGGCCTGCTGGACAGCGAGGTCTCCGCGGATGCGGCATTTGTGCGCGGCGATCTCGCGCGCATTTCCTTCGCGGCGCTCAGCGCGACCCCCAAATCCGGCTCCGCCCTGCTGGATCGGCTGATAGAGGACGGCACTGTGACGCGCGACGCGGCCGCCAAGGCCGGACTGTCCCTGACGGACACCGCGGCCGTATCCTCCTCGGATGAGCTGACCGCGGAGCAGGTCTATGCGCGCTTCTCCCCCGCCGTGTTCTATATCGAGCTATATGACGCAAACCGCCGCGCGATTGCCTCGGGCAGCGGCTTCTTCCTCTCCGCCGATGGCAAGGCGGTCACGAATTACCACGTCATCGAGGGTGCCTCCTATGCCAAAATCACACTGGCCGATGGCGCGACTACCTATGACGTGACCGGTGTCTATGATTACGACGGAACGGCCGATCTTGCGCTGCTGCAGGTGGACGCAACGCAGGTGCCCTATCTTGTGCGCGGCACGGGCGCGCAGGTGGTCGGCGGCGCGACGGTCTACGCGATCGGCAGTCCGCTCGGTCTGTCCAACACGATTTCGCAGGGGATTATCTCCAACGTCAGCCGCACCATCGGCGGCGCGGACTATATTCAGACGACCGCCGCCATCTCGTCCGGCAGCAGCGGCGGCGCGCTTATCACCGCCGCGGGCACGGTCATCGGCGTGACCGCGGGCACGATCGAGGACGGGCAAAGCCTCAACATGGCGGTGCCCATCACCAAGCTGGACAATCTGTCGCAGACGAGCACGGTCTCGCTTGCAAGCCTTGCGGCGGCGCAGACCGCGTCGGACGGCACGCTGTCCGCGTCTCCTGCATCGCTTTCGCTTCGGGTCGGCGGCGCGGCGACGGTGACGCTCACGCAGACCTTTGCGGCGGCGCAGTCCGTCGACTATACGATCTCCAGCCGCAGGGTAGCGCGCGTCCGATGGGCCGATGGGCCGACGGACGGCAGCACGCTGCCTGTCATTATCACCGGCCTGTCCGCCGGACAGACCACCGTTACGTTCACGCTCTATGACGGAAGCGGCCGCGCGCTCGGCAGCACGGCTGTTACGGTCACCGTGGCGTGACCGCTTATACTTTAAAAAATCAGAGGAAGTGCAATTTTATCATGGGTTTCACAAAGGAAGACGTACAGCGCGTCAAGCTGGAGGGGTTTTTGCTCAATAATAACGGCGAAACCTTCTCCTGCCGCGTGATTACGCGCAACGGCACGCTGTCCGCGCACGAGCTTGCGTGCGTGTCCGCGCTCGCCGCACAGTACGGTGCAGGGCATTGCGCGTTCACCGCGCGCATGACCGTGGAGATCCCCGGCATCCGCTATGAGAACATCGGCGCGGTGCGCGAGGGGCTTGCCGCCTGCGGCCTGACCGCGGGCGGCACGGGCGCCAAGGTGCGTCCGGTCGTCGCGTGCAAGGGCACGGTGTGTACGTTTGGCTTTTACGATACGCAGGCGCTCGCGCGCAAAATTCACGATCGGTTCTATGCCGGCATGGGCGACGTGCGCCTGCCGCACAAATTCAAGATTGCGGTCGGCGGCTGCCCGAACAACTGCGTCAAGCCGAATCTCAATGATTTCGGCATCATGGGGCAGCGCCCTCCGCTGTTTGATGCGGAAAAATGCCGCGGCTGCGCGGTCTGTCAGATCGAAAAGGTGTGCCGCATGCAGGCGTGCGCACTCACAGACGGCAAGATGGTGCGCGACGACACCATTTGCAACAACTGCGGCTACTGCGTGGGCAAGTGTCCGTTCGGCGCGGTATCGCCCGACACGGTGCGCTACAAGCTGTTTGTCGGCGGACGCTGGGGGCGTTTGGTGCGCTTTGGCACCGCGCTGCCCGGGCTGTTCACCGAGGAGGAGACGCTCGACATGATCGAAAAAACGCTGCTGCTCTTCCGCGAGCGCGGCCGCAAGGGCGAGCGTCTTGCCGCAATGGTCGATCGGCTCGGCGAGGACGCAATCATCGACGCGCTGCTGCATGATGATCTGCTCGCGCGGCGCGCGGAAATTCTGGCCCGCGGCCTTTAAAGTCCGCAAACGAACCAAAACTGCGCCCCAGTTGGGGGCGTTTTTTTGGTTCTATTTGCCTAAATCATTCTTTTTTGCTTATTTTCTTCGTTTTTTTATCAAAAGCGCTTTAGTTTTATGCGTTTATGTCGATATGATTAATATGAGTTGTGCCGTGATGCCCTGTTCTTTCCAATTCAGAGCTATGTGGGGGATTGCAATCTGCACGGCACAGCGACACCATCTTTGTGTCACAAAATAAAAAGGAGTTTTTTTATGAAATCAATCCGCACAAAATTGATTTCGGTCGTGGCGGCGATTTTTCTTGTGATGTCGCTCACGGCCGCGCTGACGGGCATTCTGTCGAGCTATCAAGGCATCAAGCAAAATGTCATCAGCGACATGACCACGATGGGATCCATCGTCAACGGCACGTTTTCCACTGAAATTGCCCTGCTCAAGCAGCAGGCCGATACGCTGGCCGAAAGCTGTGAGGAAATGAAAACCGGGCAGGAATACACCTTCCTCGGCGAAGTCCAGCAGCGCTATGCCGACGCGCTCTCCGTCGCCATCGTCCGTGCGGACGGCACCGTAACCAGCGAAGACCCCGCACTAAAGAAAGAAGATTTTTCCAAGCAGGATTACTATCAGCGCGCAATGGCCGGTGAAACCGTGATTTCCTCCACGCAAAAGCTGGACAGCGGTGCGGTGATTTTCAACCTTGCCGCAAAGATCCCCAGCACGACGGGGTATAACGGCATTCTGCTGCTGCGTCTGGACGGCCAGCATTTCAGCGACATGGTTCGCGGCGTTGTCATCGGACAGACCGGCAATATCTTCATGCTGGACAGCAACAGCATGGCGATCGCAGACGCCGATCCGTCCCTTGTCAGCGAGCAAATCAGCACCCTCGACCTTGCCAAGACGGACTCTGCGTTTGACAGTGCCGCGCGTGTGCACGCCATCATGGCACAAGGCAACGTCGGTGTGGATGAATACGTCTATCAGGGCAACAAGCGCATTTGCGCCTACGGCCCGGTCGACGGCTCGGGTGGCTGGGTCTACGGTGTCGTCGCGCCCATGGGCGAGATGACCGCGTCGATCAAATACACGGCTCTTGCGCTGCTGCTGTCCTCCGTGATTATCTTCGTGCTGGCGATGGTCGCAATGGTGATCTTCTCCGACCGTCTGACAAAGCCGCTTAAAAATGTCACCCAGCGCATGCTTCTGCTGTCGCAGGGCGATCTGGAAACGCCGGTTACAGTCATCCAGTCGCGCGACGAGCTCGGCACCATGACCGCAAGCGTTGCAAGCACGGTCGCGACGCTGCAGTCCTATATCCATGACATTCACAACGTGCTGCACGAATTTTCGCAGGGCAACTTCAGCGTGAGCCCGACCGCGGACTTTAAGGGCGCGTTCGTTCACCTGAAAACCTCGCTCGACGGCATCAAGCTGTCCCTCAACACCGCGATGAGCGACATCAAGGACTCGGCCTCGCAGATTAACATGCGCGCAGCGCAGGTTTCAAGCGGCGCGCAGGCGCTCGCGCAGGGCGCAACCGAGCAGGCGAGCAGCGTGCAGGAGCTGTCCGCCACCCTGATGGATATTTCGCAGCAGGTAAAGGTCAACTCGCAGAACGCCAAGAAGGCAAACGACCTTGCAACGGTATCGGGAGAGGTCGCGCAGGCGACGATGTCCGATATGCAGCGCATGCTGGGCTCGATGCAGGAAATTTCCGAAACCTCGGAAAACATCAGCAAGGTCATCAAGGTCATCGACGATATTGCATTCCAAACGAACATTCTGGCGCTTAATGCCGCGGTCGAGGCCGCAAGAGCGGGCACGGCGGGCAAGGGCTTTGCCGTTGTCGCGGACGAGGTGCGCAACCTTGCGCAAAAGTCTGCGGATGCCGCACTCGAAATTACGCACCTCATCGAAAGCTCCATTTCCGCGGTCTCGCGCGGCGAAACCATCGCGAGCAAGACGAGCGGCGCCTTCGAGGATCTTGCGGGCAAGGTCGGCGACGTTGTGTCCACCGTCAACGAGATTTCGGTCGCGTCCGAGGAGCAGTCGCACAGCATTTCGCAGATTACCATCGGCGTAGAGCAGATTTCCTCTGTTGTGCAGATTAACTCCGCCACCAGTGAGGAAAGCGCCGCCGCCAGCGAGGAGCTGTCCTCTCAGGCGCACGTTCTGGATACGCTCGTCGGCCGCTTCCGGCTGGATGCCGACATGGACGATGCCGACATGGACGAAGCCGACACGGACGAAGCCCCGTCAGACGCGTTCTAATTTCATCCTTCCGCGCACAAAAAAAGCTGTCGACCTCGGTCGACAGCTTTTTCTTATGCACGCTGCCGCGGCAGCAGACGGCGCATGGTGGCGATGTAGGAAATGACGAGCGGTGTCGCCGAGCCGGGCCACGCGAGCGCGTATGCCACGCAAATGCCTGCAAACCCGAACCGCGGCGCGAGCGCGATGCAGCCGAGCGCGCGCATCGTCAGCTCCATGATGCCTGCGATGGTGGGCACGATGCCCTGCCCCAGCCCCTGCAGCGTGTAGCGCAGGATGAACAGCATGGACAAAATCGGATAAAACAGGCAGGTGATGCGCAGATACTGCCGCGCCATGTCCACAACCACGGGCGCATCCTGCACGAACAGCCGGACGAGCGCCGCGCCCGCGAAGGTTGCGATGCACATGATGACCGCGGTATAGCCGAGCGACAGCGCGGCGCAGCGGCGCACGCCCTGACGGATGCGCGGCAGCTTTCCTGCGCCGTAGTTTTGCGCGGTGTAGGTCGCCATGGTCATGCCGAACGACGAGAGCGGCGCGACGATGATCTGCTCGATCTTCTGCGCGGCGGTATAGGCCGCGACGCTGGTTTCGCCCTGACCGTTGAGCACGATTTGCAAAATGATGACGCCAAAGCCGATGATGGACGCCTGAAACCCCATCGGCAGGCCGATGCGCGCATGCTGCCACAGCTCGCCCCTGCGGAGCGTAAAATCCGCGCGGCGCACATGTAAAATCGGGAATTTGCGCGCGATATAGACGATGCACAGCACGCCGGACACGGTCTGCGACAGCACGGTTGCGACCGCCGCGCCTGCGACACCCATCGGGGTGCCGAGGATGAGCGCGAGGTCGAGCACGATATTGAGCACGCTTGCAATGACGAGGAACAGCAGCGGTGTGCGGCTGTCCCCCAGCGCGCGCAGCACGTTGGACAGCACATTGAACACCATCGCGGCGAACAGACCCGCGTAAATGATCACGATATAGCGATAAGCGTTGTCGATGATGCTCGACGGGGTGTTCATCGCGCGCAGGATGGGCTTTGCGAGCGGCACGGACAGCGCGGTGAGCACGACCGCGATGCCTGCGCCGAGCACGATAATCGCGGCGAAGGAGCGGCGCACGCCGTCAAAATCATCCGCGCCGAACGCGCGCGCGGTGACGATGGACATGCCGGTCGACAGCCCCTGCACGAAGCCGAGGAACAGGAACATGATGCTGCCGGTGCAGCCGACCGCGGCGAGCGCCTGCACGCCGAGCGTGCGCCCGACGATGAGGGTATCCATCATGTTATAGAGCTGCTGAAAGAGGTTGCCGCCGAGCAGCGGCAGGGCAAACAGCAAAATCAGGCGGGCAGGGCCGCCCTCGGTCATGGTTTTGGTCATGCGTGCGCCTCCTTTTCTGCGGCGGCGAGCAGCGCTTCATGCGCCGCGGGAAAGGCGCGCTGCAGCCGCAGCGGACGGAAGGTTTGCGCCTGCACAAAGCAGTGCGCGGTTTCGCCGGTGGCGCAAAGCGCGCCGTCCGTCGTGCGTTCGACGCGGTAGGCCAGCGTCATGCGCAGCCCGTTGTACTGCGTCAGCGCGAGGTGCACACAAAACGGCTCGCCGAAGGTGAGCGGCTTGTGATAGGTGCACGCGCTCGTGAGCAGGGGCGACAGCATCCCGCGCTGCTCGAACACCTCATACGGGATGCCGCGCTGTGCCAGCCAGTCGACGCGCGCCTCCTCAAAAAAGCGCAGATAGTTCGAGTGGTGCACGATGCCCATGCGGTCGGTCTCGTAATAGTGGACGGTGCGCGCAAACGGCGTTTTCTCCATATCGCTCACGTCCACTTTTCCCAGATTCCGGGGCAAAAGCCCACGGTCGCCTGTCTGCCG
>CAZOJP010000033.1:0-1794 GCA_964580155.1 uncultured Intestinibacillus sp. | reverse complement strand
AGCTCGCCGCGGCTCATGCCCTTTTGCCGGAGGTCGATGGATTGGAAGCGGATGCCGCGCTCTTTGAACCAGCGCTCCGCCTTTTTGGTGTCAAAGCTCTTGGTGGTGCCGAAAATTTGAATGTTCATGGGATATGGTCCTTTCCCGGCGCGCGTGGGTGCGCCGTGTACCCCCCTAGTATATCAAATGTTGGGCGCGGCGAAAAGAGGTCTTGACAAAATGAACGAATGTTCGTATTATGTTAGATACCGAATATATAAGAGGAGCACGAAAAGGAGGACGCAATGTTTCATCACGAAATCAAAGAATTCAAAAAAACGGTGGGGATGCTGCCCGATCAGCCCAATATGGAGCCGCAGCTGCTCAAGGACTGGTTTGACGCAGCGCCGGAGGAGCTGCGTCAGGCGCTGAGCGGCGTGTGCGCGGACGGCGCGGTACTGGAGGGCAAGGTGAACGGCATCATCGAACGGACGTTTGCAGGGAACGTGAGCGAGAGCATGCTGGACGACGCGCTTGCCGGCAAGCTGAATAGCAAGGCGGAGCAAGCCGCGCTGGACGCGGAGCAGGCGGCGCGGACGGACGCGGACAGCGCGCTGGACAGGCGCGTTCAAACGGCAGAGGGCAAGCTGACCGCGCAGCAGACTGCGATTGCCGCAAAATGCGAGATTGTGTGCGGCGTGTACACCGGCAACAGCAACGGCACCGGATCGCAAACCATTAACCTTGGCTTTTATCCGCTTGCCGTGCTTATTTCCTGCCCCACAACGAGTTACGGCGATGACCGCACGGCGCACAATTTGGCGCTTCGCAATTATCCTGCCAACTGTGCCGCCGTTACATCCAACGGCTTTCAGGTGTCGGGCATGTTCAACACTGCACTTGCATGGCGCTATATTGCATTCAAAGGATAGCACAGAAAAGCCCCCTCGGGAATATCCCGAGGGGGCTTTTTGTGCTAGATACGAATCTGCTTACCGTGAGGTAGGGAGATTACGCAATCGTCTTCTCAGTAGCAGTATCCGAGAAATCAAAGTTCGCTGTATCTGCAACTGTCAGAGAAATAGTACCTGCCTGAATCTCAGTGGAAGCAAAGGTCAGTGTCAGAGTACCATCTGCAAGTTCCGCAGACTTAACTTCGATTGCAGTGTTGTCGCTTTCACCAATCTTAGCCTTGAGAGTGAAAGTAGCACCCTCCAGCTCAGCCTTAGAAATACCAATTTCCGTGAAACCAGTTACGGTAACAGTAGTTTCTGCACCCTTACTAGTCGGAGTAGCAATCTCCATATCAGTTGCTGCAACAGCCTTCTTCGCAACTACGACATCAATGGTCGCGGACGTGCCGTCAACCGTGAAGGTCAGGGTGTGTGTGCCTGCAGTTGCAGCGCCAGTAGGAGTTACAGTAACAGTAACCTTACCGTCCGCGTCAGTCTTGGATCCAGCAGTCAGTGTGAAGCCAGCCGGCATGGTGCCGCCAGTAACAACTGCATCCTTGCCAATCTGAGTGGTCGTAATGTTGAATGTCAGCGCATTCGTATCGCCATAGGTCAGCGACGGGTTGTCCGCGTCTGCAGTGACGGACGCTCTCTTAGCGAACGTATAGTCGTTCTTGGCATCCTTAGCGTTGAAGTCGTTCTGGGTATCAACGATCAGCAGCTCAACGCTGTCGCCGTTGCCGATCACCAGTGCGTTTGCCATGTAGAAGCCGTTTACGTCCTTGTTCGCTTCCTTGATCGTGCCGGACTCTACGCCCTCTGCATCATCGGTGTTAACGAACAGAATCGTGGACTCGCCGTC
>CAZOJP010000032.1:7623-27016 GCA_964580155.1 uncultured Intestinibacillus sp. | reverse complement strand
TTTGTCTTCCAAATCGCCGCCTCACCGAAGCAGCTTGTTTAGTATACCAACTCGTTTGACGTTTGTCAACGGTTATTTTTCATATTTTTTTAGGACTTTTTTAGAGCCGCAAAAGAAGCGAAGCCGGAGCCCAAAGGCTCCGGCCCGTCCTTTATCTTACTGCGAGACGCGGCTCCACTGGGTGCCTTGGCGCGTATCCTTAATGAGCACGCCCATATCGTTCAGCAGCAGGTCGCGAATGCGGTCCGCCTCCGCGAAATCCTTGTTCTTTTTTGCCACCTGACGCTGCGCGATCAGCTCCTCGATGCGATCCGCCTCGGGGTCGGCTGCGTCGTCATGCTTCTGCGCAATGCCCAGCACGCCGGTCAGCTCCATAAACAGCGCGTGTGCCGCGCGCAGAAATGCGCGTGTTGCGTCCTGCTGCGCGCCGATATACGCGTTGAGGTCGCGCACGAGCTCGAAAATAGCGCTCATCGCGTCCGCGGTGTTGAGGTCATCGTCCATCGCGTCGATGAACTTCTCTTTATAGATGCCGAGTGCGGTCAGCTTTTCGCTCTCCTGCGCGGTCATTTCGTCGCCGGCCGCCTTTTCGATGCGGAACTCCAGATTGTTGCGCGCCTCATACAGACGCTCGAGCGAGGCCTTGCTCATTTTGAGCGACTCCTCGGAATAGTTGAGCGGCGTGCGGTAATGCGCCGACAGCATGAACATCCGGATGGTTTCGTAGCCGTAGGCCTGCGCCGCGTCGCGCACCATAAAGAAGTTGCCCTTGGATTTGGACATTTTTTCGTTGTCGATGGTCAGGAAGCCATTGTGCACCCAATAATGCGCAAAGGAGCAGCCGTTCGCGCACTCCGACTGGGCGATTTCGTTTTCGTGGTGCGGAAACGTCAGATCGAGTCCGCCGCCGTGGATGTCAATGGTCTCTCCGAGGTATTTGTTGACCATTGCCGAGCACTCGATGTGCCAGCCCGGACGTCCCTTGCCCCACGGTGCATCCCAGAACGGCTCGCCCGGCTTTGCCGCCTTCCAAACCGCAAAATCCATCGGGTCTTCCTTCTGCTCCCCGACCGAAATGCGCGCACCTGCCTGCAAATCCTCCAGAGGCTGATGGCTCAGTTTGCCGTACTCCTCAAAGGTCTTGGTGCGGAAATACACGTCACCCGCAGGCGTGGCATAGGCATGTCCGCTTTCCAGAAGCTTGCGCACGATTTCGATGATAGCATCCATTGTCTCGGTCGCGCGCGGATGAATGGTCGCACGGCGGATGCCCAGCCCCTCCGCGTCAACAAAGTATTCCTTAATATAGCGGTCCGCGATGACGTCATAGGTGACACCCTCGTCATTCGCCTTGTTGATGACCTTATCGTCGATGTCGGTGAAATTCTGCACGAAGGTCACCTGATAGCCGCGATATTCGAAGTAGCGGCGCAGCAGATCGAACACGATAAACGGGCGCGCGTTGCCGATGTGGAAAAAGTTGTAGACCGTCGGGCCGCAGGAGTACATTTTGACCTCGCCCGGGGTAATCGGGATGAACTCGTCTTTTTGACGGGTCATGGAATTGAATAGCTTCATGCAGGTTTGCTCCTTTTGTTAATTTTCAGACTTGACCGCGCCGTCGCGGATCAGATCCCAGTTTTTATGCAGATAATCCCAGCCGGAATAGAGCGTGACGAGCGTCACGACCCACGCGACAAGAGACGCAATCGGCAGACTGCCCTCCACCGCACCGTTTGCGGCAATCAGCAGCGCAAAATCGATGATGATGCCGCCGATCTGCACGCAGGTCTTGACCTTGCCCGTCCATGTGGCGGCGAGCACGCGCCCCTTATTCGCGGCGACGATGCGCAGCGAGGTGATGATGAACTCGCGCGCGAGGATGATGAACACCATCCATGCGGCAAAGATGCCCTTTTCGATGAAGATGAGCAGCGCCGCGGTCACAAGCAGCTTGTCCGCAAGCGGATCGACAAACTTGCCGAAGTCCGTAACCTGATTGTACTTGCGCGCGACATAGCCGTCAAGGAAATCGGTGAACGAAGCGACGCAGAACAGTACAAGCGCCGCAATCTGGAACGCTGCCGTATCTTGCATCGCGCAGACGATGAAGAAAGGCAGCATCGCGATGCGTATCAGGGTGATTTTGTTCGCGGTTGTCATAGCTTATCCCTCCACGCGGATGCCGGTCAGGTCGGCACCCAGACTGTCATCGATGCGCACGCGCACGAAGTCGCCTGCGGCCGCAGGCTGCTCGGACACAAAGTATACGCGGCCGTCGACATCGACCGAGTCCGCGTAGGAGCGGCCGTAGTAGCGCTCCTCGTCCTCGTCATAGCCCTCGCACAGCACATCGAGCGTTTGGTGCATGCGCGACAAATTATAGTCGTCAATCACGCCGGACTGCAGCTCTTCTATAATGAAGCGGCGGCGGGTCTTGGTCTCGTCGTCGATTTGATCGGGCAGGGTTGCGGCCTCCGTGCCCTCCTCGGGCGAATATTCAAACACACCCGCGCGCTCGATGCGCACGTCCTGCAAAAATTCGCACAGCTCGGTAAATTCCTCCTCGGTCTCGCCGGGCAGGCCGACAATCAGGCTGGTGCGCAGCACCAAACCGGGAATGCGCGCGCGCAGCGTGCCGATGAGCTGTGTGAACGCCGCGCGGTCGCCCGGACGATGCATCGCCTTGAGGATGCGTGCGCTCGCGTGCTGCAGCGGAATGTCCAGATATTTGACAATCTTGGGCTCGCGCGCGATGACGTCGATCAGCTCGTCCGTAATCTGGTCGGGATAGAGATAATGCAAACGCACCCAGGTGAAATTCAGCTTGCACAGCGCGGCGAGCAGCGCAGGCAGACGGCGCTCTCCGTAGAGATCGGTTCCGTATTTCGTGATGTCCTGCGCGATGACGATGAGCTCCTTGACGCCCGCGTCGGACAGCTCCTTCGCTTCCGCGAGCAGCTCCTCCATCGGGCGGCTGCGGTATTTGCCGCGCAGCTTGGGGATGATGCAGTAGCCGCAGCGGTTGGAGCAGCCCTCCGCGATTTTGAAATACGCGGTGTAGGACGGCGTCAGCCGGTCGCGGTCGCCGCTCAGCGCCGCGCTCGCCGCGTCCTTAAAGTAGGCAGGCTTTTCCCCTGCAAGCACGGCATGCACTGCGGTTACAATGTCCTCATAGCTCCCCGTGCCAAGCACCGCGTCGACCTCGGGCAGCTCCGCCGCAATCTCGTCGCGGTAGCGCTCGGCCAGGCAGCCGGTCACGACAAGGGCGCGCAGCGCGCCGCCCTGCTTGAGCTGCGCGGTCTCGAGGATGGTCTCGATCGCCTCCTGCTTCGCGCTTTCAATGAAGCCGCAGGTGTTGACAATCGCGACCTCCGCCTGCGCCATATCATCGACAATTTGGCAGCCGTCTGCGCGCAGCAGCGCCAGCATATGCTCGCTATCGACCAGATTTTTGGCGCAGCCGAGCGAAATAAGTCCGATTTTTGTTGCCATAGATGATCCTTCCTTTTGATAGCATCGGCTTACGCGACCGCAAGACCGTTTATAACGAGCAGCAGCGCATGGGCAAACAGCGCACCGTTTTGCCACAGCCAGCCGCGGATGTCCTCCTCGCGCAAAAAAGTGCGTCCGACAAGGGTGGACACCAGAATGCACGCGATGTGGAAAAAGCGCAAGCCGGGACGCAGCGCGGGCCACAGCGCGAACAGCGCCACACCCACCGCCGCCAGCGCAAGCAGCCCAAACCGCCGCCCCAGCTCATAGGCGCGGCCAAGGATGCCGTCGGGCGCGGCGTCTAAAATACGATCTGTTATAGATTTCATTATGATTCCGCTCCGTATTCATCGTCCGTGTGCGCCTCTCCGTATGCGCGCAAAGCGCGTTTGATGTCCTCCCACCGGTAGCCGCGCCGCTGCAAGGCCGCAATCGCCTTGTCGACCTCCTTGCGGTCGGACAGGTCGCCGCGCAGGCGCTTGTCGAGCAGCGCGAGCAGCGCGTCGTCCTCGGTTTCGTAGCATTGCATCGCGTCCTCCGCCAGCTCGCGCGGCACACCGCGGCGCGCCAGCTCCTGCCGGACACGCATCTCGCCATAGCCGCGGCGCATATAGCTGCGCACAACACTTTGCGCAAATGCCTCATCGTCGAGCAGTCCGCGCGCGCGCAGCCACTCAAGGGCGTACTCCGCCGCGTCCTCCGCATGCCCCTTTTCCAGCAGCTTGTCGCGCAGCAGCTTTGTGCTCAGCGCGCGATAGGAGAGCTGCTTGGCGGCGGCATCGAGCGCGGCGGCATAGCGCCGCTCCAGTTCTTCACGCTCCATTTGATTGCATCCTGTTATTTTTATTGATTATATTGCAGTTATTCCACATCGTCAAAATCGTCCGCATCAATTGAGACCGACTTGCCTGCGGTAGGGGCGGCCTTTTCGCGCTTTTCGGGCGCTTCCTCCACCGGCTGCGCGGCCTTGGCTTTTTGGGCGGCCTTGCCCGCGCGTTCTTCCTCGCGCTCCTTGGCGATTGCGTCCATGATGTCCTTTTGCAGGCTGTCCGCAATTTCCGCGTTGTCCTTAAAGTACTGCTTCGCCGCGTCGCGGCCCTGCCCCAGACGGATATCGCCCATGGAGAACCACGCGCCGGCCTTTTGCACAAGATTGTACTTGACGCCCAAGTCGACCAGCTCGCCCGTGCGCGAGATGCCCTCGCCATACATGATGTCGAACTCCGCTTCCTTGAACGGCGGCGCGATCTTGTTTTTCACAACCTTGACGCGCGTGTGGCTGCCGATCATCTCGGTGCCGTTTTTGAGGTGCTCGGTGCGGCGCACATCCATGCGCACAGATGCATAGAACTTGAGCGCGCGGCCGCCCGTCGTGACCTCGGGGCTGCCGTACATCACACCGACCTTTTCGCGCAGCTGGTTGATGAAGATGGCGATGCAGTTGGATTTTGCGATTGAGCCGGCCAGCTTGCGCAGCGCCTGACTCATCAGCCGGGCGTGCAGGCCGACAAACGCGTCGCCCATTTCGCCTTCGATTTCCGAGCGCGGCACGAGCGCGGCGACCGAGTCGACCACCACAATGTCAATCGCGCCCGAGCGCACGAGCGCCTCGGTGATTTCCAGCCCCTGCTCGCCGGTGTCGGGCTGGGATACCAGCAGGCTGTCAATATCCACGCCGAGCGCTCTGGCATAAACCGGATCGAGCGCATGCTCCGCGTCGATGAACGCCACCTCTCCGCCGAGCTTTTGCGCCTCCGCGACGCAGTGCAGCGCAACCGTGGTCTTACCCGAGGATTCCGGCCCGTAAATCTCGATGATACGGCCGCGCGGCAAGCCGCCGATGCCGAGTGCCGCGTCCAGTCCGACCGATCCCGTGGGGATATGGTCGACGTGCATGGACACGTTTTCGCCCAGACGCATGATTGCGCCCTTTCCGTATTGCTTTTCGATCGAGCCGAGCGCGATTTCGAGTGCTTTTTTCTTGTCCGTAGCCGGCGCGACCGGCTCAATGCGCTTTTTTGCCTGCGCCATAGTGTGCTATCCTCCTGAGCGTGCCGCTCTGTCCAATCATTGCGCCGCATTTTGCATCACTGCGGGATGATTTTTTAAATGAAGTGTGTCATAAATCGCTTGCAAATAGTATACCGCAGTTTGACGCGGATTGCAACATATGTTCGTAGCATTTTTATTCCGGCTGCAGCGGCGGCTCGATGGGTTCGCTCGGGGTGCACGCGGCAACGACACGCTCGATGCCCGCATAATCCTGATAGATTCGGACCTGCTTCCAGCCGCATGCGCGCAGCACCTGCGCGACCTGCTGCGCCTGCTTCCAGCCGCACTCAAACAGCACCTCACCGCCGGGCAGCAGCGCCTCCTGCCACTGCGACGCGACCGAACGGTAAAAATCAAGACCGTCATCGCCGCCGTAGAGCGCGAGCACGGGTTCATGCTCGCGCACGCTGTCATCGAGCTCGCGCATTTCCTGCGCGGTGATATAGGGCGGATTGCACACGAGGAGATGAAACCTGCCCAGCCGCTCCGCGGGCGGCTGCAGGGCATCGCCGTACACGGCGGCATGGCGCGCGGTCACGCTGTGGCGGCGCGCGTTTTCACGCGTCACGGCGAGCGCCTCGTCCGATACGTCGGCCGCCGTCACGCGCGCGTCCTCCACATGCTTGAGCAGCGCGATGCCGATGCAGCCGCTGCCGCAGCACAAATCGAGCACACGCGGCGCGACAATGCGCTGCGCACGCGCGATGGCAAGCTCGGCCAGACGCTCGGTATCCGGCCGGGGGATGAGCACCGCGGGTGTAACCTGAAAGGTCAGCCCGTAGAAATCCCATTCGCCCAGCAGATAGGCAAGCGGCTCGCCGGCCAGCCGCCGCGCTGCGAGCGCTTCCGCGCGCGCGACGGTTTGCTCGGCCAGAAAGCTGTAGCCCCACTCGGAAAAGCGGTCCTTATCCGCGTGCGCGGCGCACGCGACAATCTCGCGCGCCTCAAGCTCGGACGCTTCGATGCCTGCCGCGCGCAGCCTGCGCCGCAGCGAAAGGTACAGGTCGTTGAGTGTTTCTGTCATCGTTCTCCCCCTCTTGTCGCGACGCCTTACCAGTTGTCGCTGCCGTCGTCCGGAATCACGCGCTTCATCGCTTCAATCGCAAGCTCGATCATGTCGTCCTCCGGCTCAAACACGGTCAGGTGCTGCACCTGCACGCCCGGCCAGCGCAGCGCGTGGGTCAGTGTGCTGTCCACGCGGCCCGCGTAGCGGTTCACCTCATAGGACAGGCCGACGACAAACGGCAGCAAAAGCAGATGGCCGACAAAGCGCCAAATGGCATTCGGCGGCGTCACAAAGGAAAAGACGACCGAGGAAATGAGGATGGATAAAATGATGACGACGAACAAAAAGCTCGTGCCGCAGCGCGGATGAAAACGATCCTGCCGGCGCACGTTTTCCACGGTCAGCTCCTCGCCCGCTTCATAGCAAAAGATGGTCTTGTGCTCCGCGCCGTGGTATTCAAAGGTGCGGCGGATGTCCTTCATGTGGGAGACCGCCCACATAAAGGTCAGGAAAATCGCGATGCGCACGGCGCCCTCGGCGATGTTGCGCGTGAGCTGCGGTGTGTCCTGCGGCAGCGGACTTGTCAGCAGCGTGGGCAGCAGGAAAAACAGCAGCACGGGCACAACCACACCGATTGCCGTCGCAAGTCCCATGATGAATTTTGTCACCGCCTCCGTGCCAAAGCGCGCTTCCAGCCATTTTTCAAATTTGGAGGACGTTTCGCCCTCTTCCTCGTCGACAAACTGCGCGGAGTAGTCGAGCGCCTCCATGCCGTCGCGCAGCGCTTCGGCAAAGGTGACAACGCCGCGCACAAGCGGCCAGCCCAGTATGGGACGCCGCTCGGCAGGTGGGGTGCGCGGCTCCTCACGAATCACAAGCTCGCCGTTTGATTTGCGCACAACCGTGCACGACGCACGCGGGCCCTTCATGACGATGCCCTCGATGATCGCCTGGCCGCCGATGGTGGTTTTTTTTGCAGAGCAGCTGGGTGCTGCGTTCGGATGCTTCATTCTTCGTCGTTCTCCTCTGTGGATTCGATTTAGGTTTCCACGCCGCGCGCTTCGTGCACGGCAAGGGCGGGCAGCGTGATCGTAACCAGCGTGCCCTCGCCGGTGCGGCTGGAAATATCGAGCTCGCCGCCGTGCAGCTGCACGATTTCGTCCGTGACCGCAAGGCCGATGCCGCTGCCGCGCTGGCGCGAGCTGCCCTTGTAAAATTTCTCCTTCACAAACGGCAGCTCGTCGGGCGGAATGCCCGCGCCCCAGTCGCGCACCGTGATGACGATGCTGTCGCCGTCGCGCTGCAGCCCAACCTCGATGCGGCCACCGGTCTTGCCGTACTTCGCGGCGTTATCGAGAATGTTCAAAAACACCTGCTTAATCCGGTGTCGGTCGCCCGAAATGAGGAAGCCGCCCTCGCCCTTATGGTAGGACAGCGCGATGCCCTCGCTCTCCAGCAGGTTTTCGTACATATAAATCGCTTCAAACAGCTCGGTGGACAGGTCGAAGTTTTCGATGCCGAGCTTCATGCGCCCGCTTTCGATGCGCGAAAAATCGAGCAGCTCCTCGACCATCTGGGTCAGGCGGCGCGCTTCCTTCTGGATGATTTCCAGCCCCTGCTGGGTTTCCTCCATATCCTGTGCGCCGCACGCAAGCAGGGTTTCGCTCCAGCCGCCGATTGCGGTCAGCGGTGTGCGCAGCTCGTGTGACACCGATGAAATAAACTCGTTCTTAGTTTTTTCCGCGCGCGAAATTTCATCGGACATGTAGTTGATCGTGTCGCACAGCGCGCCAATCTCGTCATCGTGTGTTTTTTGCAGGCGCATGCCGTAGCGGCCCGCCGCAATTTCACCCGCGATGACGTTGATTTTTTTAATCTGCTCCACGATGGAGCGGATGAAGTAGCTGTTTGACACCACGACAAGCAGCAGAAAGAGCAGGCTTGCCACGATGGACAGCAGGATGATGCCCGTGATCTGCTTTTCCGCAATCGTAAGCGAGGTCACATAGCGCACCGCGCCCACGAGCACCTTGCCGCGCGTCATAAGCGGCGCGGTTACGCTCATCACGCGCTCCCCCGTCAGCTGATCCTCGCCGGTGTAGACGTGGGTCGTGCGGTCCGCAAGCGCCTGATCGACATCGGGCGTGCCCGGGGTGGAGGCCGTCATCAGGCCGGAGGAGGACAGGAAAATCTGCCCCGTGGTGCGGATGAACTGCATATCGAGCTTGTCCTTATCCTCAAACTCGACCACGCTGCGCGTCGCACTCGACAGAAACTGATCCTCTGTATCCGATAGATAGATGCGAAACGCGGTCGCGGTGCTGCTCGCGCGCTTGGACAGATTTTCGCGCAGGTTGGAGTAATAGTAGTTCGACACGCCGAGCGACACGAAAATAATGACGGTCGCGAGAATGGCGACGACGAACGAGAGCGAGCTCATCATCCACCGGCCGCGCAGACCGCCCGGCGCATGCTGCACCTTATGCTCGGATGCGGGCGGCGCTTTTTGCGCCTGCCGGACTGTTTTACGCAGCCGCTGCCACTCTTTGATCCATGCTTTTCTGTTCAGAGGTCAGCCCTCCCATAGGTAGCCGAAGCCGCGCACGGTTTTGATGTACTGCGGATTGGCGGGATCGTCCTCAATCTTGATGCGCAGACGGCGGATGTTGACATCCACGATCTTGAGCTCACCGACGTAATGGTGTCCCCACACCTTTTCGAGCAGCTCCTCACGCGACATCGCTTTGCCCAGGTTCTTGAGAAACGTCTTGAGGATGCCGTATTCAATCTGGGTCAAATCGACGCGCGCGCCGTTTTTGAGCAGCTCGCGCGCGCGCAGGTTGAGCTTGAACGGCCCGGTTGTGATGATGTCCCCATCCGCAAACGGACTGCCCGACACGCGGCGGTAGAGCGCGTCCACACGCGCGGTCAGCTCGATGACCGAAAAGGGCTTTGTCACATAGTCGTCCGCGCCCGTCATAAGGCCGGTCACCTTGTCCGCCTCCTGCACGCGCGCGGTCAGCATGATGACGCCGCCCGTATAGCCGTGCGCGCGCAGCGTGCGGCACACCTCATAACCATCGATGCCCGGCAGCATCACGTCGAGCACCGCGACCGAAATATCGTCGTTCGTATTGTATTTTTCCAGTGCTTCCTCGCCGCTTTCCGCCTCCACAACCTCGTAGCCCGCGCGTTTGAGGTTGATGACCACGAAGCTGCGTATGCTTTGTTCATCTTCGAGCACCAGTATCTTGCGTTTCATACATACGCCTCCTTTTCTATCCCATCGTGCGGCTTTGTTCCGCCCATCCTTGTGTAATCAGCTTAAAGCGCTGCTCGACCTGCGAAAGCGTCAGAGAAAGCGCGCTGCTTGCCGCCCCTTCCGGTATTTCCGCCGCATAGACGGTGGAGCCGGCCTCGCGCAGCGTGTGGATGCTCTCGCGCTCGGTCAGATAGCGGCTCGTCACGTCGGTCAGGCGGTAAATGCGCAGCAGCGGCGTGTTGACGCCCCCGGGGTTGTACGTTTCAAAGGTCGTCAGGCTGATACCCGAGGTGCTGCTCGTGCGCGTGACCGTAACCGCATCGCTCCAGCTATCCGGCACGGTGAGCTGCCATTCCTCCGACAGGCTCGTATAGGTCGTGGAGACCTTGGAGGGCTGATCCTCACCGTAAACGTACCAATCGAGGAAGTAGAGCGCGTCCGCCGCGCCACTTTGGTAGCCCGGAATCAGCTGCGCGCGCGGAATCTCCGTGATGCCGTCGCCGTTCGCGTCCGCCGCATAGACCGAGACCGGCCGATAGGTCGAATACGCTTCGTTTTGTCCGGTATCGGGTGCAATATTGCGAAAGCCTGCACCGTCATACAGGAAAATATCGGTCAGCAGACCGACACCGCTGTCGCTCTTTTCCTCGACAAACAGCGCAGGGCGATGATAGGACACATAGCCTGCCTTGACGCGCACCACGGTCTTAGTGTCATATGCAAGCGGCGCTTCACCGCGCAGCTCCATCGTGTTCGGCATCTCGTCGTGCTCGGTGTAGGCATACATACGCGCGGTCTTTTTGCCCGTGGCATCCGCATTGATTGTGACAAGCTCGCGCCTGCCGTCACCCGTCAAATCGAGCAGCTCATAGTCCAGATACTCGGTTTCCAAAATGGGCGCAAAGCGCGTGCCCTCAAAGCTGCACACGGTCAGTCCGGTCGTGGACTCGCCCGTCAGCTTCCAGGCGATGACAATACCGCATCTGCCCTCCGGTGTGAACACCGGATAATCAACCGCGGCAATCGCGGTCGCGTTTCCAACAATCGTGCCCATTTTGATATATTGCGTGCCGATTTTTTTATAAACCACGACATAATAGGTCGAGCTTTGTGAGGATTCTCGGAAAAAGGCAATCGCCTCATCCTCTCCGTCCGCGTCCAGATCCTTGAGCTGCACTGTGGAGCGGTATTCCCCCGATTTGGGCGCGGCATAGAGCATACCCTTGCTCGAGTCGAGCATTTTCTGCAGCTCGGTTTCGAGCGCCTGATAATCCTTGGGGGGCTTGGGCGTTTTAAGCAGCTCATCCCCCGATTTGAAGGCGCAGCCGCCGAGCACGGACAGCAGCAGCAGCGCGGCAAAAAATCTGATTGTTCTTTTCATAGTCCCTCCCGTGCGCATACATATACGCATATATTGTAACACGTTCCCCTGCGAAATGGTATAGGGTTTGTGAAAAACACCGCGTTTTCCGCACCCATTCCGCGGTTGACAAACGATGCCGCTCGGTGGTATACTAAGAAACGCTATATGCGGGTATGGCGGAATTGGCAGACGCGCCAGATTTAGGTTCTGGTATCTCCGATGTGCAGGTTCAAGTCCTGTTACCCGCACCAAAAGGCGCAATCTTGAACTCGACAATAACGCTCTACTTTTTCAAGAAGGTGGTCGCTACTGTCGTAAAGATTGCAAAGTAAAAAGGCAAAAAGAAAAGCCCGCCCGGGATCTCTCCCGAGCGGGTTTTTTCTGTCTATACGGGCGTGCCTGCCTCTGTTGTGATGTAGGTGTCGAAGCCCTTGCCCTTCAGCTCGCTGGCCAGCTTGATGGCGTTGGCCTTCACGGCGAAGGCGCCGGTCTGCACCTTGAAGAAGCCGCCGGCCGTGACCATGTAGGTCTGGTAGCCGGCCGCCTTCAGGCGGGCCGCCAGCGCGTCAGCGTTGCCCCTCTGTCTGAATGCGCCGCACTGGACGCGATAGAGGACGACATCGCCGGGCGAGGGCGCAGGTGTGGCCGTCGGCTGCATGGTAGCCTTGACCGCCTGCCTGAATGTGTCCATACTCTTGCCATGCTTCGGAAACCAGTGCATGACGTCCGCGTGGTTGGAGGCTATGCCTCTCTTGTGGCCCTCGCTGTGAGTGATAAGGACTCCGTCAGCCATGGGGTCGAGGCCGTGCACCTTGCAGAGGTGAGCGCAAAGCTCGACCGCCTCGGTGTAGACTGCGTTGAAGTACGTGGCGTCAGTCAGACCGTCCTCGCAGATCTCGAAGCCGATGTAGCCGTTGTTGTTGGCATTTTTGGCGCTGCCGAGGCTTCCGCTTCCGCTGTGCCAGCCGACCATCTCCCACGGCAGTGTCTGGTAGGTGGCGATGCTGCCGTCGGCCAGTTTGCCGATGAAGGCGTGGACACACACCTGTATGCCGCCCGGCTTCGGCGTGTTCCAGTGGTTGTTGTACTGGTTCTTGCCCAGCAGTCCGTCGTCGGGGCCGACGTAGCGCTTCAGCCACGGGTTATTCGCCCCGGTGGAATGCACCATGATCCCCTTGACGGTGTGCTTCTTGCCCGACTTGTAGCAGTTGTTGTTCGTTAATATCAGGGTTTTAAGGTTCATTATTGCACCTCCTAAAATGCAAAGGGAGCCGCCACGACGGCTCCGCAGTTATTCAATATTCAGGCCCACGTCAGTGTTGAGCTGGTGCACGGCCGCCTCGATCATGGCGTTGATGGCCTCGAGGTCTACCGTGTAGCCATGTTCCTCCAAAAACGCGAGCACGTAGGCTTTCTTCTCGTCGCCTCGGCCCTGTCCGGCGTAGATCTGCTCAGCAGCAGCGACTCCGATCTTGATCCATGCGGCGAGCTCTTTGCGCTGCCCTTCGGTCGTCTTGCTGCGGATCCACGGGATCAGGAAGGCAGTGGCCACGGCCGCGATGATGGCGATGGCTGCGTTAATAATCGGGGTGATGTCAATCATAGGAATACCTCCTCGTCATTTTCTTGCGCCTCGTGCAGGTCGGCAGCGTCGTCGCACGCTTCGTCTGCGGGGCGCCCCTTCTGGTGTTTGTACAGGTTCTCGTTCTTAGCCTTCCAGCAATAGAAGCCCACGGTCGTGGCCGTAGGCGCGCCGATGAAGGTCAGGAACGCATAGAGCTGATCCGGTGCCGTTCTGAGCACCACGACGGCCCCTATGGCCACTCCGAAGAAATAAGTTGCGAGCACGGCGGCGACGATCTGCTTGGTGAACTCGCGTTTCTTTATTGGCTTCTTTTTCTTCAGGAACTTCGCCATCAGGTGTCGCCTCCTCTCACCTCGACGATCGTCTGTCCGTGGTCACGCTTGAGGTGCTCGTTCAGCCGGTTGTGCTGCATCTTTGCCGACTCGTAGGCTTTGGACGCCGCTCCGGAGATGGTGACCATTTGGTTGCTCATCTCGTCGCAGCGCCCCTCCAGACGCTTCACGTCGTCACCGAGTCGATCCTCTATCCGGTTGACGCTGTCCTTGATGTACTCGATGTCTTTGGCGAGACTTCCCGCCTCCTTCCCTTCAGCCTTTGAGGCCGATTGGCGGCCGATGAAGAAGGTCGCCACAGACAAGGCGAAAAGTGCGACTGTAATGATTGCGCTATAGTTTCGCAGCCGCATGTTATCCCTCTGGGCCTCAGCCTCGGCGCAAGCTTTATGATTCTAATTGATACGCTTTCCCGCACCATCAGCGTGATCGAACTGCCAATTTCTATTTTAACCGCCATTATCGGTGCGCCAGTTTTTATCTCACTCTTAAACAAAGGCAGGAGCAATTTGCAATGATTATCGAAGTTCAAAATGGTTGTTTTCGTTATCCGAAGCAAGATTCAATTCTTTGCAACATCAATATCCAGTTGCTTTCCGGGCGTATTCTTGCCATTTTGGGCCCCAACGGCATTGGTAAAACCACGCTTTTGAAATGCATGACAGGCCTTTTGCCCTGGGAAAGCGGCACTTCTCTTTTTGAGGGCAAGGATATTAAAAAAATGAAGGCTAAAGATTTTTGGAGCGCGGTTTCTTACATCCCGCAAGCGCATGGTTTTTCGTTTTCATACACCGGCCTCGAGATGGTGATGCTTGGGCGCAGCTCGCACTTAAAAATGTTTGAACAGCCGGGAGAGCGGGAAATTGAGATGGCGCGGCATACTATGCAGAAAATTGGCATTGCACATTTAGAAAAAAAGGATTGCAACCAAATGAGCGGCGGTGAGCTGCAAATGGTTTTGATCGCGCGTGCGCTTATCAACGAGCCCAAGCTTATCATTTTGGACGAACCGGAAACCGGCCTTGATTTTCACAACCAAATTCTTGTTTTAAACCTGATTGAAAAGCTGGCGCACGAAGAAGGAATTAGTGCGATCATGAATACACACCACCCTACAAATGCCGTTAGCATATCGGATGAGGCGCTTATGATGACACGAACCGGCGATTTTTACTATGGCGCGGTTGAAGAAGTGTTGACCGAGGAGAATATTTCAAACTCCTTCAATGTGCGTGTGTCGGTAAACGAGTTCCAGTACGAAAAACGCATGGTTAAGAGCATTGTGCCGATGGCAATTAATTGAAAGAGAGGTATCGGAGCATTGGGTGCATTTACGATAGCGGAGAAAGTGCAGCTGAAAGACGGGCTGACCATTTCACAAAGCGCCGGCCTTGGCGCAACGTATAGCACTACGTACTTTTTCTTGGGCAAAAACACCTCGATCAGCAGAGAAAGCTACGATGTGCCCACGATGTATTGGGGCGAAAAAGGCTGTGCGGTGTTCCTTTTAGGCGAGAATGCCCACAAAGTGCCGCTGGGAAAAGGGGACCTGCTTGTTGTGCCCAGAAAAACACTCTGCGGCGTGGAATGTGCAGAGGGTGCCGTTTACACTGAAATTATTATGAAAGAGGACATTGTTATGAATGAAATTTTGAAGCCCGGACAAGCGCTGAAGCTAAAGGACCTCATTTCTTATGAGGCAAAAAGCATTGCGAACCTCGATATTGTGAAGAAAGACGACATGAAGTTTGTGCTTATGGCGTTTGACGAAGGCACCGGATTAACGCCACACCGTGCCCCCGGCGACGCTGTGATCACCGCGTTGGAAGGCAGCGCCACCATCGGCTACGAAAACGAGGAATTCCTCCTGCAAGAGGGCGAAAGCTTCCGCTTTGCAAAGAACGGTCTGCACAGCGTTGCCGCAAACGGGCAGTTTAAGATGTCGCTGCTGTTGGTCATCGCGTGAGGCGTTTTGCAAGACTGACCAGCGCAAAGGGAGACGTAAATTTAAGGCAGCGCCGCACGAAGAAACGTGCGGCGCTGCCTTATTTTATACATGACTTTCTCTGTTTTGTGTGGTAGTATAATCGAGGGAAAGAGACCCGGCTTATGCGCAGGTAGTCGCGGCGTACCACATCGGCGCGCCGCTTGCCCCTCGCGCGAACAACAGCCTAACGAAAGAGAGAAGGACACCCTATGAAAGAACTGCGCGGAAAAGACCTCGTTTTGGTCGGATTCACACTATTCTCCATGTTTTTTGGCGCGGGAAACCTGATTTTTCCGCCATTTCTCGGCGCGCAGGCAGGCGCGGCCACCTGGTATGCGATGCCGGGCTTCGCGCTCAGCGCAATCGGCCTGCCCGTGCTCGGCGTGGCGGCCGTCGCCAAGGCCGGCGGCCTGCAGGCGCTCGGCGCGCGTGTGCATCCCCGCTTTGCGGCCCTGTTCACGCTGCTCATCTATTTGTCAATCGGGCCGTGCCTTGCCATTCCGCGCACCGCGAGCACCTCGTTTGAAATGGCGGTCACCCCGTTCACGCAGACGGGCAGCACGCTGCAGCTTGCGTATTCGGTGCTGTTTTTTGCGGTCGCGGCCGCGCTCGCCCTGCATCCGGAAAAGCTGACCGACCGACTCGGCAAAATCCTGTGTCCTGCGCTCATCGCGCTCATTGTCGTGCTGTTTGTCGGCTGCATCGCGCATCCGGTCGCGCGCGGCTACGGCGCAACCGCGGACATCTATCGCAGCCTGCCCACGGTGCGCGGCTTCCTCGACGGCTATCAGACGATGGACGCACTGGCCGCGCTCAACTTCGGCGCCATCATCGCGCTCAACATCCGCGCACGCGGCATCACAGACGAGCGCGCGGTGGTGCGCGGCACGATTCGCGCGGGCTTTGTTGCGGGCGCGATTTTCCTCGTCATCTATGGGATGCTGGCGCACATCGGCGCGCTGTCCGGCGCGGCATTCCCGGGCGGCGAAACCGGCGCGGACACGCTGACCCGTCTGGTGGCGGCACTGTTTGGACGCTACGGCAATGTGCTGCTCGCCGCGATCTTCGTCATCGCGTGCCTCAACACCTGCGTCGGCCTGCTGTCGTGCTGCAGCAACTATTTTCACAGCCTCGTGCCGCGCGTATCCTACCGCATGTGGATTGCGTTCTTTGCCGCCGTCAGCATTGTCATTGCAAATCTCGGCCTCGCTGCCATCCTCAAGGTCACGCTGCCCGTGCTCAACGCGATCTATCCGCCTGCCATTATGCTCATCGTTCTTGCGCTCGGCGGCAAGGCGCTGCACGCGCACCGCGCGGTCTATCCGCTGACCATCGGCTGCACCTGCGCCGTGAGCGTGGTGTGCGCGCTTGCGGATGCAGGGCTGCCCCTCCCCCTTATTGCGCACGCGTTTGATCAGCTTCCGCTTGCCGCGCTCGGTCTGGGCTGGATGCTGCCCGCGGCGGCCGGACTCGTCGCCGGTCTTGTTCTGTCTTAACCGTGCTTCGTCTTTGCACAGAAAAAAGTCCCCCGCTTCGATGAAGCGGGGGACTTTTAAATTACTTGTTCTTAATGTTGAAGAACGCGTCCTTGCCGAGGTACTGTGCGACTTCGCCCAGCTCTTCCTCAATGCGGAGCAGCTGATTGTACTTCGCAACGCGGTCGATGCGGCTCGGTGCGCCGGTCTTGATCTGGCCCGCGTTGAGCGCGACAGCCAGGTCGGCGATCGTGGAGTCGTCGGTCTCGCCCGAACGGTGGGAGACAACCGCGGTGTAGCCCGCACGGTTTGCCATCTGGATGGCGTCCAGCGTCTCGGTCAGGGAGCCGATCTGGTTGAGCTTGATGAGGATGGAATTGCCCACGCCCAGCTCGATGCCCTTCTGCAGACGGGTGACGTTCGTTACGAACAGGTCGTCGCCAACGAGCTGAACCTTGTCGCCGAGCGCCTTGGTCAGCATATCCCAGCCTTCCCAGTCCTCTTCCGCCATGCAGTCCTCAAGGGAGATGATCGGGTACTTCTCAACGAAGCCCTTCCACATCTTAACGAGCTGCTGCTGCGTCAGCTTCTTGCCGGACTTCGGCTGGATGTAGCACTTCTCCTCTTCGTTCCACCACTCGGAGGAAGCGGCGTCGATTGCGATCATGAAGTCCTCGCCCGGCTTGTAGCCCGCTTCTTCAATCGCCTGCACGATGACCTTGAGCGCGTCCTCGTCCTTCTTGAGGTTGGGCGCATAGCCGCCCTCGTCGCCCACGCCTGCAGCCGGTGTGCCCGCATCCTTCAGCGTCTTCTTGAGCTGATGGAAGATCTCGGCGCACATACGCAGCGCTTCGCGGAAGGAGGGAGCCTTGACCGGCATGATCATGAACTCCTGGATCTCAACGTTGTTCGTCGCATGCGCGCCGCCGTTGAGGATGTTCATCATGGGCACCGGCAGGGTCTTGCCGTTTACGCCGCCGATATACTGATAAAGCGGCATGCCGAGCGCCTCAGAAGCCGCACGGGCAACCGCGAGGGACACGCCCAGAATCGCGTTCGCGCCGAGCTTTGTCTTGTTCGGGGTGCCGTCCAGCTCGATCATCGCCTTGTCGATTGCAACCTGATCCAGCACGTTCATGCCGATGATCTCTTCTGCGATCTCGCCGTTGACCGCGTCAACCGCCTTGAGAACACCCTTGCCGCCGTAGCGTGCCTTGTCGCCGTCGCGCAGCTCGCAAGCCTCAAAGATGCCGGTGGACGCGCCGGACGGAACCGCAGCGCGGCCCATATATGCGCCGGTGTCGCCCTCTACATAGACTTCAACCTCGACGGTCGGGTTGCCGCGGGAGTCCATAATCTCACGGCCGATTACATCAACAATTTCGATATAGCCCTTCATGTTCATTCTCCTTTTTGTATATAAGTTTTTAGGATACGCGTTATTTTTTGTCCCGCTTAGTGCGTGATGAGCGACTTGCCCGTCATCTCCGCAGGCTGGGGCAGACCGAGCAGCTCCAGCATGGTCGGCGCAATATCCGCAAGCACACCGGAGTGCAGCTTGCCCTTGAAGCCGACAACCGTGAACGGCACGGGATTGGTTGTGTGCGCGGTGAACGGGGTCTTGCCGTCGCTCTCGAGCATCTGGTCGGCGTTGCCGTGGTCCGCGGTGATGAGCGCAGTGCCGCCCGCCTTCTCGATTGCGCGCACGACCTTGCCCACGCAGGCATCGACCGTTTCCACCGCCTTGACGGCAGCCTCAAACACGCCGGTGTGTCCGACCATGTCGCAGTTTGCAAAGTTCAGGATGATGACGTCATACTTGCCCGATTCGATGCGCTTTACAACCTCTTCGGTCACCTCGGGCGCGCTCATCTCCGGCTGCAAATCGTAGGTTGCGACCGCCGGGGACTTGATGAGTGCGCGCTCCTCGTTCGGGTATTCCGCTTCCACGCCGCCGTTAAAGAAGAACGTGACGTGCGCGTACTTCTCGGTTTCCGCGATGCGAAGCTGGGTCAGGCCCTTTTCGGCGATGTATTCGCCAAACGTATTTTCAAGCGACTGCGGCTTAAACGCCACCTCGACATTGGGCATCGTCGCGTCATACTGCGTCATGCAGACATAATGCACGCCGACCGGCTGTACGTCGAAGCCGTCAAACGCGGGATCGACGATGGCGCGCGTGATTTCGCGCGCGCGGTCGGGGCGGAAGTTTGCAAAAATAACCGAATCGCCCGGGCGCACGTTGCCGCCCTCGGTGACGATGACCGGCTCGATGAACTCATCGGTCACGCCCGCGGCATAGGAGGCCTCGACCGCGTGCACCGCGTCGGGATCGACCGCAGCCTGCCCGCGCACGATGGCATTGTATGCCTTTTCGACGCGGTCCCAGCGCTTGTCGCGATCCATCGCCCAGTAGCGGCCCTCGATCGTCGAGATGCAGCCCACGCCCACCTCGTCAATCTTGGCCTGCAACTGCTTGATAAAGCCCAGTCCGGATTCCGGCGGGGTGTCGCGTCCGTCCATGAAGCAGTGCACGCACACCTTCCACAGGCCGTTGCGCTTTGCAAGCTCGAGCAGTGCAAAAATATGCTCCAGATGGGAATGCACGCCGCCGTCGGACAGCAGTCCGAAAATATGCAGCGTGGGCTGGCTGTCCTGCTGGCAGTTGCGCACCGCGGCAAGCAGCGCCTCGTTTTCGAAGAAATCGCCGTCCGCAATGGACTTCGTGATGCGGGTCAGCTCCTGATACACGATGCGGCCCGCACCCATGTTGGTGTGGCCGACCTCGGAGTTGCCCATCTGGCCATCCGGCAGACCAACATCCAGCCCGGATGCA
>CAZOJP010000032.1:0-7613 GCA_964580155.1 uncultured Intestinibacillus sp. | reverse complement strand
GGTTGGGGGTTTTCGCGGCGTCGATTGCGTTGCCCTTTTTGGCGCGGCGCTCACCGAAACCATCCATAATGATCAGTGCAAGAGGTTTTTTCATAGCTACTCCTTTTCAGAACAACCGGCAGGCGGAAAAAACGGGGGGAAAGCAGCACCCGTTCGTGCTTTTGCTCCCCCCTTTCTTTGTCCTTACTGGTTGGCTGCTTCGATGATCGCAGCGAAGTCCGCAGACTTGAGCGATGCACCGCCGATGAGGCCGCCGTCGACGTCGGGCTGCGCGAGCAGCTCCGCCGCATTCTTGGCGTTCATCGAGCCGCCGTACTGAACCGTGATTGCACGGGCCGCGCGTGCGCCGTACATCTCGCGCAGGCAGTCGCGGATCTTGGAGCAAACCTCGTTCGCCTGCTCGCTCGTCGCGGTCATGCCGGTGCCAATCGCCCAGATCGGCTCGTATGCGATGACGACCTTCTTGATATCCTCGACCGCAACGCCGTGCAGCGCAACCTTGAGCTGCTTGCGGATGATTTCCATCGTCACGTCAAGCTCGCGCTCTTCCAGCGATTCGCCGACGCACAGAATCGGGCGCAGGCCGTTCTCGATGGCGACCTTCACCTTCTTGTTGCAGGTGTCGTCGGTCTCGTTGAAGTACTGACGGCGCTCGGAGTGACCGATGATGACGTACTTAACGCCCAGCTCCTTGAGCATATCGGCAGAGATTTCGCCGGTGAATGCACCGGACTTTTCAAAGTGCATGTTCTCCGCGCCGATGGCGATCTTGGAGCCCTTGGCAGCCTTGACAGCGGCCTGAATGTCGGTGAACGGTACACAAAGCACCATTTCGCACCATTTTACCTTGGCGAGCAGCGGCTTCATCTCTTCGATCAGTGCCTTGGCCTCGCTCGGCGTCTTGTTCATCTTCCAGTTACCGGCGATGATGGTCTTGCGGTATCTGCGGTTCATTGGTTTATACCCCTTTCCTAGGTGGACGATTCGATGTTCGTCGAAACAAATGTATAATATTTTATAATGAGCGTGAAGCAGCCCAGTATAAGCGTATCAGTGTGCGGATTTCTTACTTATCCTGCAGGCAGGCGATGCCGGGCAGCTCCAGCCCCTCCAGGAACTCGAGCGACGCGCCGCCGCCGGTGGAGATGTGGGTCATCTTGTCCGCGAAGCCGAGCTTTTCGACCGCCGCCGCGGAGTCGCCGCCGCCGATGATGGAAATCGCGCCGGACTCTGCAATCGCCTTGGCGACCGCCTTGGTGCCGACCGCGAACGCGTCGAATTCGAACACGCCCATCGGGCCGTTCCAGATGACCGTGCCCGCGCTCTTGACCGCGTCGGAGAACAGCGCGATCGTCTTGGCGCCGATGTCGAGGCCCATCATGTCTGCGGGGATTTTGCCCGCTTCATAGGTGACCGGTGTTGCATCCGCCGCAAAGCGGTCCGCGCATACCGTATCGACCGGCAGCAGGAGCTTAACACCCTTGTCCGCCGCCTTCTTGACCAGGCTCGCCGCGAGCTCGAGCTTGTCCTCCTCGCAAAGCGAGGTGCCGATTTCGCCGCCGGCCGCCTTGCAGAAGGTGTAGGCCATGCCGCCGCCGATGATGATGGTGTCGCACTTTTCGATGAGGTTGTTGATGACGCCGATCTTGTCGGAAACCTTCGCACCGCCGAGAATGGCAACAAACGGACGCTTGGGATCGCTCAGCGCCTTGCCCATGACCGAGATTTCCTTGTTGATGAGGAAGCCGCAGGCAGCCGGCAGGTAATCCGCGATGCCCGCCGTGGAGGCGTGCGCGCGGTGCGCGGTGCCGAACGCGTCGTTGACGTAGATTTCCGCCATGTCCGCCATCGCCTTTGCAAGCGCAGGATCGTTCTTCTCCTCGCCCTTTTCGAAGCGGACGTTTTCAAGCAGCATGACATCGCCCGGGCGCAGCGCGGCCGCCATGCTCTTTGCGCTCTCGCCGACGACGTCGTCCGCGAGCTTGACCTCAACGCCGAGCAGCTCGCTCAGGCGCTTTGCAACCGGCGCCAGGGAGTACTTCATCTTGAACTCACCCTTCGGACGGCCGAGATGCGAGCACAGGATGACAGCGGCGCGGTGTCCGAGCAGATACCGAACGGTATCCAGCGCGGCTACGATGCGCTTGTCGTCGGTAATATTGAGATCCTCGTCCTGCGGGACGTTGAAGTCGCAGCGGACGATGACCTTCTTGCCCGCAACGTCGATATCTTCGACACTCTTCTTGTTGTAGGTCATAGCTTCTATTCTCCTTTACCTTTAGCGGATAAAAAATTTGACTCTGCACACGGCTTTGCTGCCGTATATGGGATAAATCCTCACCTGTTTAGGGGATTCTCACTTACAAATCAAGATTATACTTGTTTTCACGCCATGTTTCAATAGAATTTCCAAATAAAGTTCGCAAAAATCCATTTTTTTAGGCTGCGTGCACACGGTTGTTCCGTTTGTGTTCCATTCGGCACAACTTTTGGCTCACTCGCGCGTAGCTCCGTAATAAAACGCCGCAATCGCAAGCGGCCCTGTATTCGTGATGACCGACGCGCCAATCGGCCAGCGCTCGACCGCGGCAAACCCGCATTCCTCGAGCAAAAGCCGCTCCAGCTCCGCGATGCGCTCCTCGGGCACATCGCCGTACAGCAGTCCGGCGGTCTGCTGCGCCGCACCCTGTGCGCGCTTTTTAACCAGATTTGCGATGCCCGCGGTCACGTTTTTGTCTCCCCGTATCTTGTCCACCACCTCAACGCCGCCCGCCGCGACCAGACTGATCGGCCGCAGGCCGAGCGCCTCGCCCACAAACGCCGCGCCGCCCGAGATGCGTCCGCTCTTTTTGAGGTATTTGAGGGTGTACACGCCGAGCACCGCCTCGCAGCGGCGCAGCCGGCTCTTCGCGACCGCGCAGATCGCCTCAAAGGTTTCGCCATGCGCGCGCATGCACGCCGCGCCCACGACAACATGCCCGTATATATAGGTATAGGTCTCGGAATCGAGCAGCTCGATGACCATGTCGCGGCCGTATTCCTCATAAAATAAATCGCGCGCGATGCAGGCGGACTGGTAGCCGCCCGAACCCTTGGCATTGATAAGCACACCGAGCACATGGGTGCATCCGCGCGCGTGTGCCGCGCGGTAGGTATCCAGCAGCTGGGTCGGTGTGGTCTGCGCGGTGGTCGGGATGTCGTGCGCCTGCTCGATAAGCTTCCAGTATTCTTCCGGTGTCACATCATAATATTCCCGCAGGCTGCGCCCCTCATACGCGATTAGGATGGGCACAATTTCGATGCCGTACTTTTCGCAGAGCGCGCGCGGGATATCCGAGGCGGAATCCGTAAATATGTGTATTTTCTCCATGTGGTTCTCCTTCGTCAGCCGTCTGTAATCTCGCCGGGAAAGCGTCCGGCCTCCCGCAAGCCTGCAAAGTCGGTCTGGCGCAGCGCCTCAAACACGGTCACCGCAACCGAATTCGACAGGTTCAGGCTGCGTGCGCCCTCGCGCATCGGGATGCGCAGGCAGCGTTCGGGATGTGCTGCAAGCATGGGTTCTGGCAGTCCGCGTGTTTCTTTGCCGAAGATGAGATAGTCTCCGTCCTGAAATGCCGCCTGAGAATAGGCGCGCGGTGCCTTGGTGGATAAGTAGTAGTAGGTGCCCCCCGCATTGTGGCTCCAAAACGTTTCAAGGTCGGGATAGGTGCGGATATCGAGCAGATGCCAATAATCCAGTCCCGCGCGCTTGAGTTTTTTGTCGTCGATGGCAAAGCCGAGCGGCTCTATCAGATGGAGCACACAGCCGGTCGCCGCGCAGGTGCGCGCGATGTTGCCGGTGTTCTGCGGAATCTCCGGCTCGACCAGAACAATGTGAAACATAGTACCCTATCCCCGTTTTCTCTATAGTCTACCTGACTATAATATGCCATATTGTACAGCTTTTCAAGCAAAATTATTGTATCGGCCGTATTTTTCCGTGTTTGAATGGTTTTGACCGCGAATGCGCCTTCCAATTCCTTCCGCTTTGCGCGAAAGGCAAGAAAAATACCGGATTCTTTTTGAGAATCCCTTGCGCACCCCTCCTTAAAGTGTTATAATAACTACAATCATGTAATGTACGTTTATTGGAGAGTGGGGCAACCCACTCTTTCTTGTTGCTAGGAGGAAACCATGCAGGCAAAAGATCTCGTTCGCCGCGTGTCCGCGCTTGTTCTGCCCATATGCGAGCACACAGGCGTCACACTCTGGGACGTGGAATTTGAAAAAGAAGGCGCGCAGTACATGCTGACCGTCACCATCGACCGCGCCGAGGGCGTGGACATCGACCACTGCGAAACCGTTTCGCGCGCGCTCGATCCCCTGCTCGACGCAAAGGAGTTCGACGCGCTGCCTGCC
The DNA here is from genome assembly GCA_964580155.1 of uncultured Intestinibacillus sp. Lineage (GTDB taxonomy): Bacteria > Bacillota > Clostridia > Oscillospirales > Butyricicoccaceae > Intestinibacillus. The sequence continues at coordinate 3,215 of CAZOJP010000032.1, read as the reverse complement.
TATACGCTGTGTGTTTCCTCCGCGGGGCTTGGGCGCAAGCTCAAAAAGCCCGCGCATTTCGAGGCATTCCTCGGCTCGGAGGTCGAGCTGCATTTTTACAAGCCGTGGAACGGTGTCAAGCAGGCCGAGGGTACGCTCGCTGCATATGATGCCGGCCGCGTGACGATCGACTTCGGCGACCGGCAGGTGATCTTCGAGCCGGGAGACCTCGCCGATGTGCGTCTGGCGGTCCACTTTTAACAAGGGGAATTTCATGCGCGGCACCGCATACCTTGCGCCGTTTGCCGCTTTCATCAAAGGAGTGTTTTGAAAAAAATGAACGCAGAATTTTTTGACGCCGTCGCCCAGCTCGAGAAGGAAAAGGGCATCCCTGCCGACTATATGCTTGAGCGCGTCGGGCAGGCGCTCATCACCGCATACAAACGCGAAAACGACGGCATGACCGACAATGTCTTTGTCATTCCGGATCGCACAAAAAAAGAAATCCGCATGTTCGTGCGCAAGACCGTGGTCGAGGATGTGTATGAGCCGTACGAGGAGCTGTCGATTGACGAAGCGCAGGAGTATAAGCCCGGCGCGATGATCGGCGACATCATCGACATCGACGTGCCGACGCGGTCCTTCGGCCGCATCGCGGCGCAGACCGCCAAGCAGGTCATCATCCAGGGCATCCGCGAGGCGGAGCGCGGCATGGTGCTGTCCGAGTTCACCTCGAAGGAGCACGAAATCCTGACCGCTGTCGTATCGCGCAGCGATCCGCGCACGGGCGCGTACATCCTGGAGATGACCTCGCAGGGCGAAAAGACCGAGGCGGTGCTTGCAGCAGGCGAGCAGGTGCGCGGCGAAACGCTGCGCGACGGCCAGCGCGTCAAGGTGTACGTCATCGAGGTGCGCAAGGGTCAGCGCGGCGCGCAGGTTATGATTTCGCGCACCCATCCCGGCCTTGTCAAGCGCCTGTTCGAGCTGGAGGTTCCCGAAATCCACGACGGCGTCGTCGAGGTGCGCTCGATCGCGCGCGAGGCGGGCAACCGCACCAAGCTCGCGGTGATGTCAAACGATCCCAACGTCGATCCGATCGGCGCGTGCGTCGGCACGCGCGGCGCGCGCGTGGGCAACGTCGTCGATGAGCTCGGCGGCGAGAAAATCGACATCATCAAATGGTCGGACGATATGTCGACGTTTGTTTCCTCCGCGCTTGCGCCCGCGGACGTGCTCTCCGCAACCGTGCAGCCCGACGGCAAAAGCTGCCGCGTCATCGTACCGGACGATCAGCTTTCGCTCGCCATCGGCAAGGAGGGGCAGAACGCCCGTCTCGCCGCAAAGCTGACCGGCTGCAAGATCGACATTGCGCCCGCTTCGCAGGAGCATCCCGAAAGCGGCGAAATCGACGAAGCCGACGAAGCCGAGGACTGAATACCGGACGAGGAGGACGCACAAGCATGCAAAAACGAAAAATCCCGTTGCGGCAGTGCTTAGGCTGCCGTGAGATGTTCCCGAAAAAGGAACTCCTCCGCGTGGTGCGCTCTCCCGAGGGCACGATTGCGCTGGACTTTAAGGGCAAGGCACCCGGGCGCGGCGCGTATGTGTGCCACAACCCCGGCTGCCTCAAAAAAGCCCAGAAGAGCCGTGCGCTCGAGCGCGCCTTTGACGTGCCGGTGCCCGACGAAATCTACGACGCGCTGACCGCGCAGATGGAGGAAAACCGCGATGGAGAATGATAAACCCGAGGTATGCGGTCTGCTGGGACTCGCGCTGCGCGCGGGCAAGCTCGTGCTGGGCGACGATCCGGTGAGCGATCTCATCAAGACCGGCCACGCACGCGCGCTCTTCCTCGCCTCCGACGCGGGCGACGCCATCCGCCGCAAGGCAGGCCGCCTGGCCGGCGAGCGCGAGGTTCCGGTGCTCGCCGTGGGCGCCACCAAAGCCGAGCTGGGCGCGGCGCTCGGCCGCGCATCGTGCGCGCTGTGTGCGGTGAGCGACATGGGCTTTGCCGCCGCGGCAGCAGCCAAGCTTTCCGCACTCTCGCCCGAAAACGCGCAGGCCGCCGAGCTGCTCCGCCAAAAGAACGAGCGTATGCAGGCGCGCAAGGCGCGCCCCAAGAAAAAGGGCGCGGGCGCAAAAGTAACCGAGTATATCGACATTGAGGAAGATGACTTCAAACGTCGTTTTGGGAATAAAAAATGAGAACCGATAGCCACACAGGACGCGGCTTTCCCCGCGCCCCCCGCACAGAAAGGTGGATTGTGAATCTATGGCGATTGATAACAAGTATCGTATTCACGAGGTCGCAAAGGACTTCGACCACAGCACCAAGGAGATCACCGACATTGTAACCGAGTACTCCAAGGCTCCGAAGAACCATATGCAGGTGCTGGAGGATGACGAGCTCAACATCGTGTTTGACCGTATGACGCAGCTCTATGCAGTCGAGGACATCGAGGCCGTGCTGCAAGAGCAGGCGGCGGCACGTCCCGCGGCAGCCCCTGTCGCGCCGCGTGCACCGAAGGCTCCAGCTGCCCCCGCAGCGGAGGACACCGCAGCCGCGCGCGCGCCGGAAAGCGCGGATCAAGCGCAGGCATCCAAGGTAAAGCAGGTGCACCGCATCGACACCCGCGGCGGCGGCGACGTCAACCTTGCCAAGTATGACGACCACGTCGACGCGCTCGTCACGGAAAAGGCCGAGCGTCTGGGCACGGCAGGCAAGAAGCAGAAGCTGACCAAAAAATCCGGCCAGCGCGCCAAGCCCTTCGGCTCCAAGCGCCGCGCGGAGGAGCAGGAAAAGCTCAAGCGCCTGCAGCGTCAGCAGCAGATGGCGGCTCTCAAAAAGATTCCGCTCAAGGTGTCCATCCCCGACGAAATCTCGGTTGGTGAGCTTGCAAGCCGTCTGAAAAAGACCGCGGCCGAGGTCATCAAGACGCTGATGAAGCTGGGCGTCATGGCGACAATCACGGAAACCATCGACTTTGACACCGCCGCCATTGCCGCCGAGGAGCTGGGCGCAAAGGTCGAGCGCGAGGTGCATGTTTCCATCGAGGAGCGCCTGTTCGACGAGCACGAGGACTCCACGGAGGAGCTGCAGCCGCGCGATCCGGTCGTCGTTGTCATGGGTCACGTTGACCACGGCAAGACCTCCCTCCTGGACGCTATTCGCCACACCGACGTCACCGCGACCGAGGCCGGAGGCATAACCCAGCACATCGGCGCATACAGAGTCG
>CAZOJP010000031.1:0-27853 GCA_964580155.1 uncultured Intestinibacillus sp. | reverse complement strand
CGAAGCAGCTTGTTTAGTATACCAACTCGTCTGACGTTTGTCAACAAGTTTTTTCGAAAAATCTTAAAATTTGATAGAACACGCACAAGCTGTTGATATTTATAAGTATACCGTGTCTTTTCCTCAAATCAAACCACTTTATATTGCTGTTTTAACCAAAAATGTGCTATACTTCATTTATATATACAAAAATGAAGGGAGACTTTCCATTATGCCGATTAAAATCGCAAACAGTCTGCCGGCGCGTGCCGTTCTGGAAAGTGAAAATATTTTCGTCATAACCGAGTATCGGGCACTGCATCAGGACATTCGCCCGCTGCGCATCGCGCTTCTCAATCTCATGCCCACAAAAATTGTGACCGAAACACAAATTTTGCGTTGCCTGTCCAACACACCTTTGCAGATTGAGATTGACCTGGTGCAAACCGCAACCTATCGATCCCGTCACACACCGGAAGACCATCTGCTTACCTTTTACAAGACGTTTGACGAGATCCGCGACAACAATTATGACGGCTTCATCATTACAGGCGCCCCGATCGAGCAGATGTCGTTTGAAGAGGTCGACTATTGGGCGGAATTGTGCGAGATTATGGAATGGACAAAATCCCATGTCCACTCCACCCTGCACATTTGCTGGGGCGCGCAAGCCGCTCTTTACTATCATTACGGTATCCCAAAATACCTGCTGCCTGAAAAAATCTCCGGTATTTTTGCGCATCGCGTCTTGCAGCCGCGCGAAAATCTATTCCGCGGGTTTGATGATGTCTTCAACGCGCCGCACTCTCGTCACACAGAGGTGCGCGCTGACGACATCAACCAAAATCCTGCGCTCACCCTGCTCGCACAATCGGACGAAGCCGGTGTGTTTCTCGTAGACGCGCTGTACGGCCGGCAAATTTTTGTTTTGGGGCACGCGGAATATGATGTCGACACGCTGCAAAAGGAATATGAACGGGATTTAAACCGCGGAATCGACCCGCAAATCCCCGCCCACTATTTCACAAATGACGATCCGTCCCAGCCTCCGGTGGTTTCGTGGCGGTCGCATGGCCAGCTGCTCTACACCAACTGGCTCAACCACTATGTGTACCAAACGACCCCCTACGATATTTTCAGCAAAAAGCCTTTTTAACGAGGGGGAACGCAAAGCGCCCCGATCTGTGGCAAATCCGCAGGTCGGGGCGCTATTTTTCTGTCAGCGCTGCTGTATCAGTGTGTCCAGCAGCAATACTTTATCTACATTTCCTTCAACCACCATCTTATTTTCTGCGATGGCGGACTGTATCCCGAGTTTTCCGCTGACGACCTTGTCCAGATTGGTGATGGTAACGGAAACCTCCGCGTCGCGATCGATGTATTCATAAGGCATGATAGACAGCACCCCATGCAGCACCTCGATATAAAACACGCCGCCGACCTTTCCTGTCAGGTTGACTTGGATCGCGAGCTTGTCTGCCACACCGGCGAGATCCTCTTCGCGTATCTTGTTTCTGATTTTCTCCATCATCTGAACTACTGTCATCGTTACAAACTCCTTTCGAACTTACCGCTTTTTACCATTATGACGCATTCCATACAGAAATGCAACTGTTTTTCTGCAAAATGGTAGAAACTCAGCTTTTGGCTTCGAATTGATGCTTGCATTTGGGGCAGGTGACGTTGATGCGACCTTTTCCGCGCGGGACACGCAGTGTGGCGGCACAGCTCGGGCATTTCAGGTAGCGGTGGGTCTTCCGGTCTGCAAACTGCGCACACTTATTGCCTATTTTGCGCGCAATCGGCTGCCACCACCTTAGAAAACGTTGATTTTCTGCATATCGCGCCTGTATATTGCGGGAGAACATGCGAAAATAGCACAGCAGCAGCAGCGCGCTCCCAAGCCACGAGATCAGGGCCAGGTGGGTGAGCACGCTCACGAACATCAGCACGACACACAGCACAAGCAGCGCACTATTGAGGGGATCTCCGCCGTAACGTCCATACATCAGCCTGCGAAACCAGTTCATCATAGGTCATAGTTCCTTTCAGATTTGTGTGAAAAAACCTCCGGAGAGTGTTTTCGTGCTATTTTCCCCGTTGTATGGTTGCAGCGCGCAGCGTGCCGATGGAGGGTATCTCCATATGCAGAACCTCTGTCGGCAGCACCCGTCCCGCCGGCAGGCAAAGCGCGACCACATCACCCATGCAGAGCGCACAGTCCGCTGCCGCTTGCGCGACTGCTTGCGCCAGACGATCCTTGAGCATGTGCGCCGAATCGGTGCGGCGCGCGTCCTCTCCCACCGAAATGGTCAAGGTTTCCGCATCCGGCAGGGTATCGGTCACATAGGGGCCGACCGAAAAACCGTTCGCGAGCGTATAGCCGAAAATCGCGCCGTCTGCACCCAACACCGCCGCAAGGCCGCACAAGCAGTCCATGCCCGCAGGCGGGCACGGCAGCGTTTCCGACGGCGGCAGCACGCGTGAAGCGTTCTTGCGGCGCATGCCGTGCTCCTGCACGCAGATCAGCTGCCCTGTCGATGCCGGATGGAATTTTGCGCGCGCTGTGCGCACCTGCGCGCCCGAGTAGCGCCAGTCCTCCCACGGGGCGGCATCAATCAGACGCACATATTTTTCCTCTACGATGCCCCATTCATATGCATCCTCGTAAAACAGTCTTGCAAACCGCATATTACACACCCTGTTCGATGATAGCGAGCACTTCGTCGCGTCCGTCGCCCTTTTCCGCGGAAAACGGAATGATCTGCACGTCGACCGGCAGCATCAGCGTCTGGCGGATGAGGTTCAGGCTGGCTTCGCGCTCGCTTTTTTTGATTTTGTCCAGCTTGTTCGCGATCACGGTGAGCGGCATGCCTGTGTTCAGGAACCAGGATGCCATCGTCACGTCGTCCGCGGTCGGCTTGTGACGGATATCGACAATTTGAAAGCCCATCGTGATGAGTCCGGCGGCAAAATACTCCTCCATCAGCACGCCCCAGCGTTCCTTTTCGCTTTTGGAAACCTTCGCATAGCCGTAGCCGGGCAGATCGACAAAATACGCCTGCTCATCAATGCAAAAGTAGTTGATGTGGATGGTTTTGCCCGGCTGTCCGCCGACAAAAGCAAATTTCTTGCGGTTGAGCAAACGGTTGATCACCGAGGACTTTCCGACGTTTGATTTGCCCGCAAAAACCAGCTGGGGCAAACCGTTCGCAGGGAAATCCTCATATTTGACCGCAGAGCGGATAAATTCCGCGTTATGTAAATTGAGCATAGATGTCCTTTCTCACTGGCGAATGCCGGCGCGGCGCGATGCGCGCACAGGCGGAATCGCAGGCGCGGCCTCGAGCTTTTCGTCCTGCTTTACGGCAGGCGGACGGCGCGTAAAGTCGATGGCGGTCTCCATGACCGTATCCATATGCTCCGCGAGCACAAAGGCAACATTATTTCGCACGACCGGCTCGATTTCCTTGAGATCGCTCTCGTTTTCCTTGGGGATGACAATGGTCTTCATTTTGGCATGATATGCTGCCATGGTTTTTTCGCGCAGCCCGCCAATCGGCAGCACGCGGCCGCGCAGCGTGACCTCACCGGTCATTGCGACGATATGCCGCACCGGCGCGCCGGTCAGCGCGGAAATAATCGCCGTCGTGATCGTCACACCGGCGGACGGCCCGTCCTTGGGGATGGCCGCCTCGGGGAAGTGGATGTGAATGTCGGTGGTCTTATAGAACATGGGATCCAGACCCAGTTCCTTTGTGCGTGAGCGCACAAAGGTCACCGCCGCCTTGGCGCTCTCCTGCATGACCGTGCCCAGATTGCCCGTCACCTCGATTTTGCCCGTGCCCGGCACGGCGGCAACCTCGACCTGCAGCATTTCGCCGCCAACGCTCGTCCACGCCAGACCGTTGACCACGCCGACCTCGTCGCGCTTGGCAAGATCATCGTCCTTGAAGCGCACCGGACCGAGCAGCTCCTCCATATTATCGCGCGTCAGCGTCATTTTTTCGGTTGCACCCTCCGCGACGCGCTTCGCCACGCGGCGACACAGCTTCGCGAGCATCTGCTCCAAGCGGCGCACACCGGCCTCGCGGGTGTAGCCCGACACCATTTCGCGCAGCATCGTTTCGGATACCGACAGGTTGGCTTTTTTGATGCCGTGCTTTGCCATCTGCTTGGGCAGCAGGTGGTGCTTTGCAATCTGCATTTTTTCCTGCTCGGTATAGCTCGACAGCTCGATGACCTCCATGCGGTCAAGCAGCGGACGCGGCACGGTGCCGAGATCGTTCGCCGTCGTCACGAACATCACGTCGGATAAATCAAACGGAAGCTCGATATAATGGTCGCGAAAAGCACAGTTTTGCTCAATATCGAGCACTTCTAGCATCGCAGATGCAGGATCTCCGCGGAAGTCGTTGCCCATTTTATCAATCTCGTCGAGCAGCACGAGCGGATTGCTGCTGCCCGCCTGCCGCATCGCACTCATGATACGGCCGGGCATCGCGCCGATATAGGTCTTGCGGTGGCCGCGAATATCCGCCTCGTCGCGCACACCGCCCAAGCTCAGGCGCACATACTTGCGCCCCATCGCCTCGGCAACCGAGCGCACAATCGAGGTTTTGCCGACGCCCGGAGGGCCGACCAGGCAAATAACCTGACCCTTCAGCTCGGGTGTGAGCGATTTGACCGCGATGAACTCCTGGATGCGCTCCTTGACCTTTTCCATCCCGTAGTGGTCGCGGTCGAGCACCTTGCGCGCGCGCGCTAAATCGGTCTGCTCCTTGGTTTTTTCGTTCCACGGCAGCTCGATGCAGGTATCCAGATAGGTGCGGATCACCGTGCTTTCCGCGCTGTTTGAGCCCATCTTGGACATGCGGTCGACTTCGCGCAGCAGCTTTTCCTCCGCCTCCTGCGGCAGATCGAGCGCCTTGATTTTTTCGCGGTACTCGTCCACTTCCTGCGTGGCATCCTGCTCGCCCAGCTCGGACTGGATGACCTTAATCTGCTCGCGCAGGTAGTATTCCCGCTGGTTTTTGTCCATCTGATCCTTGACTTCGTCCTGAATCTCGCTTTCGAGCTTGAGAATCTCGCTCTCCTCGCTCAGCAGACGAATCATCATGGTCAAGCGGCGGACCGGGTCCAGCTCCTCGAGCATTTCCTGCTTGACGTCGTATTCCACCGAAATATTCTGCGCGATGAAGTCCGATAAGTAGCCCGGGTCGCCGCCTGCGGAAACTGTGGACACCACATCGGCGGAAACGCGCTGCGCGTACTGCGCATATTGATCAAAGCGGTCCTGCACCGTGCGCACCAGCGCCTGCTCGCGACGCAGCGGCACCGCAACCGGGTATTCCTCGAGCGGCTCGACCTGTGCAAACAGGCAGCTGTCCTCGCGCTCGGTGTCCACATATTCGCGGATGCGCGCACGCGCACGTCCCTCGACCAGCACGCGGATGTTATCGCCCGGCAGGCGAAGAATTTGCTTAATGCTGCAAATCGTACCGACTTCGTATAAGTCGGCCGGGGCAGGCTCGTCCAAGCGGACATCGCGCTGCGCGGTCAGGAACAGCACCTGACCGTCCTTCATTGCGGCCTCAAGCGCCTTGATGGAAAGCGCGCGCCCCACATCAAAATGAATCAGCATTTCCGGAAATGCGATCAAGCCGCGCAACGGCAAAACCGGCAGCAGCCGCGTTGCCTTTTCTTCTGTATACGGCATAGTAAAACTCCTTTTCAGGGGTGAAATTTGCAAAAATAACTGCGATGTTCTAAGTATAGTATAGATGTTCGTCTATTGCAAGCGGCAAAAGTGTGGGCAAATAGGTTAAAACCACACAAATTCCGCAGTTTTACACAAAAAGGGGCGCAGCGTTTACACGCCGCCCCCCAGTCAGTTCTGATTTTATTGTGTGAAGCGGAATCAGCCCGCCTCATTGTCCTTGGACTTTTTGAGCTTTTTCAGCGGTGCCTCATAGTGGGAAAGCAACGGACCCGACGTGTGATCGATCACTTCCTTGGTAATTCGGACGCTTTCGATCGTTTCATCCGAGGGAATATCGTACATAATGTCGGTCATTGCATCTTCCATGACACCGCGCAGCCCACGCGCGCCGGTTTTGCGCTCGTTCGCGATCTGTGCGACGCGGGTCAGCGCAGCATCGTCAAAGGTCAGCTCGACCCCATCGAGCTCAAACAGCTTCTGATACTGCTTGACCAGTGCGTTTTTGGGCTCAGTCAGGATGCGCACAAGCGCGCTTTCGTCCAAGCTCTCCAACGCGACCAGCACGGGCAGTCGGCCGATCAGCTCGGGGATGAGGCCGTATTTCATCAGATCATGCGGTTCAATTCTGGACAGCAGTGCGCTGATGTCCTCTTCCTCGCGGGATTTGACCTCCGCACCGAAGCCCAGCCCTTGCTTGCCCGTGCGGCGCTGGATGATTTTTTCCACGCCGTCGAATGCACCGCCGCAAATGAACAGAATGTTCGATGTGTCGATCTGGATGAATTCCTGGTGCGGGTGCTTACGTCCGCCCTGCGGCGGTACGTTTGCGGTCGTGCCCTCCAACATCTTGAGCAGCGCCTGCTGCACGCCCTCGCCCGAAACATCGCGCGTAATGGAGGGGTTTTCGCTCTTGCGAGCGATTTTGTCAATCTCGTCGACATAAATGATGCCGCACTCCGCGCGCTCCACATCGAAGTTTGCGGCCTGCACCAGCCGCAGCAGAATATTTTCCACATCCTCGCCGACATAGCCGGCTTCGGTCAGCGTCGTGGCATCCGCAATCGCAAACGGCACGCGCAGGGTCTTTGCAAGCGTCTGCGCAAGCAGGGTCTTGCCCGAACCGGACGGACCGAGCATGAGGATGTTGCTCTTGGCCAGTTCGACATCGTCGCCGCCAAAGAAAATGCGTTTATAGTGGTTATAGACCGCGACGGACAACGCCACCTTGGCCTTTTCCTGCCCGATGACATACTCATCGAGCGTTTTTTTGAGCTCGCGCGGCGTGGGCAGCTCGGTCATGCCCTCGGGCAGGCCGATGCCTTCTCCCTCCGTCGCAGCCGGATATCCCCCGCCGAAATCCTCGTCGAGGATGCTGCTGCATACGCCGATGCACTCATCACAGATGTAGACACCGGGACCCGCGATGAGTTTGCGCACTTTATCCTGCGGTTTTCCGCAGAAGGAGCACTTTAGATTCCTGGTATCGTCTTTATTCGGCATGTTTCACCTCAAAGATACAAATGGCGGAACCATCGGAGCATCAAGCGCCCCGATGGTTCAATCGCCAAACGAATTGCTGCCATACCCGGATCGCAGACCTCACGGTCAGCGATTTCAGGCCCGCTTGTCGAATACCTTGTCGATCAGACCGTATTCCAGCGCGTCCGCCGCGGACAGAAAATTGTCGCGGTCGGTGTCACGCTCGATGATGTCGATCGGCTTTCCGGTGTTTTCGGCAAGAATGTGATTGAGCTTGTCGCGCGTCTTGAGGATCCAGTCGGTGTGAATCTTCATGTCGGATGCCTGTCCGCGCGCGCCGCCCATCGGCTGATGAATCATGATTTCGCTGTTGGGCAGTGCAAAGCGCTTGCCCTTGGCACCCGAGGACAGCAGAAACGCGCCCATCGAAGCCGCCATGCCGATGCAGATGGTGGAAACATCGGGCTTGATGTAGTTCATCGTGTCGTAGATCGCCATGCCCGCGGTGACAGAGCCGCCGGGGCTGTTGATGTAAAACGAGATGTCCTTATCCGGATCCTGCCCTTCGAGATACAGCAGCTGCGCCACAATCAGCGATGCCGTCGTATCGTTCACCTCTTCGGACAAAAGGATGATGCGATCGTTGAGCAGGCGGGAGTAAATGTCATAGGATCGTTCGCCGCCGCGATTCGTCGGCTCAATTACCATTGGTACCAGACTCATAATACATTATCTCCTTCCAATATCTTCGTCAAGCGAGAAGACATGTATCGGTATCGTCTCGTTTGCTGAAATTAGTCCTCTTCAGCGACAACATCGTCGCTCTTTTTCTTGGCAGCCGTCTTTTTCTTGGTGATCTTGGCATTTTCCTTCACTACTTCGAGTGCCTTGGAAATGCGCAGATCGCCGCGCAGCGCTTCCGCGTTGACAAGCGACTTGACCTTTTCTTCGTCGATGCCGTAGTTTTCAGCCAGCTTGGTATACTCCTCGGCAACGGTCGCGTCATCGATTTCGATGTTCTCCATGTCCGCAACCTTTTCCAGCGCAAGGCGAACCTTGACCTGACGATCCGCCTGCTCGCGGAACATGCCGCGGAACGCGACAGAATCCATGCCGGTCATCTGGAGATAACGCTCCACGTTCATGCCCTGCATCTGGAGACGGTATGCAAAATCCTGCACGATCGTATCGATCTGGTTGTCGACCATGACCTCGGGAATGTCCGCAGCCAGGCTTGCAACAACCGCGTCAAGCAGCTGCTCTTCGATCTGGCGGTCGGCTTCCTCCTGACGGGTTGCGGTCAGGCGCTCCTTGACTTCCTTCTTGAGGTCGTCCAGGGTTTCGCTCGTCTCGGAAACGTCCTTCGCGAACTCGTCGTCGATCTTGGGCAGAACGGTCTCCTGCACGGTGTGCACCTTGCACTTGAACACAGCAGCCTTGCCTGCCAGCTCCTCTGCGTGGTAGTCGGCCGGGAAGTCCACGGTTACGTCCACTTCGTCGTCCGCCTTCGCGCCGATCAGCTGATCCTCAAAGCCCGGGATAAAGGAGCCGGAGCCCAGCACGAGGCTGTGGTTCTCGCCCTTGCCGCCTTCAAACGGAACGCCATCGATGCTGCCTTCGAAGTCGATGACAACGGTGTCGTCCTTCTTCGCGGCGCGCTCTACGGTTTCGGTGCGTGCAACGCGCTGCGCCATACGCTCGAGCTCGGCCTTGACGTCGGCTGCGAGGACCTTGACCTCGTCCTGCTCGACTTCGATGCCCTTGTACTCGCTGACCGCGACTTCGGGCTGCACCGGCACTCTGGCAAAGAATACATAGCCGCCGTCCTCGAGAATTTCCTTCATCTCGATGTCAGCCGGGCCGATCGCCTCGATCGCAGCTTCCTTGACCGCCTTATCATATGCCTCAGGGTAGGAAATATTGATAGCGTCCTCGAGGAACACGCCCTCGCCGTACAGCTTCTCGATCAGCGCACGCGGAGCCTTGCCCTTGCGGAAGCCCGGGACGGTCATTTTCTTGCCGTTTTTCTTGAAAGCAGCCTGCTTGCCAGCTTCTACTTCTGCAGCAGAGACCGCAATCGTCAGCTCGACGATGCTCTTTTCCTGCTTTTCAACATTTTTTAATTCCATTATAATTTTTTTCCTCCTAAAAATTATATCCAATCTATTTTATCAGATGTTTGATGAAAATGCTACATATTTTTTTGCTATTTGTGGATTTCCTGCAACGTTCGGGGATTATGCGTCTCCTTTGAGCCGCACAGGTGCAAAATCGATATGGTCTCCCGAGACCAGCTTGAAGTCGATTCCCGCGTGCAGTCCTTCGACCGCGTAGCGCAGTCCCTCGGAGTGCAGATGCCCGTAGATGCACCGGCTGACGCCGTATCGCTGCATCATATCGATGATTTCATCGCACCTAAAATTGATATAAAGCGGCGGATAATGCAAAAAGCAATAGATTTCATCCGGATTTTCCGCCTTTGCTGCTTTGAGCGAGGTCTCCAGCCGGATCAGCTCGCGGCGAAAGATTTTTTCGTCGTGGTTTTCCTTAAAGTCCTCCTCAAAAAACCAGCCGCGCGTGCCGCATAATGCGGTTTTTCCGTAAAAAAAGCAGTTATTATGCAGAAAATCGATGTTTTCGATGTTGTTTTCCGCAAGAAATTCGCGCATTTTTTTAACCGTGTTCCACCACAGGTCATGGTTGCCCTTGAGAATAATTTTGTGTCCGGGCAGGTCACGCAAAAACAGAAAATCCGCGCGCGCCTGCTTGAAATCGATTCCCCACGACACGTCGCCGCCGATGACGACCGTATCCTGCTCCCCGACAAGCGCGCGCCAGTTTTTTTCGATTTTATCCATGTATCCCTGCCACCGGCCGCCGAAAATATCCATGGGCTTTTCCACGCCGTGCGACAGGTGCAGGTCCGCAATGGTAAACAGCGCCATCGTCTCTCCTTACAGCGTCGCGAGCAGCTCGGTCGTCGCGAGGATGTCCGTCTTGTCCACGGTGCGGTCAAAACGCGGCTGCTTGCCGCGCAGCGCGGCGAGCGGTGCGGGTGCGGGCACGCCGGTCAGCGTGGAAAGCTGATCGAGCAGCTCGACGCCGTCGGTCGTGACCGTGCCGCCCAGCGCCTCGATCACGCTCTGGCAGAATTTAAACGGGCTTGCGGTCGAGGCGATGACAGTCGGTGTGGTGTCGCCCGTGCGCGCCCTATACTCCTCGTAAACGCGAACCGCCACCGCGGTGTGCGTGTCCGCGAGATAGTGCTCGCTCTCAAACAGTGCGCGAATGGTTTGTGCGGTCTGTTCATCGTCGCAGCAGCCCGCGTCAAAGTCCGCGCGCACGTCCGCGAACAGCTCCTCGGACAGCGCATAGTGTCCCTCGGTTGACAGGCGATTCATAAGATCCGCAACGACCTTGTCATTCTGCCCCGAAATGTAGAACAGTAAACGCTCCAGATTGGAAGAAATCAGAATATCCATCGAGGGTGACGCGGTCGTAAAGAAGTCGCGGTTGCGGTCATATGCGCCGCTTGCGAAGAAATCGGTCAGCACGTTGTTGCGGTTGGAGGCGCAGATGAACTTGTGCACCGGCAGACCCATGTTCTTCGCGAAATACGCCGCCAGGATGTTGCCGAAGTTGCCGGTCGGCACGCAGACGTTGATGCGGTCGCCGAGCGCGATTTCGCCGCGTGTGACCATGTCGCAGTACGCGGAAATATAGTAGGCGATCTGCGGCGCCAGCCGTCCCCAGTTGATCGAGTTTGCCGAGGAGAGCGTCATGCCCTGCCCGTCCAGCTTGTCGAGCGTCTCCTTGTCGGTGAAAATGCGCTTGACCGCGCTCTGCGCGTCGTCAAAGTTGCCGCGAATCGCGCAAACCGCCACGTTTTCGCCCTCCTGCGTGACCATTTGCAGCTTCTGGATGGTGCTCACGCCGTCCACCGGATAATACACCATGATTTTGGTGCCCGGCACGTTCGCGAAGCCGTCGAGCGCGGCCTTGCCCGTATCGCCCGAGGTCGCGACGAGGATGCACGCGGTGCGCGTTTCGCCGGTCTTGCGCAGCGAAGCCGTCAGCAGATGCGGCAGCATTTGCAGCGCCATGTCCTTAAACGCGCAGGTCGGGCCGTGCCACAGCTCAAGCAGATATTTACCATCTGCGAGCTTTACGACCGGTGCGGTATCCGCGCCGCCGAACTTGTCATCGGCATAGGCTTTTGCCGCGAAGTCCGACAGCTCCTGCGCGGTGAAGTCGGTCAGGTACCTGCCGAGCACAAACGCCGCGCGCGCTTTGTAATCCATCTTGATGAGCCGCGCCCAATCCTCCTGCGCCAGCTGCGGAAAGGTGGTCGGGCAGTACAGGCCGCCGTCGGGCGCGATGCCGGTTGCGATCGCCTTTGCGGCGCTGACCTTCCGGCTTTTGTCTCGTGTGCTAACGTACTCCATGTCTATCCTCCAAAATTATAGATTTTGATGTATAAAATCGGATGCATTCCCATAAAACAGGTCATCCACCGTTGTTTGCTTATAGCCCAGCCGCAGCAGCGTGTTTGCCAGCAGCGCGAGGTCGCGCGCGGTTTCGATGCACGCCGGCAAAAGGTCGCAGCCGTCAAAATCGCTGCCGAGCGCAAGGTGCTTTTCGCCGCCGCGCGCGCAGAAATGTTCGATGTGCCGCACCACGTCGTCCACCGTGCAGCTTCCGTCCGCCGTTAAAAACGCGCCGTACAAATTGATTCCGACCAGTCCGCGCGCGCGCACGATTGCATCGAACTGCGCGTCCGTCAGGTTGCGGCAGTGGTCGCAGAGGGCGCGTGCGTTCGAGTGGCTTGCGACAAAGGGGCGCGTGCTGCATGCCGCCACATCCCAAAAGCCCGCCTCGGACAGGTGCGACACATCGGGCAGCACACCGCGCGCGTTCATCTCACGCACAAGCTGCTTGCCCGCAGGCTTCAGCCCTGCGCGCGCATCGAGACACGCAGGTGTGCCATAGTCGTTTTCGTTATTCCAGGTGATGGTCACGAGCCGAACACCCTGCTCATACGCGCGCTGCAGCGTGGTTTCGCCGCACAGCAGCTCCGCGCCCTCGATGGACAGAAACGCCGCAGCCTTGCCTGCGCGCGCGGCGCAATCCAGCTCCCGCGCGCTCGTGCACAGCGTCAGCCAGTCGGCATTTTGCGCAAACTGCGCGTGCGCCGCGCGCCGCAATGCCTGAAACCGCTGCTCGGGCGGCAAATCGAGCAGCAAGCGCGCACGCTTTCCGTCCTCCGGCGCTTGCGTGCCGCAAAACAGTGCGAAAAACTGCGCATAGGGCGCGTACTCCGCGACCTTTTCGCGGTCGATGGCAAGATCGTTTTTTCGCAGCGCTTTTTCCGTTTCGTAGCACTCATATAAGGTGTCGCAATGCAGGTCGAACAGCTTCAAACCATCACTCCCTATGCTTCAAACGCGTTTTCCATATGATGCAGCGCGGCCGGCTGCGGTGCGTCCGCGCGCCAATAGACCTCGATCACGTCAAAGCGCGGCTGCAGCCCGGTGTCATGCTGCGCGAGCCACAGCTCCGCCGCCGCAATCAGCCGCCGCTGCTTGGCAGGGGTGACCGCTTCACACGCCGCCGCGAACCGATTGCTCGCGCGGGTCTTAACCTCCACGAATGCCACGAAGCGGTCGTTTGCCGCAATCAGGTCGATTTCGCCCTGCCGCACGCGGAAATTACGCGCAAGAATGCGCCAGCCGCGCCGCGTCAGGTAGCGCGCGGCATATTCCTCGCCCGCTTGCCCGGTCCGGTCTGCGCTCCTCACAGCGTATGCGCCTTTGCCGCAAAGTATTTTTTCAGGAAGCTTCTGCGGTGAAGCGCGCACGGACCGTGCGCGTCGAGCGCGGCATAATGTGCCTTTGTGCCATAGCCTTTGTGTTTTTCAAAACCGTATGCAGGATATTCTGCCGCCATGTCGCACAGATAGCGGTCCCGCGTGACCTTGGCAAGTATACTCGCCGCCGCGATTGACGGCACCTTTGCGTCGCCGCCGACCACGCACTCAAACGGGAGCACAAGCCCCTTGGAGCGGTTGCCGTCCACAAACGCAAAATCCGCACGCACCGCCAGTCCCTCGACCGCGCGCGCCATCGCAAGAAAGGTCGCTTCTAAAATATTGATCTCGTCGATCGTCTTTTCATCGACCGATGCAATGCTGTATGCGAGCGCGGTGTCGCAGATGACGTCATACAGCGCCTCGCGCCTTTTTTCGGTCAGCTTTTTGCTGTCGTCCAGTCCGGCAATCGTCACGCCCTGCGGCAAAATAACCGCCGCCGCGACAACCGGCCCCGCGAGCGGCCCGCGTCCGGCCTCGTCGATGCCGCACACCGCGTGATAGCCCTGCGCCGCCGCGCGCGCTTCATAGCTCCAGTCGCCTGTCATGCTTCGTAGTCCTCCGGCACTTCGAGGGTGATACGTCCGAGCATGCCGCCGCGATATTCGTCGAGCAGGATGCGCGCCATGCGCTCGGTATCGATTTCGCCGCCTGCAATCAGGAAGCCGCGCCGCCGCCCCGCCTGCTCCAGCATGGTATAGCCCGGAAAATCGCTGTCTGCCGCCGCCGCAAGATCGACCTTGTAGCGCGCGACAACGCTTTCGGGCGCATGTGCCGCGAGCAGCTCCATCAGCTTGCACGCGAGTGTTTCAACGTCCAGAATATCGTCCCGAACCGCACCCGTGCACGCGAGCAGGATGCCCACGCGCTCATCATCAAACTTGGGCCACAGGATGCCGGGGGTATCGAGCAGATCGATTCCGCCCTCCACGCGAAACCACTGCGCGCCGCGCGTCACGCCGGGCTTATCCGCCGCTTTCGCGGATTTTCTGCCCAGAATGCGGTTGATAAAGGTCGATTTCCCGACGTTCGGGATGCCCACGACCATGACGCGCACCGCGCGGCCGGTCTGTCCCTTTTCGTTCCATTTTGCGATTTGATCCGCAAGCACCTCGCGCGCGGCAGGGGCGAAGCGCGCCGTGCCCGTGCCCTTCCTGCTGTCGGCCTCGATGACCGCCCAGCCCTTGCTGCGGAAATGCTGCGCCCAGCGGCGCGTGAGCGCGGGATCGGCCAGATCGATGCGGTTGAGCAAAATCATGCGCGGCTTGCCCTCCGCCAGCTCGTCCATATCGGGGTTGCGGCTGACCTGCGGAATGCGGGCGTCCACAACCTCGCACACGAGGTCTATATTTTTCAGGTTCTCCTGCATTTTCCGACGGGTTTTGGTCATATGACCGGGATACCACTGGATGTTCACTCGATTCCTCCGATCTGGTTGACGGGCAGCACACGCAGCAGCACATGCCCGAGAATATAGCGCTTGTCCACCATGCCGAGCGAGGCGACGCGACTGTCCGAGCTTGCGTTGCGGTTGTCGCCCATGACGAACACGCAGCCCTCCGGCACGGTCTGGGGGAAGGTCATATCGCCCTGCCGATAGGTCGGCTCGTTGATATACGGCTCGTCCAGGGTTTCGCCGTTGACCTGTACCGTGCCCGCATTAAAGTCGATGTCGATCGTATCGCCCTCGGTCGCCACGATGCGCTTGACGATCGGCTGCTCGATGAAGCTCTTCTTTGTCAGCACGACAACGTCGCCCTTTTTCGGGGTGTAGAACAGGTCGCTCATAAAGACCTTGTCGCGGTCCTGCAGCGTGGGCACCATGGAGTGCCCGTCCACGCCGATCAGCCGCACAACAAAGGTAAATAACAGTATAATAACGGTCAGAGAGATGACCAGCGCCTCTCCCCACTCGTAAAACTCACTTTGAAACGCGCCGGACTTGGCTTTTCCCTCCGGCAGCTTGCCTTTTTGTTCCTCGTTCATGCTTTTTGTTGCCTCCTGTATTTGCTCTATCGCATTCGTGCGGCTGTCTGTGCCGCGGCCTTCACCCATGACGCGCGTGCAGCCTGCGGATGCTGTCATTTTCCGGCCATGCCGTGCGCGGCGCTTCGCCTTTTTCCGCGATATGGACGGCTTTTGCCTATCTTTTGCCCGACATACAAATTTATTATAGCTTTTCTATGCGATTTGCGCAATCAAAAGTTGCCTTTTTAATCAAATTTCTAAAAAGGGTAAGCCGCGGTATAGAAAAAACGGCGCGATATGCCAAAATGCATATCGCGCCGCCTGGCGATCGGAAAATTAGACCTTTTCGACGATCTTCGCAGCCTTGCCAACGCGGCCACGCAGATAGTACAGCTTCGCGCGGCGGACACGGCCGTTGCGCACGACCTCGAACTGTGCAATGTTCGGGGAGTGTACCGGGAACGTCTTTTCGACGCCGATGCCATAGGACATGCGGCGGACAGTGACCGACTTGTTGATGCCGGCATGCTTCATCGCAATGATGGTACCCTCGAAAATCTGGATACGCTCGCGATTGCCTTCCTTGATCTTTGCGTGAACCTTGACGGTGTCACCGATCTTGAGCTCCGGCAGATCTGTTCTGAGATGCTGCTCGGAAAGAGCTTTGACTAAATCCATGTTCTGTCTTCCTTTCAGTCATAGACATTCATGCCCTATCACCTGTAGATAAGCAGAGGAATGCCCGTTAGTAACGACTTATTTTAGCATGCTTTTGCGCAAGATGCAAGCCTTTTCTTCACCTTTTCACGCATTTTCGCATATGCTGGACGAACTGCGCAAAGTAGCGTATACTGGGCTTACAGCGTTTGGAAAGGAGAACTCTTTCTATGTGGGCAAATAACAGTGTTTTTTATCAGTTTTATCCGCTCGGTGTGTGCGGTGCGCCGCATGACAACGACGGCATCACGGTGCCGCGTATCCGCAAAATAATCGATTGGATCCCGCATTTGCAGCGTCTCGGCGCAGATGCAGTCTATTTTTCTCCGGTTTTCGACTCCGACAAGCACGGCTACGACACGCGGGATTATCGCGTTATCGACTGCCGCCTCGGCACGAACGCGGACTTTGCGGCGGTTTGCGATGCCCTGCATGATGCGGGCCTGCGCGTTGTGCTCGACGGGGTGCTGAACCACGTCGGCCGCGGCTTTTGGGCATTCCGTGATGTGCAGGAAAAGAAATGGGACTCGCCCTATAAGGATTGGTTCCATATTTCCTTCGACGGCAATTCGTGCTATGACGACGGCTTCTGGTACGAGGGCTGGGAGGGGCATTACGAGCTCGTGCGGCTCAATCTGCACAATCCCGCGGTCGTCGACCATCTGTTTGCGTGCCTGCGCGGCTGGGTGGAGGAATTCGGCATCGACGGCCTGCGGCTGGATGTCGCCTACCTGCTCGACCCCGCTTTTGTGCGCAATTTGCGCGCGTTCTGCGACACACTCCGGCCGGACTTCTTCCTCGTCGGGGAAATGCTGCACGGCGACTACAACCGCCTCGTGGGCGCGGGCATGCTCGATTCGTGCACGAACTACGAGTGCTACAAGGGGCTGCATTCGAGCTTCAACAGCCTGAACCTCTTTGAGATCACGCACTCGCTGCTGCGGCAGTTCGGCTCCGAGCCGTGGACGCTTTACAAGGGCAAGCACCTTTTGTGCTTTGTCGACAACCACGATGTGTCGCGCATTGCATCCGTGCTGACCGAGCCGCGTCATCTGCCGCTCATTTACGCGCTGCTCTTCGGCATGCCGGGCATTCCCTGCGTGTATTACGGCAGCGAGTGGGGGCTGACCGGTGTCAAGCAGTCGCATTCGGACGATATTCTGCGCCCCGCGCTCGATGCGCCCGTGTGGAACGAGCTGACCGATTGGATCGCCGCGCTCGCACGCGCACACAAGGGCAGCCGCGCGCTGACCGAAGGCAGCTTCCGCCCGGTGGTGCTGACGAACCGTCAGGTCATCTTCGAGCGCGCGGTCGAGGGCGAGCGTGTGCTCGTCGCGATCAACGCGGACAGCGCACCATATACCGCGCACTTCGATGCGCAGGCAGGCTGCGCGACCGATCTCATCACGGGCGCATACCATGACTTTGGCGGCGGCAGCGCACTCGCCCCCTACTCGGCGGCGTTCTGGCGCGTGCAGTAACCAAATGAAGCAAAGATCCATAGGCTATACCATCCCATCTTTGGAGGCGGCCTATGGATCTTTTTCTTGTATTTTTGATGTCATTTGACGCTTTTTTTGCGTGCATGTCGTGCGGCATGCGCAAAATCCGCATTCCGCAGCGCGCGGCGGCCGTCATCGCCGGCATCGGCACCGCCTGCCTTGCGCTGTCGTTTTTCCTGTCGCGCGCGCTCGCGGCGGTGCTGTCCCCCGCGCTTTTTCATTATATATCGTGCGGCGCGCTCGCCCTCATCGCGCTGCTGTGCCTGTTTGAGGACGGCGTGCGCCGGCTGTCCGCGCGGCTTGCGTCGCGGTGCAGTCCGCTGCGCTTTCGTCTGTGCGGACTGGTGCTCGAAATCTGCGCGGACACGGAAAAAGCCGACCTCGACCGCTCGGGTGTGCTGTCGGCCGCGGAAGCCTGCGTGCTCGCGCTGCCGCTGTCGCTCGACTCGCTGCTGACCGGTTTGTCCGTCGCCGCGACTGCGCGCACCGCACCGCTGCTGCTCGGGGTTTCGTTCGTGTGCGGACTGGGCGCGGCACGCGGCGGCGCAGCACTCGGCAGGCGGCTGGGGCGCGCGGCAGGCAATCATGCCGGTCTGCTGAGCGGCCTTGCGCTGCTCGCGGTCACCGCGTATAAGCTCACGGCAGGATGAGCAGCTCCTTGGGCGCTTTTGTTAAATTGCGGCAGCCCCCCTGCTCGATGAGCAGCATATCCTCGATGCGCACACCGAACCGGCCGGACAGATAGATGCCCGGCTCCGCGGTCAGGATGGCGCCCGCAGGCAGCGGCTCGGTCGCGCGCGGCGACGCGTTGGGGAGCTCGTGGATGTGCAGACCGACACCGTGCCCAAAGCCGTGCCCGAACGCATCACCGTAGCCCGCGCGCGCAATGAGGGTGCGCGCCGCGCCATCGACCGTGCTGCCGGTCACACCTGCTTTTGCGGCTGCGATGCCTGCCTGCTGCGCGCGCAGCACCGTATCGTACACCTGCGCCATTTCCTCGGTCGCGTGCCCGATGGCGACGGTGCGCGTCATATCCGAGCAGTAGCCGTCATAGATGCAGCCAAAGTCCATCGTGACAAAATCGCCCGCTTCGATCAGCTTGTCGGTCGGCACACCGTGCGGCTTGGAGGAATGCGCGCCCGACACCACGATGGGATCAAACGACATATTTTCCGCGCCGCGCAGCAGCATTTGATAGGTCAGCTCGGCCGCGATGCGCTTCTCGCTCACGCCTGCGCGGATGCAGTTCATCGTTTCGGTGAGCGCCGCCTCGGCAATGCGCTGGGCGGACACGATTTTTTCGACCTCCGCATCGGTTTTGACCGTGCGCAAACGATCAAACAGCCCCTCAAGCGGCACGGCTTTCGTATGCAGGCTGCGCCGCCACCGGCGGTAATCGGCATAGGACAGGCCGTCGTCCTCAAGCGCTACTACGCGGCTGCCGTCCTCCCGGATGCACGCATTGACGGCCTCGGCATAGGTCTTGCCGCCCGCAATCTCGCGCACCTCGAAGCCACGAATTTGCGCACGCGCCGCCTCGATATAGCGAAAGTCGGTGAAAAAATAGGCGTGCTTTTCGGACAAATAGCACACGCCTGCGGTCGAGTGGAATCCTGTCGCGTAGCGGCGGTTGACCTCGCTTGTCAGCACCATCGCGTCAAACGGCGCGCTCCGCAGTGCGCGCCTGATTGATTCTACCATAAAATCGTTCGCTCCCTTTCAAAAATCCGCCCACGGACAAGCCGTGAGCGGAAAACCGTTACTCCATTGCCGCAACCGCGTCAATCGCAAGCAGATAACTCGTCTTGCCGAAGCCCGCAATCACACCCGCGCACACGGGGGACAGCACCGAATGATGGCGGAACTCCTCGCGCGCGTGCACGTTGGATATATGTACCTCGACGCAGGGCAGCCTGACGGCCGCGATGGCGTCGCGAATGGCGTAGCTGTAATGCGTATACGCACCTGCGTTGATGATGAGCGCATCGGACTCGTCCATCGCGCGATGGATGCGGTCGATAATCTCGCCTTCGTGGTTTGACTGAAAGACCGTGCACTGCATACCGCGTTTCTGCGCGTACAGCACGACCTCCTCATTGATCGCGGCAAGGGTCGTGCGGCCGTAAATGCCCGGCTCGCGGCTGCCCGTCAAGTTGAGATTCGGGCCGTGAATGAGTAAAATCTTCTTCATGTCGCTTTTGCTCCTTCGTAAAGTCGTTTCATCGTCAGCGCGTCCTCCGCCTGCGTGCCCGCGGATTCGCAGATAAAGGTCGGCGTGTAGCCGCGCCGCGCCACCTGGCGGGCAATCGGGTCAAATTCCGGCCCGTAAACCGTGTCCGCAAAGCTCAGATGCCGCTTTTCGCCCTTGTCGTTGTATTCAATCTTGGAAAAGTGGCTGTGAAACACATGGGAGCGCGCCGTGCCGATCGTATTTTCCATGCGGTCAAACAGCGCGGAAAAGGCTTCCTCCGTGCGGTATCCGCCCTGCGTGCGCGCGTTGAGATGGCCGAAGTCGATGCAGGGCAGCAGCCGATCGTCGGACGCGACAAAGCGAAACACCTCCTCCGCGCTGCCGAGGACGCTCTGCTTGCCCATCGTTTCCAGACACACGGTCTGCTCGGTGTAGCCTGCGTCATCCATCGCGGCGAGGATGTGCCGGATATTTTCCAGCGTGTTCAGCGCCGCGCGCTCGCGCGACAGCTTGCCCTGTCCGCCGCAGTGCACGGTCAGCCGTGTGGCGCCCATTGCGCGCGCCGCGCGGCAGCTTGCGAGCACATAGCCGATGTTTTTTTCCATGCGCTCCTCCTCAATCGAGGACAGGTTGATATAATACGGCGTATGGATGGACAGCGCGATGCCGTGCTGCGCCGCCTGTGCGCCGATTTTTTCTGCGGTTTGCTCCCCGATGTTCACGCCGCGCCCGCACTGGTATTCGTAGGCGTTCAGCCCCATACCGGCGAGCCAGCGCGGAGCATCGACCGTTGCCTTAAAGCCCGCTTCGGCAAAGGACTGCGCGTTGCCTGCCGGGCCGAATCGTGGTTCCACTTACTTTTTTCTTCCTTCCATGCGTTTTTTGCCGCGTGCAATAAAGCCCTTTTCGAGCTGGTAGCGCAGCTTGATAAAGAAATCCTGCGCGTCATAGGAATAGACATAACAGGTCGCGGCGACCCCTGCGCGGTTGCCGCCGAAGGTATCGGTATAAATCTGATCGCCGATGACCGCGCACTGCGACAGCGGCAGCCCCATCATCTGCGCGCCGCGCGCAAAGCCTTGCCGCGCGGGCTTAAACGCGCGGTGCAGATAAGGCACGCCCAGATCCTCGCAAAACACGCGCACGCGGTCCTCATTATTATTTGACAGCACCGCAACTTTCATTCCCGCATCGAGGAAGCGTTTGAGAAACGGCGCAACCGTTGCGGCGGGCCTGGCAGCATGGCGCGACGCCATCGTGCCGTCCAGATCGATCAGGATGCCGCGCACCCCGTCTTTTTCGAGCAGCGCGGGCGTAATGTCATAGATCGAATCGAATACATAGCGTGGGATAAATGGATTTGCCATAAACTTTCGGTTCTCCTCAGGTAATGATTGTATGCGTGGGTACATATAGTAGTTTACTGGATTTTGTGCCTGCTGTCCAGAAAAAGGAGTGATTTGTCTTGGCGCTGCCCTCTTCCGTCATTCTTGTTTGTGCCGGCGCGGACGTCGGGCGTGCCGCGGCGAGCGGCCATCCGCTGCTCGACCTGTGTCTCGGCATAACCGCGCGCGGCGCGCTCAGCCGTCTGCGCCAAAGCGTTGTGGACGACTGCTATCTCGGTCTGCGCGATTTTCCCGCAAACACACCGTCGGTCAATCCCGCGCTTTTCATAAAGGATTTGCTGTATGTATGGAGCGGAACGAACGCACGCGGCGTATTTGCCGATTTTGAAAACAGCAGCGCCGCCTGCCGCGCGCTGTGCACCGCGCTCGATGAGGCGCTCTACGAGCAGGGAGTTCCGTTCTTTGTACCCGCGGCACGCGCCCCCGACACCAAGTACGCGGTGCTGACGGTGGAGACCGCGGTCAGCGGCGGCAGCCTCGCGGAGATGATCCAGAGCCTGCAGCAGCGGCACGGCGCGCATCGCATCGCGGCGCTGCTGCGTCCGGTCAGCGCGGATTTTTCGCTGCCCTCCGCCTCGCCGGACGGCATGACCCTCAGCCATGAAGCGCGCGAAGCCCTGCGCGAACGCACCCAGGCGCAGGTTTTCTTCTCCAAAGAGCTGTGCGCAAAGTACTTCACCTATATGGATGAGGAAACGCGCGGCCACTTCGTGCTCTTCGATGACGAGAGCACCCTTGAGGAGAAGGCGGCGCTGCTCACGCGGCTGGGGGTGCGCCATCTGTTCGCGCTGTGGCCCGACGTGCGGCACATCCTTTAGCCGACGATGACATCCGCGGTTGTCGCGTGCGCAATTGCCAGCAGGTCGGCAGGTGCAAGCTCGACCTGATAGCCGATTTTACCCGCGGATACCACCACGCTCGGCAGCTCCTCCGCCGTCGCGTGCAGCACAGTCGGATAGAGCTTGCGCATGCCGACCGGCGAGCAGCCGCCGCGCACATAGCCGGTCAGCACGAGCAGCTCCTTGACCGGTACGAGCTCGACCGCCTTCTCCCCGACCGCCTTCGCCGCTTTCTTGAGATCCAGCTCGGCCTCCACCGGAATCGAAAATACATAGATGCCGCCGGTTTTGCCGCGCGCGACCAGCGTTTTAAATACCCGCGCAGGATCCTGCCCGAGCATCCGCGCCACCGTGACCCCGTCTACCGTGTCTTTTCCGTGCGCATACTCGTGTGCGGTGTAGGCGATCTTCGCCTGCTCCAGACTGCGCATTACATTGGTTTTGATTTCGCCGTGCTTTGCCATGATGCCTGTTCCTTCCTTGTGCAGGGTCGCCGTGATCGCTCTAACCCATGAATGGGACTATTATATCCCCGCCGCGCGAAAAAAACAACCCGCCGACAGCCGTCGTGCGGGTTTTGTGCGTTTGTGCGGCATGTGCCGCGGCGCGTGCAATTTATTTTGAAGTCTTGCGTTAAATAGGTTTTGTGCTTCGCGGTAAACCGTGTTATAATGCGTTTAAAGGAGTGATTACGAATGAAAAAGTCCTATGCAATCTGTGTTTTTGTGCTCGGCGTGTGCGGCACGCTGATTGGGGCCGCGGTCACGGTGATGGGCGCAATCGGTATCGGCAAAAGCAAGTAGTTTCCGCATGCAAATTTCGTCAGTATTTTTCCACGCGATGTGTTGGAAAATAAGTGCGAAAGGTGTATAATAAATTACACAAATATATGCAAAATGTGCGCGTGATAGCACAACATGGGAGGAGTTTGTATTATGCTGGAAAACCTAATTGCAACCTTAAAGGCCAACCCGCGTAAGGTCGTCTTTACCGAAGGCGCCGATCCGCGTATCCTGGAGGCTGCTTCTCGCCTGAAGCGCGAGGATATCCTGACCCCCATTCTGGTCGGCAACCCCAAGGAAGTGGAGCTTGCCGCGCTGCGCGGCAACTTCCTCATCGGCGGCATCGAGATCATCGATCCCGCAACCTACCCCGAAATGGACGCGATGGTCGACAAAATGGTCGAGCTGCGCAAGGGAAAAATGAGCGCGGAGGACTGCCGCAAGGCGCTGTCCAAGAGCAACTACTTCGGCACGATGCTGGTCAAAATGGGCATGGCGGACGCACTGCTGGGCGGCGCGACCTACTCGACCGCGGACACCGTTCGTCCTGCGCTGCAGCTCATCAAGACCAAGCCGGGCAACAAAATCGTATCTTCCTGCTTTATCCTGACCCGCACCGGCGCGGACGGCAAGGCAGAAAACTACGCAATGGGCGACTGCGCGATCAACATCACGCCGGGCGAGGACGATCTTGTTGAAATCGCGCTCGAGACCGCGCGCACCGCAAAGGCCTTCGGCATCGATCCCAAGGTTGCCTTCCTTTCCTACTCCACCAAGGGTTCGGGCAAGGGCGACTCGGTCGACATGGTGCGCAATGCCACCGAGAAGGCGCAGGCTGCCGCGCCCGAGCTGGCGATTGACGGTGAGCTGCAGTTTGACGCGGCGTTCTCCCCTGTTGTCGCGCAGACCAAGTGCAAGGGCTCGCCGGTCGCAGGCCAGGCGAACACCTTCATCTTCCCGGACATCAACGCCGGCAACATCGGCTACAAGATCGCACAGCGTCTGGGCGGCTTTGAGGCATTCGGCCCCATTCTGCAGGGTCTGAACGCGCCGATCAACGACCTGTCCCGCGGCTGCAACGCGGAGGAGGTCTACAAAATGGCGATCATCACCGCCGCGCTCAAGTAAGACGGGCGCTGCGGCAGCGAAGTTATTTCTAAACGAAATATCGCTCTGCACACGGCAAAAGCCGCTTTTCACTTGAAAAGCGGCTTTTTTATACGGCAAATCCCCCGGTCACGCCGAGCACCTGTCCGGTGATGAAGGAGGCCTGCGCGCCGCACAAAAACAGCATCGCGTGCGCGACCTCGTCCGGCGTGCCCAGTCTGCCAAGCGGAGTTTCCGCCGCGAGCGCCTCCAGCGTCTCCTGTCCGTGTCCGCGGTTCATGTCCGTGTCGATGACGCCGGGCACGACGCAGTTGACGCGGATGCCGGACGGGCCCAGCTCCTGCGCGAGCGATTTGCTCAGCGCAATAATCGCCGCCTTGCTTGCGGCATAGTGGCTTTCACACGAGGCACCCGTCACGCCCCAGATGGACGAAACGGTGACAATACTGCCCGCTTTGCGGCGCAGCATGGCCGGCAGCGCCGCCTGTATCGCATAAAACGCGCTCTTTGTGTTGCCCGAGAACATCGCGTCCCAATCCGCATCCGTGATGTCCTGAAACTGCTTTTGCTGCGCGATGCCCGCGTTGCACACGAGCGCGTCCAGATCCCCGAAGCAGCCGAGAATTTCCGCGGCACAGCGTTGCGCCTGCGCGCGCACGGTCATATCGCCGCACAGGGCGCGCACGCGGCAGCCCTCCTGCGTCAATTCCTCCGCCAGCGCTTCCGCCTGCGCGTGCGAGGCGCGATAGGTGAACGCGGTGTTCCAGCCTGCGCGCGCAAATACGCGCACGGCCGCCGCGCCGATTCCGCGCGAACCGCCTGCAATCCATACGGTTTTTCCCATATCGGTCTCCTTTGAAAGAAAGGCGGGAGCGCCATGCCCCCGCCTTACTCTTACCGTAAATTCTGTGTAATCAGGTCGCAACCATCTGCGCCGCCTCAAAGAGCGCCTGATTGAGATCCTTCTTGCGCGCCAGCCCCTCTTCGATGTCATAATCCAGAACGCGGTTGTCGTCGAAGGCAACCACGCGGTTGGTCTTTCCCTCGAGCAGGGTCTTGACCGCGTGATAGCCCATACGGGTCGCCATGACACGGTCCTGCGACGTGGGCGAACCGCCGCGCTGAATATGTCCGAGGATGGTCACGCGGGTGTCGATGCCGGTCTGCTCATGGATGTTGTCTGCAACCTCCTGCGCGGAACCGTAGCCCTCTGCGACGATGATAATATGGTGGTTTCTGCCTTTGATGCGGCCCATGCGCATCTTTTCGATGACAGTTGCTTCAAAGTCGATCTCGCGCTCGGGCAGCAAAATCGCGGTCGCGCCGACGGATACACCGACATTCAGTGCAAGATGCCCCGCATGGCGCCCCATCACCTCCACCACCGAGCAGCGCTCGTGCGACTGCATGGTATCGCGCAGCTTGTCGATGGCGTCGATTGCGGTATTGCATGCGGTGTCAAAGCCGATTGTGTAGTCGGTGCACACGATGTCGTTGTCAATCGTGCCGGGAATGCCGACCGTGGGCACGCCCATGCGCGAAAGCGCCTGCGCGCCGCGGAACGTGCCGTCGCCGCCGATTGCAATCAGGCCGTCAATCCCCATGTACTTGCAGGTGTTCGCTGCCTTTTCCAGACCTGCCGGTTCGCGCATTTCCGCGCAGCGCGCGGTGTACAGCATGGTGCCGCCTCTCGTGATGATGCCGTCCACGCTGCGTGCCGCAAGCTCTACGATGTCGCCGTTGATGAGGCCGCTGTACCCGCGCCGAATACCGAGCACCGCGATGTCCTGCGAGGTCGCAGTACGCACGATGGCGCGGATTGCCGCATTCATGCCGGGCGCGTCACCGCCGCTTGTGAGCACGCCGATTCTTTTGATCGGTTTCTTGTCCATATATTTTCCCTCCCGAATATGACCCGCCGGGTCGAGTTCAACAGTTTACTTGATTATAACATCATTCTCTCCAAGAAGAAACCTTAATCTTTCAAGAAGTTTCAAATCCAGTCGCACCCAAAGCTGCCGCGGCGCGAGCAGCTTTCGCTTGGTGTCCTGCGGGTAAAAGATGACCGGCATAATGCCGTGGTATGCGCCGAGCAGCTCCTGTGCCTGCACCGCGCGCGCGTCCTGCATGGAGGGTACGCGCAGATGCAGCTTTGCGGGTGCTTTGCGCTGCGCCTGCTGCGGCGTCATCGCGGGGCGCTCGGGATGGGCGCGCTCTTCGAGCGCCTGCACATGCTCCTCGGTCAGCGCAACAATCTCGTTTGCGATGAGCTTGGGGGCTTCGTCCTCGCGCGCGTCGATGCGTCCGCTCAGCAAGATGGCATTTTCCTCGCGCAGGTACGCGCTTGCCTGCTGCAGCGTGCGCGGAAACACCACGACCTCTATGCCGCCGGAAACGTCCTCAACGGTCACATACGCCATCATCGAACCGCTTTTGGTCGATTTGAGCCGCACGCTGATGACAACGCACGCCAGATTGACCGTCATGCCGTCCTTGAAGATCGGCTGGGCGTTTTCACCGGACAGATCGTCGACAATGTCGTGGATGCGCGCGGCTCTCGCCCGCTGCGCAAGCGCGCGGTGCTCGTCCATTGGGTGGCCGGACAGGTACAGCCCGGTCGTTTCCTTTTCCATCGCGAGCAGCTCGCGGCGGCGCAGCTCGGGCACGTCGGGCAGCGCGATTTCCACGTCCTGCACCGCTTCGTTGCCCATGCCGAACAGATCAAGCTGCCCCTCGAGATTTTTTTTGCGGCTTTGCGCGACCGCGTCGGACACCCGATCGAAAATCTGAAGAAGCTGGCTGCGGCGATGCCCCATGGAATCGAACGCGCCCGCTTTGATGAGGCTTTCGAGCGCGCGCCGGTTGAGCTCACGGTCATACATGCGCTCACAAAAGGACTGGAAGGACTCAAATCGTCCCTTTTCCGTGCGCTCCGCGACGAGCTGCCGCATAAAGCTGCGTCCGACATTCTTGACCGCCGCCAGACCGAACCGGATGTTGTCCCCCGACACGGAAAATCCGTCATAGGACTCGTTGACGTCGGGCGGCAGCACGCGGATGCCCATGTCGCGCGCGGCGCCGATGTAGTCCGCGATTTTCTCCGACGAGTCGAGCACGCTCGTCAGCAGCGCCGCCATGTATTCGCGCGGATAGTTGCACTTGAGATAGGCGGTGCGGTAGGATACGACCGCGTAGCACACTGCGTGTGCCTTATTGAAGGCATAGTTTGCAAAATCGAGGATTTGGTCGAAGATTTCCGCGGCGGTTTTTTCGTCCACGCCGCGGCGCACCGCGCCCTCAATCCCCAGCTCCGCGTTGCCGTAAATGAAGTTGACGCGCTCGCGCTCCAGCTCCTTGAACTTCTTTTTGCTCATCGCGCGGCGCACCATATCCGCCTTGCCGAGCGAGTATCCCGCCAGACGGCGGAACACCTCCATGACCTGTTCCTGATAAACCATGCAGCCATAGGTGACCGACAAAATCGGCTCGAGCAGCGGATGCTTGTATGCAACCTTGGACGGGTCGTGCCGGCACTCAATGTAGCGCGGAATGGACTGCATGGGTCCGGGGCGGTACAGCGCGACGACCGCGGTGATGTCCTCAATCGACTGCGGACGCAAGCCGGTGACGACGTTCGTGATGCCCGCGGACTCGAGCTGGAACACGCCTGCCGTCTTGCCCTGTCCGAGCATTTCAAAGGTCGCAGGGTCGTCGAGCGGCGCGTCCTCCATCGAAAACGACGGGGTATGCCGCCGAATCATCGCCTCCGCATCGCTGATGACCGTCAGGTTGCGCAGCCCGAGGAAGTCCATTTTGAGCAGCCCGAGCTCCTCGAGCGTGACCATCGTAAACTGCGTGACCGGCTGGTCGCCGTTGACCGACAGCGGCACATAGGTGTCGACCGGATCTTTTGTGATGACAACGCCCGCCGCATGGGTCGAAGCGTTGCGCGGCATGCCCTCCAGCTTGCGCGCGGTGTCAATCAGCCGCTTGACGGTCTCATCCTCGTCGTACATGCTCTTGAGCGCAGGGTTCGCGGCGAGCGCCTTTTCGATTGTGATGTGCAGCTCGTTCGGCACCTGCTTTGCAACGACGTCGACCTCGTTATAGGGGATGGACAGCGCGCGCCCCACGTCGCGAATCGCACCGCGTGCCGCCATCGTGCCGAAGGTGACAATCTGCGCGACACGATCCTTGCCGTATTTTTCGGTGACGTACTGGATGACCTCGGGCCGGCGCACATAGCAGAAGTCGATGTCGATATCCGGCATGGACACGCGCTCGGGGTTGAGGAA
>CAZOJP010000030.1:0-28696 GCA_964580155.1 uncultured Intestinibacillus sp. | reverse complement strand
GAGCTGGCAGAGGATCCGCAGTATGAAGATCTCATGACTGCGACCTCCCACCTGACCGGCAAGAAGATCAACCGCTTCACCCACATGCACCAGTCCACCGACGACCTCATCAAAAAGGTCAAGATGCAGCGCCTGCTCGGTCAGAAGACCGCGGCATGCTTCCAGCGCTGCGTCGGCATGGATGCCTTGAACGCTGTCTACTCTTCGACCTTTGAGATCGACGAGGAGTGCGGCACCAAGTACCACGAAAACTTTGTCAAGTTCCTGACCCGCGTGCAGGATGAGGATCTGGCGGTTGACGGCGCTATGACCGACGTCAAGGGCGACCGCAGCCTGTCTCCCTCGCAGCAGTCCGACCCCGATATGTTCCTGCATGTGGACGAGCGCACCGCGGACGGCGTTTACGTCACGGGCGCGAAGGCGCATCAGACCGGTTACATCAACTCCCACGAAGTGCTCGTTATGCCGACGATCTCCATGCGCGAGGGCGACGAGGACTACGCGATTGCCTTCTCGATTCCGACGGACAGCAAGGGCATCAAGCTCATCTACGGCCGTCAGTCGTGCGATACCCGCAAGATTGAGGAGTATAGCGACCTCGACGTGGGCAACAAGGTTTATGGCGGCCACGAAGTTCTGGTCATCTTTGAGCACGTCTTCGTGCCGAACGACCGCATCTTCCTCAACGGCGAAGTCAAGTTTGCCGGCATGATCGTGGAGCGCTTCGCAGGCTATCACCGCCAGTCCTACGGCGGCTGCAAGGTCGGCGTGGGCGACGTCCTGATCGGTGCAACCGCACTGGCAGGCGATATGGCCGGCTCGTCCAAGGCTTCTCATGTCAAGGACAAGCTCATCGAAATGACCCACCTCAACGAGACGGTGTACTGCTGCGGCATTGCGTGCTCTTCGCAGGGCTCCAAGACCAAGGCAGGCAACTACATGATCGATCTGCTGCTCGCGAACGTGTGCAAGCAGAACGTCACTCGTTTCCCGTATGAGATTGCGCGTCTGGCGCAGGATCTTGCGGGCGGCGCAATGGTCACCCTGCCGTCCGAGGCGGATCTGCGCAATCCCGAAACCCGCGACTATATCCTGAAGTATTTCGCAGGTGTGGACGGCGTATCGACCGAGGATCGCATGCGCGTTCTCCGTCTGATTGAAAACCTGACGATGGGCACCGCCGCTGTCGGCTACCTGCCGGAATCCATGCACGGCGCAGGCTCTCCGCAGGCGCAGCGCATCATGATTGCGCGTCAGTCCAACATGGAGATGAAAAAGCAGCTCGCGAAGAATATCGCGCGCATCAAGTAAGTTACGATAGGCGATTTTGCCGAATATAGGCACTCATTGGCACTCTTTCGGGCTTGTGAGTGCCTATATCTCCATAGCAGCCGCATACCGCGTCGGAGCCTACTGGCTCCGGCGCATTTTGTGGACTATTTTCCTTGTCAAAATGACTATATTTGCTTTTTTCCGCATGAAAAATGCGAATATGATCATTTTGTTTCCGCCCCTTTTACAAAGGAGTTTTTGCTATGCTGAAGGCCGCTATCAAATTTTGCGGCGGCTGCAATTCGCGTTTTGACCGCGGTGCAGCGTACGCCGCCATTGTCGACGCAACCCGCGATGTTGCGACCTTTTCCCAGCCGCAGCCGGATATGCGGTACGACTTGCTGCTCATTATCCGCGGCTGCACGGGCTGTCCGTACCTCTATGAGGACATCGACGCCGAACACCGCATCGTATGCGCGGACGCAAGCGAAATTGACGACACCATCCTGCAAATCCGAACCATGCACAATAAAGAGGAGGATTAACATATGAAAAAAGTAAGAGTTCTGTCCGCGGAAGAAGCCGCTCTTTTGGTCAACGACGGCGACACCATTGCAACCGGTGGTTTCGTGAGCTGCGCCTGCCCCGAGGCCCTGTCGCAGGCGCTCGAAACGCGCTTTCTGGAGACCGGACACCCCAAGGATCTGACCCTGTTCTTTGCAGCAGGTCAGGGCCACCGCGATGGCACCGGCGGCGATCACTACGGCCACGAGGGCATGGTCAAGCGTGTCATCGGCGGCCACTGGGACCGCGCACCCCGTCTGGGCGAGCTTGCGCTAAACGGCAAGATTGAAGCATACAACCTGCCGCAGGGCGTCATTTCTCATATGTACCGCGACATCGCCGCGCACAATATCGGCACAATCACCCACGTCGGCCTGTACACCTTCGTCGATCCGCGCAACGGCGGCGGCAAGCTCAATGACAAGACGAAGGAAGACCTGGTCAAGATTGTCAACATCGACGGCCACGAGCGCCTGCTCTACAAGGGCTTCCCGATCAATGTCGTTTTCCTGCGCGGCTCGTACGCGGATGAGTTCGGCAACTGCACCGTGCACAGAGAGATCGGCCCGCTCGACGTGACCGCAATGGCACAGGCGTGCAAGAACTCCGGCGGCAAGGTCATCGTGCAGGTCGAAAAGATCGTGCAGGGCGGCTCGCTCGATCCCAAGCTCGTCGCGATTCCCGGCATCTATGTCGATTCGATCGTTGTCGGCACGGACGAGGAAAACATGCAGTGCCTCGGCATGCCGTATGACGGCGCACTGACCGGCGAATTCCGCATCCCGGTCGATGCGATTCCGCCGATCCCGATGGATGCCAAGAAGATTCTCGCGCGCCGCGCCGCGATGGAGCTGCCCAAGGATGCAATCGTCAACCTCGGCACGGGCGCACCGGAAAAAATCGCAAATATCGCGGCGGAAGAGGGCATCTCGGATTCCATGACGCTCACCGTCGAGGCCGGCTCGATTGCGGGTGTGCCCTACGGCGGCACGCAGTTCGGCGCGGCTGCAAACGCAATGTGCATCATTCCGCACAACGTGCAGTTTGACTTTTATCAGGGCGGCGGACTGGACATCGCGTTCCTCGGTCTGGCCGAAACCGCACCGAACGGCGACCTCAACGTTTCCAAGTTCGGCACACGTCTTGCAGGCGCGGGCGGATTCATCGACATCACGCAGAATGCAAAGAAGGTCGTTTATTGCGGCACCTTCACTGCAAAGGGTCTGAAGACCGCGTGCGCCGACGGCAAGCTTGTCATCACGCAGGAAGGCGCGAAGAAGAAGTTCGTCAAGGAAGTCGAGCACATCACCTTCTCCGGCCGGTATGCGGTCGAAACCAAGCAGCCGGTTCTGTACATCACCGAGCGCGCGGTCTTTGAGCTGCGTCCGGAAGGCGTCACCCTGATCGAAATTGCCCCCGGCATCGATCTGCAGACGCAGGTTCTCGACCAGATGGACTTCCAGCCCATCGTCGCCGACGACCTCAAGATTATGGATGAGCGCATCTTCCGTGAGGAGCTGATGGGGCTTGCAAACGACTAATCCCTGATGCGATTTGCAATCATTGATGGGCCGGAGTTGTGCGGATATGAAACATTTCTTGCATAACTTTCCTGCTCACGCAATTATTTTGTAAATAGGTCTTTTCAAATTCAAAATACTTTGATAAAATATTAACGAAGTGATCGGGAGACAGGTCTCCCCTTCCAACACGCGTTGCGGCCCTTGTCGCAGCGCACCACCAGAGTAAAGGAGAAAATGCTCATGAACGTTTACATCTGCTCGGCCGCACGCACAGCGATTGGCACCTACGGCGGCACCCTGCGTGATGTCTCGGCCGCAACCCTGGGCACGACCGCGGCGGTCGCTGCAATCGAGCGCGCGGGTGTCGACAAGGATGCCATCAACGAGGTTCTGTTCGGCCAGGTGCTGCAGGGCGGCGTCGGCCAGAACGTTGCCCGTCAGGTACTGATTGGCGCAGGTCTGCCCATTGCAACCCCTGCAATGACGCTGAACAAGGTCTGTGCGTCCTCGATGCGCGCCATTTCGCTCGGTTCGCAGATCATTCGCTCGGGCGAAAATCAGCTCATGCTGGTCGGCGGCTGCGAAGCCATGTCGAGTGCACCGTACATCTCCCGCACGATGCGTTGGGGCGCTCGTATGGGCGACGTTAAGATGATCGACATGATGGTTTATGACGGCGTTTTTGATGTATTCAACCAGTATCACATGGGCATCACCGCGGAAAACGTTGCGGAAAAGTACGGTATCACCCGTGAAATGCAGGATCAGATCGGCTACGAGTCCCAGATGAAGGCGGCAAAGGCAATCGCCTCCGGCCGCTTCAAGGACGAGATCGTTCCGATCGAGGTCAAGAGCAAGAAGTCGACCGTCGTGTTCGATACCGACGAGCACTGCCGCGCGCAGACCACGCTCGAGGGTCTTGCAAAGCTCCGCCCTGCCTTCAAGAAGGACGGCGGCACGGTCACCGCGGGCAACGCATCGGGCATCAACGATGCAGGCGCGGCCATGATCATCGCGTCCGAGGACTTTGTCAAGGCGCACGGCCTCAAGCCGCTCGCTAAGATCCGCTCCTTCGGCTCGGTCGGCTGCGATCCTTCCATCATGGGTGTCGGCCCCATCGAATCCACCCGTCAGGCGCTGCAGCGCGCAGGGCTGACCGTTGCGGATCTCGACCTCGTCGAGTCGAACGAAGCATTCGCGGCGCAGGCGGCTGCGGTCAACCGTGAGCTTGGCTTCGACATGGAAAAGGTCAACGTCAACGGCGGCGCCATCGCCCTCGGTCACCCGATCGGCGCGGCAGGCTGCCGCATCACAACCACCCTGCTGCACGAAATGATCAAGCGCGACGCGACCCTCGGCCTGTCGACCATGTGCATCGGCGGCGGCATGGGCGAGGCACTCATCATCGAGCGCGACGAGCTGTGCAAGTAAACCGAAACCTTTAAAGGGGATTTGCGCGGCGGAATATATCCGCCGCATCCCCTATCTTTTTTC
The DNA here is from genome assembly GCA_964580155.1 of uncultured Intestinibacillus sp. Taxonomy (GTDB): domain Bacteria; phylum Bacillota; class Clostridia; order Oscillospirales; family Butyricicoccaceae; genus Intestinibacillus. The sequence goes on along the minus strand of CAZOJP010000030.1, from coordinate 23,843 downwards.
ACAAGCATCTGACAATTTTGAAGGGAAGTTTTATCCATGACTGATATCGTAATTGAGAAAAAGGGCCATGTTGCGATCGTTAAGATCGAGCATATGCAGGCGATGAACGCCCTGTCCACGGAGATGTACGGCCAGCTTGAGGAAGCGTTCGACCAGCTCGACCGCATGGACGACGTGTACTGCGTGGTTCTCACCGGCTCCTCGGTCGTCAACAAGAAGGGCAAGACGGTCAATTCCTTTGTCGCAGGCGCGGATATTGCGCAGATGTCGACGATGACGGTTGCGGAAGGCAAGTTCTTCGGCAACGATTCCAACCGCGTGTGCTCCAAGATCGAAAACTTCAAGCGCCCGGTTATCGCGGCGATTAACGGCTTCTGCCTGGGCGGCGGCTGTGAGCTTGCGATGTCTTGCGACATCCGTCTGGCTTCCGACAATGCGGTCTTCGGTCAGCCCGAGGTCGGTCTGGGCATCACCCCGGGCTGCGGCGGCACCCAGCGCCTGGCGCGTCTGGTCGGCGTGGGCAAGGCAAAGGAGCTCATTTACACCGCGCGTGCAAACTACTCCGCGCAGGATGCACTCAACATGGGTCTTGTAAACTATGTCTATTCGCTTGACACCCTGCTCGACGAGGCTGTCAAGCTGGCGGAAGAGATCGCGGCGCAGGCTCCGATCGCGGTTTCGCTGTGCAAGGAAGCGATCAATGTCGGCATGCAGATGGACATCGACTCCGCGCTCAAGCTCGAGGGCAACTGCTTCGGCCAGTGCTTCGCAACCGAGGACCAGAAGTATGGCATGGCCCATTTCCTCGACAAGAATCGCGACAAGCCCGCGAAGGAATTCAGCAATAAGTAACGACCACAGCGCCCCGCGTGCGTGGTAATGCGCGCGCGGGGCATCAATGGAGAGTAGAAAGGGTTTTTTTGACATGAAGGTTTGTGTATTTGGCGCGGGCAACATGGGTGCGCGTATCACGGAAGTCTTTTTGACAGCCGGCCACGATGTGACCATGCTCGACATCAAGCAGGAGTTCATCGATCGCGGCATCAAGACCATTACAAACGACTTTTCCTTCCTTGTGAAGAAGGAAAAGATGACCGAGGACAAAAAGAACGAGCTGCTCGGCCATCTGAAGACCTCGGTTGACCGCAAGGCGGCCGCGGACGCAGACTTCATTATGGAAGTCATCCTCGAGCGTATGGATCTGAAAAAGGAGCTGCTGCAGGAGCTGGACACGATCTGCCCTGCGCACACGATCTTTGGCTCCAACACCTCGGCGCTGTCCGTCACAGAAATGGCGGCGTGCATCCCGAATCGTGCGGACAAGGTCATCGGCTGCCACTTCTTTAATCCCGCGCAGATTATGAAGCTGGTCGAGGTCACCCGCGCAATTCAGACCTCGGATGAGACGTTCAAGGCCGCTTACGAGCTGATGTCGTCCCTCGGCAAGACACCGGTTGCCGTACACGAGGGCCCGGGCTTTGTCGTCAACCGCATCCTCATTCCGATGATGAACGAAGCAATGGGCATCGTTGCCGACGGCATCGCCTCCCCGGCGGACATTGACGTTGCAATGCAGCTTGGTGCCGGCATGAAGGCCGGTCCGCTTCATACCGCGGATCTCGTCGGCCACGACGTAAACCTCGCGATTATGGAGACCCTGTACCGCGAGACCGGCGACCCGAAGTATCGCCCCCATCCGCTGATGCGCAAGATGGTGCGCGCAGGCTGGCTCGGCGTCAAGACCGGCAAGGGCTTCTTCACCTATGACGAAAATGGCAAGGAGATCGTTGACTAATCTCCGCGTCACAGCAAAAAAGGCAAAATGCTGCATGCATTTTGCCTTTTTTGTTCGGTCATAGGATATGTAATATATTTCAAAAAAATATACTATTTCAAGCAATCAATTCAATTTACATCCTATTTATTACAAAAATTGCAATATATTTTACTGTTTTTTGAATATATCAGACAAACTTAGACAACTCTGAGAAAATACGTTGGTTTCCGGATCAAAATCGTGTATAATTAGATCATGCATTATGGGAACGTAAACCGTACAAACCAAGCTGCGGCAATAAAAGCTGTTAAATCTCCTGCCAATGTACTAGGGATTGCATAGCGTGTCTCCCGTAGCCCAAGATGTCCGCTGTATACGCTGATTGTATATATGCTGGTCTCCGATGCCCTCAGCATAACGGCGGCGACGCGGCCGGCATAGCTATCCGCCCCCGATAGCTTCATAATCTCACTTCCCAGCGCCAGCCCCCCGCTTCCGCTGATGGGCTTGAGCAGGACAAGCGCCGCGCACTCCTTCGGGATTCCCAGACGAGTCAGCAGCGGCGCGAGCGCATTTCCCGCAAGATCAATAAACCCCGAAGCGCGCAGCATATAGACCGCGGTCAGCAGCCCTGCCAGCGTCGGGAACAGCCGAACCGCCATGCGCATCCCGCTCTCTGCACCGCGCAGAAAGGTCGGGAACACCGGTACGTTTCTATACAATGCGTAAACCCCGATTGCACTGAGCAGTACCGGAACAAGGTATGACAGCATGTACTTTCTCCCTTCTTTCTTGGATTCAATGCGATTTCTGCGCTCTATCTGCGATTTAACCGAGAATTTTGTTAATTTTTTGAAATCACGACAGCCTTCGACAAATTTTGTATGTAAAAAGGTGGATAATACATTCAGTTGAAATATATTACAGCATTTTCCATATTTCTACTATAGATCCGTCCGCTCGCCATCCGGGAACAGTCGGCGCAGCGCACGCGTTGTCAGCAGTGCCGCGCCGACAGAAAGCAGCGACGCCCCCCACACTGCAGGCATAATATCGAACGGTGCGGACGCACCATAGCCGGCGCGTACCGCGGCCACGGTTGATGGAATGATCTGAATGGAAGATGCATTGAGCACCATCAGGGTGAGCACCGCATCCGGCGCGCCGCGCCTGCCGCATACGGTATAAAGACGGTCTGCCGCGCGCAGCCCAATCGGTGTCGCCGCGTTGGAAAGACCCAATAAATTTGCCGTTACATTCGCGCTGACGGCTTGCATGGCTTCCGCATCACGCGCGGCTTTTCCAAAGAGCAGGCGCAGCGCCGGGCGCAGGACGCGTTCTATAGATCCCGCCAGGCCGGAGGCGGAAACCAGCTCCATCATGCCGGACCATAACGCCATGATGCCTGTAATGCCGAGCAAAAGCGTAACCGCTTCCGTGGCACCTGCCGTTGCGGCGGCACTCACCGCGTCTATGCGGCCGGTGAGCATGCCGCACAACACACTGAGCACCAGCATCCCCACCCAAAGCCATGAAATCATCAAATAGCGCCCCCTTAACCGCGTGACAGCCGCGGCAGCATTGTTGTGATCCGCTTCGAGCGGTTTCGCATAGAGGAATTGTATTGTGAGAAGGAGTTGTCAACAAATGAAGTCTACAGGTATTGTGAGGAAGGTAGATGAACTTGGGCGCATCGTGCTGCCCATTGAGCTTCGCAGAACCCTTGACATCGACGTCAAGGATGCGCTGGAAATCTATGTGGATGGTGCCCAGATCGTGCTCAAAAAGTACGAGCCTGCCTGCATTTTCTGCAGCAACGCAAAGGATATTATCCACTACAAGGGCAAAAATATTTGCTGCAACTGCATGAACGAAATGGTACATAGCGCGAAGTAATGACTTTCTTTACATGACCCGCTGAAAGCGGCGTCCCAAAAGCGGGACGCCGCTTTTTTAACGGTCGCTGCCGGTGCTCGCTTCCCCTCCGCGATGCGCGCGCGCCTCCCGATATTTTTCCCGCGTTGCCATTCCGCCGCGAATGTGTCGTTCACATTTATTTTTTCCCAGAACCGCCTGTACCTGTATGTACAGTGTGCGGTTGAGATGCTCTAAACGGTCGGTGATGTCTTTGTGCACGGTTGAGGGGATTTGGAACGAATCGCCCGCGGCATTGTGCGGTATTTCGTCAAAAAAAATCGCTTCTGGCATGGCTTTCTTAATAAATTATTACAATTGGCAAACCGAATTGTAACAGGTGTCCATCCGCGCTATAATATAGATAGATATTGTGTAGATTTTGTGAACTACCGTGAACAAAACACGCGCTTTTAACGTCTATTCAAATATGAGGGAAATAAAACCAACCGGAGGAAACGAACATGACCGACACGACACCCCGTATAACCCCGACCGAAGAACAAACTCCGATACCCGATGCGGCAGAAAAGACCGCGCTCGTGCGCAATAAATATGCGGACACCCTGAATAAGCGCAAGCGCAAGCTGCCAAAAAAGCTGAAGGTCATCCTGCTGCTGATCATTCTGGCGCTGCTTGTCAGCGGCTCGATCTGGCTGGTCAAAAAAGCGCAGTCCGCCGGAAAAGACCAGCAGGCCATGCAGCAGACCGCTTTTGCGACGCGCGGCGCGCTCGAAACCTTTGTCGAGGGCAACGGACGCACGTCCGCCAAGAGCAAGTACGATCTGGGCAAGGATCTGAAGGGCACCGTCACCGAGGTCAAGGTCTCCAGCGGCGATGCGGTGCATCAGGGGGATGTGCTCTTCATTGTGGATCCCAACGACACCCGCAAGGAGCTGGACGACGCCATCAGCGAGCTGGACGATGCGCAGCGCGCAGTTGACGAGGCCGCTTCCACCTTGCAGAAGGCGCAGAAAAATGTATCCAATCTGACGATTACCGCGCCGTTTTCGGGCAAAGTACTCCCAGTTGTGGACGAACATGGCGTGTCTAATACCTATAAAGTCGGTCAAACGATTAACGCGGGCGATGTGCTCGGCACCATGGTGGACGACACGACGATGCGTCTGCCGCTGTACTTCAACTACTCCTACTTAAACCAAATTCAGGTCGGCGCAGCGGCTTCGGTCTCCATCCCTGCGAGCATGTCCGCGGTCATAGGGCAGGTGGCGGAAATTGAGCAGTCGCAGCGGATCTCCGATGACGGTGTGATGCTGTTCCGTGCGGTTATTACGCTCAGCAACCCCGGCACGCTCAAAAAGGACATGCTCGCGACCGCTTCGGTCTCGACCGCGCAGGGCACACTCATGCCGGCAGAAGCAGGCAAGCTCGCCTACACCCGTGAGGAGGAAATCACCGCACAAAACACGGGCACGATCAGCTCCATCAACAATCTGGACTATTATCGCTACAGCGCGGGTGCGGTTTTGTGCAAGCTGCAAAGCGATGACACCGTGACCGCGGTCGGCACCGCACAACGCTCGCTTGAAACCGTGCAAAAAACCGTACAGAGCAAGCAGACCCGCATTGCCGAGCTGCAAAAGCTCATCGACGAGTCCACGGTCATCTCCCCGATCGACGGCATCGTGCTCAACATGTCCGCCGCGGAGGGGGATAAGCTCGACGGCAGCGCCGCGCCTTGCACCGTTGCAGACCTCAACTCGCTGATTGTCAAGGCGGATATTTCCGAGCTGGATATCGACAAGGTCGCGGTCGGCATGGAGGTGCGCCTGACGCTGGACAACGAAGAGGCAACCCCGTACACCGGCACGGTTGAATCCGTCAGCCTGCAGTCCAGCAGCGACGGCTCGGGCGGCGGCAATTCGGGCGGCGGTCAGGGCACTACGCTGTCCTTCCCCGCGATCATTCGCCTGGACACGATCGAGAATCTGCGCCCCGAGCAAAGCATTTCGTACAAGATTGTCATCGCGTCCAAGGAGGACTGCATCACTGTCCCCTCGTCCGCCATCGTCTATGCGGACAGCGGCGCCGCCGTGTATATGAAGCCTGTCGATGGGCAGCCCCCCGAGGACGCGCTTCCTTCGCCCGAAGGCAGCACCGTGCCGGACGGCTATGTGCTCGTTCCGGTCATGACCGGTCTTTTCGATGATACGAACACCGAGATTGTTTCCGGCATCGACGAGGGCACCGAGGTTTACCTGTCCGGACCGCAGGATCCGTTTGCGCAGATGGGCTACGCAGGCGAAGGCGTCGCCGTCATGGCAGGGTAAGGGAGGCACAGTATGAAACGACACACCGCTCCCCCCTTGGACAGCGGCCCACAGCACCTGATCGCGCTCGACCGCATCAGTAAAATCTACAACGAGGGCAAGGAAAACGAGGTGCGCGCGCTGGAGGATATCAACCTGACGATTGACCACGGCGAATTCGTGTGCTTTCTCGGACAATCCGGCTCGGGCAAATCCACGCTGATGAACATCCTCGGCTGCTTGGATCTGCCGACCTACGGGCGCTATGTGCTCAACGGCACACCGGTCAGCGAGATTAAGCCCTCGGTTCTGTCCCAAATTCGCAACCGTGAAATCGGCTTTATCTTTCAGGGCTTCAACCTCATTCCTGCACTGAGCGCGCTGGAAAACGTCGAGCTTCCGCTCATTTATCGCGGCACACCCCGGGCGGAGCGCTTCGCGCTCGCACGCGCCGCGCTCGAAGAGGTCGGGCTGGGCAACCGCATCCACCACCTGCCTGCCGAAATGTCGGGCGGCCAGCAGCAGCGTGTCGCGATTGCGCGCGCAATGGCGGCGCGCCCGCCGATCATCATGGCAGACGAGCCGACCGGCAACCTGGATTCCAAGTCCGGCCACGAGATTATGACCCGTCTGCGCACTTTGAATGACGAGACCGGCACGACCGTCATCCTCATCACCCATGACAGCCATCTTGCGGCGATGGGCAAGCGCATCGTCACGATTACCGACGGCCATATCGTAAACGACCAACTCTACACCGGAGGAAGGCTGGAGGCATGAGTATTATACAAACGCTGACTATGGCGTTCAAATCCATCCTAAACAATAAAATCCGCTCTATCCTGACCATGCTCGGCATCATCATCGGCGTTGCATCGGTGATTACGCTTGTCGCCTCGATTCAAGGCCTGCAGCAGGTCGAACGGCTTTCCTCGGAGGCTATGGGCGTCAATCGCATCGATATGTATATGTACATCAGCAGCTCCAAAACACGCGAAGCAATTATTGAATACTGCAGCAAAAGCATGGGGGACGAGCTGCTCGGCATGACACCGAACGTCAGCACCTCCATGCCGATCAGCTACCGCACCAAAAACATGCGGGACATCCGTCTGAACTTTGGAAACGAGCAGTACACCGTGTGCGCTTCGCAGTCGATTGCGGCAGGGCGCGGCCTGCTCCAGTCGGACATCAAAAACCGCGCGCGCGTGTGCGTAATCGGTGAAACGGTGCGCAAGAACTTTTTCGGCGCGATGAGTCCGCTTGATAAGGAAATCAAGATTAACGGGCAGACCTACCGCGTTGTCGGCGTATACAAGGGCAAGTACGGCGGCAAGCTCAATACAGACGATGCAATGGTGCTGCTGCCCCACACGCTGCAGCAGCGCGTCATGGGCTGGGAGGACAATTCCTCCTATATCCTCCGCGGACGCGACACCAAAACCGTCAAGGCATTCATCGAGTCGATGACGACCTTTGCCAACGCGCGCATCAACCCGAATTACGATTACTTCGGCATCTATTCCAACGACCAGTATCAGGAGCAGAGCCAGCAGCAGTACACCATGATGAGTCTGGTCGCGGGCGGCGTTGCGGGTATTTCCCTGCTCGTCGGCGGCATCGGCATTATGAACATCATGCTGGTTTCGGTCACCGAACGCACCCGTGAGATCGGCATTCGCATGGCAATCGGCGCGCGGCGGCGCGACATCATCGGTCAGTTCTTAATCGAGGCGGGCGTGGTTTCCGCTGTCGGGGGCTTGCTCGGCATCGCCTTCGGCTTTCTCGGCTCGGCAGCGCTCGGCGGACTCATCGTCGGACAGGTTGTAAACAGCCCTTGGATGCCCGATATACCGTCCTTGACCATTCTGCCGTCTGCACCGCTTGTACTTGGCGCGTTTCTGTTTTCTGCATTGCTCGGCATCATTTTCGGACTGTATCCTGCAAACAAGGCTTCCAAAATGCAGCCGGTCGATGCACTTCGCACACAATAACACGCGCTACACCCAATGAGAGAGGTCTAAACAATTATGATGAAGAAACGTATCTTGTGCGGTGCGCTATCCGCTGCGCTGCTGCTTGGCAGCGCCTCCGCATCCTTTACCGATATCTCCGCGCCGAACGTCAAGCAAGCCGCCGCGGTTCTGGACGCGCTGCAAATCATGCAGGGCGAGGGCGCAGGGCGCTTTAATCCGGACGGACAGCTCACGCGTGCGCAGTTTTGCAAGCTTGCGGTCACCGCGCTCGGCGTAACCGATGTTTCCGCCTACAAAAACTATTCGGTTTTCCCCGATGTACCCGCATCGCACTGGGCCTCCGGCTACATCAATGCCGCGCTCAAGCAGACCGACATCGCGGAAAAGAAAATCATCCGCGGCTTTGCCGACGGCACCTTCGGTCCGGATAAAACCATCTCCTACGGCGAAGCGTGCACGATGCTGCTGCGCATGCTGGACTATACCGTCGAGGACGTGGGTCCCTTCTGGCCGGCGGACTATATCGGCAAGGCCGAGGGGCTGGGGCTCAACCGCGGCATCGCGCACTACGGCACAGGCGAAACTGTCAAGCGCGGGGACGCGGCCGTCATGCTGCTCAACACCCTGCAGGCAACACCCAAAAAGGAAGGCGGCAAGCTGCTTATGAACTCGGTCGCGTCGAGCACCGTTGAGGAAAGCATCCTGCTCGCAACCGACGAAACCGACAGCGAGCTGCGCCGGGGACAGGCACGCTTTTACGAAAGCGGCGCAATCCAAATCCGCTCGCTCGCCGACACCCTGGACCGCGCACTGATCGGCACGCGCGGCACGGTGTTGTTTGATAAGATCACAACGAGCAAGGTGCGTGCCTTTGTGCCAGAAAATTCGGATTCCGAAAGCATCACCGTCAAGCAGGCCTATGCCGACCGCATCGAAACCGCGGATCAAAAGCTCAAGGTGCCTGCAAAAACACCGGTCGTGCTCAACGGCACGCTCAACGAATACGGCACGGTGTGGCCCGATTTGACGCCGGATTATATGCTCAATATTTTTTACGACAACGGCCGCCAGATCGAGCTAATCTCCGCCGCTACACCGGCCGCGGGCGCGTCCTCGTTCGTCTATGGCATGATTTCTTCGCTTAAAATTCCGGCGGACTACAAAATACTGAAAAACGGCGTCGAGATCGAGCGCAGCGCGCTCAAGCAGTATGATCTGGTCTCGCTGAGCGCGGAAAGCAAGACCGCCACCGTGTCCGATCGCCGCATCACAGGCTATCTGCGCAGCGCCTCCCCCTCGTATGCCCACCCCAGCCGAGTGACCGTGCTCGGGCACGAATTCACCGTTTCGGACAGCGTGGCATCGTACTTTGCCGGTATGAAATTCAACGACAAGGTCACGCTGCTGCTGGACAGCTTTGGCACGGTGCAGGCGGCCTATCCCGCCGGCACGGTTTCGGCGGAAAACATCGGCGTGTTCACCGCGTCCGAAGGCGGCAACGCAACGGTGCAGCTGCTCGCCGGTGTCAGCGCATCGGGTGCGCTGTCCTCCGAGGACAGTGCGCGTCTGCTGGGACAGCTCGTGCGTGTCTCCGCCGACTCAAACGGCAAGCTGCTGTTGACCGGCTACACCGGTCTGCGCGCGGCGGATGGCAACTGGTCGGTTTCCGCCCGCACGCTGGGCAAGCGCAAGGTCGCCTCCAACGTAAAAATCTATGAAACGGTTGGCGAGCGCGCGCCGGTCGCTTTGATCAGCGACAGTGACCTCGACCGGACGATGGTCTCCGCCTCCGATATTCGCGGAGTGCTGCTCGATTCCGCAGGCTCGGTCACCTCGATTTTCCTGCGCGATGTGACCGGTCTGGGCTGGCAGTACGGCCTTGCGTATGGCGATCGTGTCAATAACGGAACGGACGAGGAGCCGGCATACGACTATACAATCATTTTCAAGACCCGCGTCGACGGCGAACCGGTCACGCGCACCTATCAGGTGGACCAGCTGCCGAGCGGTGTAAGCGGCTCGCCCACAGGGCTGCCCAGGGGCTTGGACGGCGTGGACGGCACGCTGTACAATTTGCCGGTCAAAAAGCTCACCGTCGTCGGCTCGGTCGGCGTCAGTGCATTTGACGGTTTGGACGGTGTCAAAACCGCTGCCGGATATCTGCCACTGCCCGAGGATATCAGCGTCTATGCCGGCGACATCCAAAAGCTCATCTCCCTGCGCGAAGCCAAGCTCAACTATCAAGAGTTCACGCTTTATGGTGATACCTCCTCTGCGAGCGGCGCGCGCGTATATCTGATCTTCGCAAAATAAACCTGCAAAAACCCCGCCATTTATCAGATGGCGGGGTTTTATTGCGATAAATCGCGCAAGATGGCTGAAACGTGTCCATCCGCGCCCACATCAATGCGTTCGAGCAGCGCGTGCAGCAGTGCGCTGTCCAGCAGCGGCAGCGCGAGCGGATCCTCCGGCGGCACGCGCCTGCACGTCTCCGGCTGCTCCGCAAGCAGCCGCGCCCGCTCCCCTTCCTCCTGCAAGCGCTGCAGCCGTGTCCGGCAATCCTGCAGCGACAGCCCGCCCGCTTCATATAGCGCAAGCACACGGCCGCGCGCCTGTTCGCTGCGTTTGCACGCGCGCTGCGCCGCATCGCGCCCCTGCTCCGGCGGCTGCAAACGCCGATAAACGCGCGCGGTCTCCTGAGTGAGCGCGCTCCCCTGCCCCACATCTCGCAAATAAAGGGCAATCGTGTCGAGCAAGGCAGTTTCGTCTATGCTTGTCCGGTTTTCGCAGAAATCCACGCCGTTTGCATTGCGCCCCGCGCACACCCACCGCACGCGCTCGCCCTCCCGCGTGTGCCGCACCAGGCGCCGAAAGCCGCTGCCGCAGCAGGTGCAGCGCAGCAGTCCGCTCAAGGGATACTGCCGGTGGCGCGCCCCACCGAACGCCTGTGCGCGTCCGGCAAGCATCGTCTGCACACAGTCGAACTGCTCGCGCGGAATGATCGCGAGCGCGGCATTTGCACGCACGAGCCAGTGCTCCTCCTCCGCCTGCGCACGCCGTCCGGTCAGATAATCCGCGATGTACTCGCGCCCGTTGACGACCTCGCCTATGTAAATGCGATGGGACAGCAGTCTGCGCACCGCCGCCTGCGTAAAGGCGCAGCCGCGCTTGGTGCACTCGCCGCGCGCGGTGAGCTGTGCGGCGATGCGGTTTGTGCCGTATGCACCCGATGCATACCAGTCGAAAATCTGCCGCACAACAGCGGCCTCGTGTTCATTGATTTGCAGCGTAAAATACTCACCGGGCACCTTGTCATACCCATAAATCAGGTTGGGTACGCGCCCCTGCGCGGCATTTTTGCGCTTGCCGAACTTCACACGGCCGGACAGGTTTGCGCTCTCCTCCTGCGCGACCGCGGCCAGAATTGTCAGCGTCAGCTCGCCGTCCGACAGCGACATTCCCGAGGTGATAAACTGACAATCCACCCCCATCGCGCGCAGCCGCCGCACGCTTTGCAAAAAATCGACCACATTGCGCGCCATGCGCGACACATCCTTGACGAGCACCCGACCGAATAACCCGCGCTCCGCGTCCCGCATGAGCGCGGCAAAGGCGCGGCGATTTTTGAGCCGTGTGCCGGTCAATCCCTCATCCGCATAGACCTTGACCAGCGTCAGCCCCTGTTTTTGCGCATATTCCTCAAAAAACGATTTTTGATGTGCCAGACTGACAAGCTGCTCCTCCTTTTCGGTCGACACGCGGCAATACGCCGCGACGCGGGATAAGTCAGTCATTCTGCTGCCGCAGCGCGGCGCGCGCAAGCAGCTCCGGCAGCGCACGCCGCAGCACCTCCGCCGCGTTGGGGTCGATGATTTCAATTTGGATTGTCACGGCCTGTCCCTCCTCTCCGTACAGAATGGTATAGCCTATGCGCGCCGCAGCGCCCGTATGCTTCAAAACCGCAGGTCGGACACGGTGCGCAAACCGTTCCATTTCCCCTCTTCCGTGTGTACCGTTGATTTTGATATTCCAAACTGTGCGGCGGCCTGCCGTACAGTCGCCTCCTGCTCAATAATGTACTGCGCCAGGCGAATCGCCCGCTCTTCCGGTAAGCCTTTCACAAGCGCTCTCCCTCCGATTTCTGTTGTGATATATCGTATTTCTATGCCGCACCGCTGCATATTAGACATGAATAGCCCCGCATTCTTTCAGAAATGCGGGGCTATGATACAAATTACAGATGTCAGAGGGTCTCCTCAAATTTGCGCCGAACCGCGCGGGCAAGCTGATCCGAGCACGACGTGCCGCGGCCGCTGCAGCTGATGCCTCGAAAATGGCTTTCGATCTGCTCGACGGTCATGCCCTCGACCACGCGGCCGATCGCTTGCAGATTGCCGTTGCAGCCGCCGGTGAACGATACGTTGTGTACCACATTCCCCTCTAAATCGAAGGCAATGCGCGAGGGACATACGCCCTGGGGCTTGATTTCATATTTCATGTGCTTCAAAAACTCCTCCTCTTATGCCAGTAGCGCGCGCAGATGCGCCGCCGCTTCATGCATCGACGGGGCAATCCAGTCCGGCGCCCACTGTCCGTCCGGCACACCCGCGCCCGTGCGATCGAGCCACAGTCCGCGCACGCCTGCGCTGTGCGCGGCACCCATGTCATGCACATAGCTATCCCCGACAAAAACCGCTTCCGCAGGGGTACAGCCGGCCTTGCGCAGGGTATAGTCCACGATGGCAGGATCGGGCTTGTCCATGCCCGCTTCCTCGCTGGACACCATATAGTCGATGCTGTCCGCCAGCCCAAGCCGCACGAGCTTGCGCATTTGCACACCGGCCATCATGTTCGTGCATACCGCAACGCGTATGTCCGCGGCACGCAGATCGCGCAGCAACGCGGGCAGGGCCGGCTCAAGCACCATGGTATCGAGCAGCCGATCCCAATACGCGTCGTGCATGGCTTCGCAGTGCGCGATTGGGTTGATGCCCAGCTCTTCCAGCGCAAACTGCGCGAACAGCGCGCGGTCGTGCGCCGCCCCGACCGGCCCGAGCTGCTCCTGCGCGCGCAAACGGCCCGCACGGAAGGCGCGCGCCGCCGTTTCGCGGGATAGTCCCAGCGCCTGTTGCGCGTATTGCGCGGCCGCCTGCGTGCCGGCATCGTCGCAGGCACGCCAATCGGTGTACAGGGTGTCGTCTAAATCAAAAATAACCGTTTTGAGCTGCATGGGTTCTCCTTACATCAGGGTTTCGTCATAGTGCGCGCGCGCACCGCCGACAAACTTCAGGCGCGACCGCGCACACAGCACGAGGGCGTGTCCGATGTGCGTTGTCTCCAACCGCAGCGGCACGACAACCGGCTTGACGTGCATGCCAATCAGCGTGCCGCCGATGTCCATGCCCGCTTTTGCCTGCACGCACACGCTCTCGACCGCGACCGGATCGGCAAAGCTCTGGTATGCCGCGGTCGCAAATGAGCCGCCTGCCTTGGGCTGCGGAACCACGTTGACCATCTCCAGCCCGAACCGCACCGCGGTGTCGCGTTCCACGATCAGCGCGCGGTTGAGATGCTCGCAGCACTGCGCCGCAAGGGCAATTCCGTGTGCGCGCAGCACGCTGTCAATCGCCTCAAAGACCGCCTTTGCGGTTTCGACGTTGGAATCCGTGCCGATGCGCTCTCCCATTATTTCGCTTGATGAGCAGCCGATGACCATCAGGTCGCCCGCCGTCAGCTTCGCCGCGGCGCAAAGCTCCTGTGCCACCTGCCGTGCCTGCTGTGCATATTCCTCTCGTTGTGCCATGATAACAGCCTCCTCTTACAGTATTCCTGTATAAAATATAGTATACCACAAAATGCACCTTTGTGTAGACAGGCGCACGCGGAATTTTTGAGGCATAGAATGTGTTGAGGCAGACAGACTGCCCAAATAACCGAAACAAGGAGCTTGCGCTTATGGATATGAAGCAAATCCTGCCCATGCCGTTGTGCATGGATGATGCAGGTTGCCCTCCGAATCTCACGCCGCCGACACAGGGAGGGGAACAGACCACGCCCTCCTTCAGCATTGATCCGGATCTGCTGTCGCTTGCGATGGCATTCGTTCCCTATCAGGCATGGGGACAAACATACGAGCTGGATGTTGCACTGGACCGCGGCACGCTTTTCCCCGTGCTAGACAAACCGTTTTTGGGGAAGGAGGCGCTCAGCCATGACGGAACGTGAAGCCGCACTGCGCCAGGTGTGCATGCATGATTTTGCGATGCTCGAAACCGCCCTCTATCTTGATGCGCATCCGAACAACACTGCGGCGCTGGACTATTACCAGCAAATGCGCGCGGCGCGCACCAAGGCACAAACTGCGTATGAATCCGCCTATGGTCCGCTGACGCACGCCGGGGTAGACAGCAAGACCGAATGGACCTGGATTAACGATCCCTGGCCTTGGGAAGGAGCGGACAACTAATGTGGAGTTATCAGAAAAAGTTGCAATATCCGGTCAAAATCGCCCGACCGAACCCTGCCATCGCACGACTGGTGATCAGCCAGCTTGGCGGACCGGATGGCGAGCTGGGTGCGTCAATGCGCTATCTCAACCAGCGGTACACCATGCCCTATAAAGAGGCCAAGGGTGTGTTAACAGACGTGGGCACGGAAGAGCTTGCGCATCTGGAGATTGTTGCGGCGATTGTGTATCAGCTGACGCGCAACCTGACGCCTGAGCAGATCAAAGAGGGCGGATACGACGCTTATTTTGTCGACCATACGACCGGTATTTATCCGCAGTCCGCAGGCGGCGTGCCGTGGTCTGCACTCACGATTCAGTCCAAAGGCGACGCGATCACCGACCTGTTTGAAGACCTTGCGGCCGAGCAAAAGGCACGCACAACCTATGACAACCTGCTGCGACTGATTGACGATCCCGATGTGCGCGATCCGCTCAAGTTCCTGCGGGCGCGCGAAGTCGTACACTTCCAGCGTTTCGGCGACGCGCTGCGGATCGTGCAGGAAAACCTCGATGCGCGCAATTATTATGCCTTTAACCCTGAGTTTGACGTGCGTCCTCCCGAAACCACGCGACCGATTCAGCCCCGCACATAAGCGCCGTATGCGGCACAGAGGCCGACAGAGGGCACCGCTTTTCATGCGGTGCCCTCTGCTTTTTTTCCGCGTTAAATTTTGATCTTTTCTGCGCGTTCGTAACATATGTTACGGATTTGCCGCACCGCTTCTGTTATGATAAGTGCAGTTCAAAAAAGTACACAAACCGCTCCACGCGGCAATGTTTGAGCCATAACAGGAGGAAAATCATATGGAAAACAAAATGTTTTGCTATCAGTGTCAAGAGACTGCCGGCTGCACCGGCTGCACGGTGTCCGGCGTTTGCGGCAAGAACCCGTCGGTCGCTGCCATGCAGGATCTGCTCGTTTATGTAACCAAGGGTCTGTCCGCTGTTACCACCGCGCTGCGCGCCGAGGGCAAGCCGGTTGCCCGTGAAGTCAACCACCTTGCGACCCTCAACCTGTTTGTCACCATCACAAACGCAAACTTCGACGAAGAGGCGATCATCGCGCGCATCGAGGACACACTCGCGGCCAAGCGTGAGCTGCTGGGTCAGGTATCCAATCCCGACGCGCTGCCCGAGGCCGCGCACTGGGACGCGCCGCGCGGCGAATTTGCCGCAAAGGCCGCCACGGTCGGCGTGCTGTCCACCCAGAACGAGGACGTGCGCTCCCTGCGCGAGCTGATTACCTACGGGCTGAAGGGTCTGTCCGCATACTCCAAGCATGCAAACGCACTGCTGCAGGACGATGTTGAGGTCGACGCATTTTTGCAGCGCGCGCTCGCGGCAACGCTCGACGATACGCTCAGTGTCGACGAACTGATTGCACTCACGCTCGAAACCGGCAAGTACGGTGTCGGCGGCATGGCGCTGCTGGACAAGGCAAACACGACCGCGTACGGCAACCCCGAAATGACCAAGGTCAACATCGGCGTGGGCACGAACCCCGGCATTCTGGTCTCCGGTCACGATCTGCGCGACATCGAAATGCTGCTCGAGCAGACCGCAGGCACGGGCGTCGACGTTTACACCCACTCCGAGATGCTCCCTGCGCACTACTATCCGGCGTTTAAGAAGTATCCGCACTTTGTCGGCAACTACGGCAACGCATGGTGGAAGCAGAAGGAAGAGTTTGAATCCTTCAACGGCCCCATCCTCATGACCACGAACTGCATCGTGCCGCCCAAGGACAGCTATAAGGATCGCATGTACACCACGGGTGCGGCAGGCTATCCGGGCTGCAAGCACATTCCGGGCACGACGGGCGAGTCCAAGGACTTCTCCGAACTTATCGAGCACGCAAAGCGCTGCGCTGCGCCGATCGAGATCGAAACCGGTGAGATCATCGGCGGCTTCGCACACGCACAGGTGCTTGCGCTTGCAGATCAGGTCGTGGATGCGGTCAAGTCGGGCGCGATCAAGAAGTTCGTCGTCATGGCAGGCTGCGACGGCCGCGCCAAGTCGAGAAACTACTACACCGACTTCGCGCAGGCACTGCCCAAGGATGCTGTCATCCTGACCGCCGGCTGTGCAAAATACAAGTACAACAAGCTGGATCTGGGCGATATCGGCGGCATCCCGCGCGTACTGGACGCAGGTCAGTGCAACGATTCCTACTCGCTCGCGGTCATCGCGCTCAAGCTGCAGGAAGTGTTCGGACTCGATGACATCAACGATCTGCCGATTGTATACAACATCGCATGGTACGAGCAGAAGGCAGTCATCGTGCTGCTGGCGCTGCTGTACCTCGGCGTGAAGAACATCCACCTCGGGCCGACGCTGCCGGCATTCCTGTCCCCCAACGTCGCAAAGGTGCTTGTGGAAAACTTCGGCATCGCAGGCATCGGCACCGTCGAGGACGACATGGCGCTGTTCTTCGGCGAAAACGCATAAGATAGAACCTAAAAAAGGCTCTCCATCATGTGGAGAGCCTTTTTCGCGCTATTTTTGCTTTATTGATGTCCGCCGCAACCGTGCGATCCGCAGCCGCCGTGCGCGTGCTTGCCGTGCTGATGGCCGCCGCCGTGGTGGTGTCCTTCCCCGTGGTGGTGTCCGCCCCCGTGGTGGTGCTCGCCCTCATGGTGGCTGCACTTGACGTTGGGATCAAATTCCAGCTTGCCCGCCAGCAGCGCGGCAACCGCATCGTCCGCCGCGCCGGTAACGCCGCCGTACAGATGGATACCGGCTTCGCCAAGCGCCTGCTGCGCACCGGCACCGATGCCGCCGCAAATCAGCGTGTCGACCTCCAGCCCGCGCAGAAAGCCCGACAGCGCGCCGTGCCCGCTGCCGTTTGTGTCGACAACGCGCGATGCCGTCACCTGATCGTTCTCAATGTCATAGATCTTGAAATGCTCCGAATGGCCAAAATGCTGAAAAATCTGTCCATTTTCATAAGTAACTGCGATTTTCATGTATGTTTCTCCTTTTCGTCGTTCATAAGTGCGTCGTGGTTGCACGCGCCCTCCCGTTTGTGTCCATAGCATTTTCCGCGCCCGCACCCCGCATGATTGCCGTCGCACAGCACATATTCGCCGCCCGCGATATGCAGCTCCTTTTGGTTTACCACGCAGTCGGCGAGCTTCACACGCGCGCTGTTGTAAATAGCCTGCGCGGTTGTGCGCGCAACGCTCATCTGCCCCGCGCACTGCTCCTGCGTCATGCCCTCGAGGTCAATCAGGCGAATGGTCTCAAACTCGTCGAGCGTCATCGTAACCGTCTGCCGCGCGTCGGTGCTGCCGTCCTTCGGGCCAAATCGCGCACACGCGGGCAAGCCGCAGATGCGGCGGCGCTTACACGGCCTTGGCATGATGATCTCTCCTTTCATAAATAGCATATGCCGCTTACACTTTTATTATACAACATAAATGGCATATGTCAGCTATAATAATTGACATATGCCATAAACTTTTTTATGTATCCTGTGATAGCGCGCAGGTAGGCGCGCCGCTTTTCGCCTTGCAGATGAGCTGCGTCATCGTGCCCATCGGGCAGTAAACGCACCAGGAGCGCGGCTTAAACAGCACCATGGTGACCAGACCAAGCACGCTTGAGGTCAGCATCAGGCTGTAAAATCCGAAGGCGAACTGCGCCATCCACGGCGACACCGCCGTGCCGTGATAGGCCCAGTGCCACGGCAGACGGAACGTCCACAGCAGCTTGACAAACTGGCGAAGCGATTGCGTCCCCGCGAACACCAGCCAGGTGTTCCAAATCATTTGCGCAAACATCGTGAGGAAAAAGAGCAGAAAACCGTATCGGAACCAGCGGCTGCGCATGAATTTGGGGATATCCTTGCGGCGCGACAGCCCGAATCGGCCGCCGAGCAGTGAAAATAGCTGTCCCCTGCCGCAAAAATGGTTGCAGTAGGCCTTACCGCCGCCCGCAAGCGAAATCACGAGCGGAATGGTAAAGCACAGCAGCCCGAACCACGCAAACATAATGTTGAAAAATCCGAGCAGCAGATAGACGAGCGATACAATCCACAGATAGTCATACCAACGCTTCTTCATACGAATACCTCCTTCATCGAAATAACCGATGCGGGGCATTCTTTGGCGCATTTTCCGCAGCCGACGCACGCCGCAAAATCCACCACCGCGTACATTCCGCGGTCGATGTGAATGGCATCCTTGGGGCAAACCTTGACGCAGCAGCCGCACGCGACGCATGCGTCCTGCAAAACCTGTGCTTTTCTTCTTTTGGGGCGCTTTTCGAGCATGAGAGTTCCTCCTGAATGTGTTGTATCCAGTATAGCGAAAGTGCCCGTTTGCGTCCGTGATAAGGTCACGGTGCAATTAAAAAAGGACCTTTGCCGCGCAAAGATCCTTTAAATGGAGCGGACGATGGGAATCGAACCCACATAGCCAGCTTGGGAAGCTGGAGTTTTGCCACTAAACTACACCCGCAAAGTAAGTTTATTATACTTCTCCCCCCGCTTTTTGTCAAGTGGGGTTTGGGAAAGAAGGGGGCGGGATCGCTCCCGCCCCATAGGCTCAATAGGTGACCTGAACCGGCTTGCCGGTGTGGAACGAGTCCGTGATGGCATAGGTGACGAGCGTCGCCTTTGTGCCGTCATAGACCGTGATTTCGGGCTTGCGTCCGGTGCGGATGCAGTCGATAAAGTCGATCATCTCGAGCAGATATGCCTCGGCAAAGCGCTGCGGGAAGTTCTCGATGATGGGCTGTACCGCGCCGTTTGCGTCGAAAATCATCGCGCGGTTCTTCCACGGGATGCCTGCGATACGGATGTGCGCATCCGTGCCGACAATCTCGGTTTCCGTGTGGTAGCCGTGCGGTGCGGTGCGTCCGACGTGCAGGAATGCGACCGTGCCATTGTCGAATTTGAGCATCGCCATGCCGGTCTCGGTGTCGCCGCCCTCGGCAAACTCCGGATGCTTGAAGGTCGTGCCCGCGGCATAAACCTCGGTGACCTCGCCGCCCAGATACCAGCGCATCAGGTCGATATCATGCGACGCCGCATCAATAAAGATGCCGCCCGATGTCTTGCAGAACTGGATGCAGCTTTCCACGAACTCTTCCGGATCCAGACCGGTTGCCTTGACGAGATAGGGCTTGCCCGCCTTGCCCGCGTCAATCTGCGCCTTGGCATCGGCATAAGACGGGTCGTAGCGGCGCATAAAGCCCAGGAAAAACAGCTTGTCCGGATGGCGCTCAACCGCCGCCTCCGCGCGCTTGCACTCCTCATACGAGCAGCCGAGCGGCTTGTCGGTGAATACGTGCTTGTTCGCATCGAGCGCGTATTCGATCATCCAGCAGTGCTCGGGGGAGGAGGACACGATGACAACCGCCTCGATGTCCGCCTGATCGACCATTTCCTTATAATCGAGATACGTCTGCGCGACGCCCAGCTCGCTCGCCGCCCAGTCCAGCTCACTTTGCACAAGCGAGCATGCTGCCACGAGCGTGCAGCCCGGAATTTTATACGCAAGGTTGCGCGCATGTACCGCGCCTAAGCGGCCCAGACCAACAATACCAACTTTAATCTGATTCATAAAAGCACACCTCTTTCATCGGTTTGCGCCACATAGGCGCCCTCGGTAGTATGATTTTACGAAATCCCCGCTTTAAAGTCAATACGCCCTCCTCAAATGAGTAGGATTGCACAGTTTCTCGGCGTATTTATCTTGCACATTGCATAAACGCAACCGTCCGGCAGACAGCGTAGACGTTGTGCGTTGTGCGTGCATATGCACAGTGCACAAAACAGACGGGAATCCTACTGCTTTAGAGAAGCTCGCGCGAAATAATGAAGCTGTCTGTGAACAGCCTTTCCCGCTTGGGGCGCACGCCGTGCCGCAGCAGCTGATACAGCGTGACGATGGACTTATAGGCCTTTTGTGTGAAGGTTTGCCCGATGATAAAGTCAATCTCGCCATTTTGCAGGTATTTTTTCGCGGACGGCGTTAAGTCGTTGCAAATAATGCGCACCGGATGGTTGACCTGCGCCTTGTGCACCCCGTCGACGCAGCCTGCGATGCTTTCGTTCGCCATATAGATATAGCGTAGGTTGTCGCGCTCGCGCAGCGCGTTGCGCACGGCCTCGCTTGTCCGGTCGAAGCGCTCGTGGCTCTCCGCAATCGAGTAGCAGTCCGAGGAAAAGCCCTGCGCCTGCAGGCAGCGCACGAAGCCGTCGACGCGGCCCTTGCTCGACTCAAAATCCATGCGCCCCGTGACGATGAGCACCTCGTCGCGCGGATGCATAAAGCGCGCCATCAGCCCCGCGGCGATTTCGCCCGATTGGTAGATGTCCTGCCCGATGAAGCACAAACGCTTGGAGTTCGGCACGTCCGCATCATAGGTGATGACCGCAATATCGCGCGCGGCGAGCTCGTCGATGATGGTTTCGATGACCGGAGACTGTGCCGCGTTGAGGATGATGCCGTCCACACCGTCGTTTGCCAGTGTGCGCAGCAGCGCGACATACTCTTCGAGCGAGCGTGAGGACAGCTCGTGCGCCACCACGCGAAAGCTCGGATCGTTAATCGCGTGCTCCGCCTGATTGATGCCTGCATAGGTTTGCTGCGCAAAATAGTTGTCTGTCCATTTGGGCAGCAAAATCGCAACCGTAATTGCCGGAGCGCCCTCGCCGCGCTTTGCCGCGCGCGGCGGTGTATATCCGCTCTCCCGCAGCGCCGCTTCAATGCGCGCGCGCAGCTCGGGTTTGACGTGCGGCCTGCCGTGCACAACGCGATCGACCGTGCCGCGCGACACGCCGCACGCACGCGCAATGTCTGAAATGGTCGGCTTCATCGCTCCCCTCCCTTTGTGTGCAGCATCTGTTTTGTGTAAATGATCAGGTCGCTGTGCCGCTTGGTTGCACGCGGAACCGCATCCAGGCACACCATTTTATACAGCGCTTCGACCGCCTGACACGCCACCTGGGACACGCTTTGACCGATTACAAAATCGATAGAACCGTTTTCGAGCAGTGCGCGCGTATCGGTTGTGGTGTCGTTGCAAATGACCGTGATGCGATAGGGCAGCTTCGCGCGCCGGATGCCCTCCATGCAGCCGGGCGCGCTTTGCGCCGACATGTAGATGTAGCGCATGCGCTCGTCGCGCGCAAGCTGCTGCTGCACGAGGAGGGCGGTTGCCTCAAGCGGCTCCTGCGCGCATACAATTTCCGCGGTGGCCTGACCGGTCAGCTCTTGCAGGTGGTGCGCGAAGCTGTAAACCCGCCCGCGCTGCGAGTGAAGCTGCAAATCCGCGCTCACCGCAAGCACGCGCTCCCCTGGGCGCAAATATTTTGCCATCAGCCCTGCCGCGACGCGCCCTGCGCGCACGGCATCCGGCCCGACATAATAGGTGTCCGGACACTGGGGCAGCTCGTCAAAATAGGTGACAACCTGCACGCCGCGCGCGGTCGCGCGGTTGACCCGCTCAATCACCGCGCGATCCATCGGCGCGTTGAGCAGGATGCCGTGCACACCCTCCTCAAGCGCGCGGTCGAGGAGGGCAAGCAGCTCCTCACGCGCGTGCCCGTCAGGCTGCTCGATTTGCAGCGTAAATCGCTTGCTGCCCAGTCGGTCGACCGCCGTGCAGATTCCGCGCCGCGCGCGCGTTACGCAATATTTGCCCGACCAAACCGGCAAAATCGCCAGCAGCCGGCGCGGCTGTTGCCCGATTCCCGCAGGCATGCGGTATCCGGTTTGCTCGATTGCGCTTAGCACGGTCTGCCGAATCTGCGGATGCACATTGGGGCGGTTGTGCAGCACCCGATCGACTGTACCGCGCGATACATTGCACAAATCCGCAATCTGCTGCATTGTGACCTTCATCGTTTGTCCTCCCCCATACAACGAACCTGCTATTGTGCATCAGTATAGCACAAATACGCACAAGTTGCAATCTTTGCACAAGTTCTCATACTTTTCTCCCTGTGTTTTTGGATGGAAAATGCAAAAGCTCCGACCGAAGTCGGAGCTTTTTTGCAAAGCGAGGATCGTGGTCAACCCGCGACCAATTTTACGAAGAACAGAATGCCGATGATCACAATGACCGGATTCAGCTCCTTCGCGCGGCCGGACAGTGCCTTGAGCAGCACATAAGACAGCACGCCGAACACCAGGCCCTCGGAAATGGAGTACGCAACAACCATCATGAGGATGGTCATGAACGCCGGGAAGCCCTCGGTGTAATCCGCGAATTCGATGTTCGCGACATTCTCCAGCATGAACAGGCCGACAACGATGAGCGCCGGCGCGGTTGCAAAGGTCGGAATGGTGCCGATCAGCGGGGAGAATACCAGCGCAACGAGGAACAGCACACCTGCCGTCATGGAGGTCAGGCCGGTGCGGCCGCCGTCTGCGACGCCGGAAGCGGACTCGACAAACGTCGTGATCGTGGAGGTGCCGCAAACCGCGCCCGCGGTCGTGCCGACCGCATCGGCAAGCAGCGCACCCTTGATGTTCGGCAGCTTATCGTCCTTATCGAGGAAGCCTGCCTTGGTGGAAACGCCGATCAGCGTGCCCAGCGTATCGAACAGGTCGACAAACAGGAACGAGAACACAACGACGAGGAAGTCCAGAATATGCAGTCCGGAAAAGCTCATCTTGGCGAATACCGGCATGATAGAGGGGGGCGCGGATACGACCCCAGTGGGGATGAGCGAATACATGCCTGCGTCCGGATTGACAACGTACAGGCCGGTGAGCTGGCACACGATGCCGAGCACCCAAGTCGCAAGGATGCCCCAAAGCAGCGCGCCGCGCACCTTACGAACGACCAGTGCGATCGTGATGATCGTTCCGATCAGCGCGAGCGCGACCGGAGCACTCTTTACATTGCCCAGTGCAACCAGTGTTGCGTCATCATTGACGATGATATGCGCGTTTTGCAGACCGATGAATGCGATGAACAGACCAATGCCGACCGAGGTCGCGGCCTTGAGGTTCTTCGGAATCGCATTAAAGATCGCCTCACGGACATTGATGAGCGACAGCAGAATGAAGATGAGACCCTCGACGAATACAGCGGCAAGTGCGGTCTGCCAGGTGTAGCCCTTTTGCAGAACAACGGTAAATGCAAAATAAGCGTTCAGACCCATGCCGGGTGCAAGTGCGAACGGATAGTTCGCAAATAGCGCCATGCACGCCGTGCCAATGAACGACGCGATGCACGTCGCGGTGAGCAGCGCGCCCTTGTCCATGCCAGTCGCGCTCAGGATCGACGGGTTGACGATGAGGATATAAGCCATCGTCATAAACGTCGTGAGACCGGCGAGGATCTCGGTTTTTGCCGTTGTGTTGTTTTCCTTCAGTTTGAACATCTTTTCAAGCATGATTTGAAAACTCCCCCTCTATAAATTTTTTAGACTTACATTG
>CAZOJP010000029.1:0-29186 GCA_964580155.1 uncultured Intestinibacillus sp. | reverse complement strand
GCACCCCCGGCACTCGATCCAGTCGAGTCGGGGGTGCGGTTTTTTCATTGAGGGATGTATGGGGCTTAGTTTGCAAAGAGCTGCACCCAGTAGATCGTGCCGCCGTTATTGACCGCGGCCACGCCGATACGGCCATACTGCGCGCCGAGGATGTTGGCGCGGTGACCGGAGGAGTTCATCCAGCTGTTCATAACCGCTGTCGCGTCCTTCTGTCCGTACGCGATGTTCTCGCCTGCCGCGCGGTATGTCACGCCTGCCTGCGTCAGCGCGGTCGAGAACGAGGTGCCGTCCGGACGGGTGTGCGCAAAGCTCTGGCGGATTTCGCCCGCACGCACACGTGCCGCCGCGCTCATGTTGGCATCAAGCGTGAGCGCGGACAGGCCGTTCTGCGCGCGCTCATCGTTGACCAGACGGACGATCGCAGCCTCCTGCGACGCATCCGCCGTCGTGCCGGCGGACGGCTTGGTCGTCGTATCCGTCGTCGTGCCGGCGGACGGCTTGGTCGTGCCGGTCGTGGTGCCGGCGGACGGCTTGGTCGTCGTATCCGTCGTCGTGCCGGCGGACGGCTTGGTCGTGCCGGTCGTGGTGCCGGCGGACGGCTTCGTCGTCGTGCACGCGGCGCCCTTTACGGCTGTCGCGCCCTTGATGTAGCTCAAAATCGTGCTGTTGCAGCCGTTCTCCGCCGTCAGGCACGTTGCCGCGTTTGCCGCCATGCCGCGCAGCGCGACGCACGCACTCGCGCTGCAAGCAGCGGGGAGGTTCTGGGGCAGATTCACTGCGCCCGCGCTCATCGTTCCAACCAGTGCGGTACAAACCGACAGCATCATCATTTTCTTGTTCATTTTCTCACTCTCCTGATTGTTTTGCAGCGAAATTCGCAAAAATCAGCGATTTCTCTGCTGGTTTCCAAGTCTACCACCGAATGGGCAATCAGACAATGGAAAAAGCTCTCTCATCTGCTCAAAAATATGAAAATGCCGCAGGGATTACTGCATATTTCCTGTATATCCAATAATAAATGTGTATTCTTTAGCGTTTTTCGATGTTATAAAGGGAACCTATCAGCAGCCACAGCTGCGGGAACCACTTCATAAGCGACCACACGCTGACACCGCGCAGCTCTTTCTCGCTTGCAAGCGCGAGCTTTGCCGCGATGCTGCGCGCATCCTCAAACCAGACCTCGTGCCCGATGCGGCTGTGATAATAGCTGTAATGCGGGGACTGCGCGGTCCAGTCATATTCGATGGCGGCGTTCTGCTCAATCGCCTGCTGCACCGCCTCCACGTTGCCCAGACTGCGCGCCACGCTCACACCGGGCACATGGGGCAGCGTCCAGTCATAGCCGTAGTTCGGGATGCCGAGAAACAGCTTGCCCGCGGGGATTTCGGTCAGCGCAAAATCGACGACCTGGCGCACCTTGTTGATGGGCGCGACCGCCATCGGTGCGGAGCGCGAATAGCCCCATTCATAGGTCATGAGCAGCGCGTTGTCCGCCGCTTTTCCGAGGGCGGCATAATCGTGCGCCTCGTAGAGCAGCCCCTTTTGCGTGCGCGCGGTTTTGGGTGCCAGCGCGACAAACACCTCGAAGCCCTGCGCGCCCAGCGTTTGCTCGGCTTTTTGCACAAAGGCCGCGTAGGCATCCGCGTGCTCAGGCGGAATATACTCAAAATCGATGTCCAGCCCGGCATAGCCCTTGCGCGTCATCGTCTCGGCGAGCTGCGCGAGCAGGCGATCCTGCGCCGCCGGGTTTTGCAGCAGCGCGGCGGCGCGTTCGCTCGAAAACAGTCCGTCCGCGCCCAGCGTTGTGAGCACGAGCAGCGGCTTTGTGCCGTAGGAGCGGATGATGGTCACGACCTCCGCGTCGTCCTGCTGTAGCAGGTCGCCCTCGGGCGTGAAGCCATAGGAAAAGACCGAAGCATATGTCAAAAACGGCAGCGCTTTGCGCAGCACCTGCCGGTCGATGTTGGGATAGAGGTAGCCGTTCGTCGCAAGCGTGCCCTGCTTGGGCTGCGTCAGCGACAGAACCAGCGTCCGCCCCGGCTCAATCTGCGCCTGTCCGCCGAGGGACGGATTCATCTGAAACAGTTCGTTCACGGTCATGCCGTGGCGGCTTGCAATCGAGGCGAGCGTTTCGCCCGGCTCGACGATATGATACTCTTTGGGATAGCGGATGACGAGCGTCTGTCCGACCGCAAGCCGGCCGGGATCGATCAGCTCGTTGTCCGAAATAATGCGCTCAATGGGGACCTTATAGTGCTGGGCGATGGAATACACGCTTTCGCCCGGCTTTACGGTATGAATCGTCATAGGAAATACCACCTTTCCCGTTATCCTATGCACGTTCCGCCCGTCTGGTCCATACGCACGCAAAAACACCGCCGTCCGTGTCAGTGCTGCACGCGGTAATAGGCCACGCCGCCGCGGCTGTCGCACGCGAGCTTTTCCATGCGGTGCAGATGCGCCGCGTGCGCGGCCGTTTCCAGCAGCGCCTGCGCGCGCGGCACGTCGGTCTCCCAGCGCAGCGCGTGCGCAAGCTGCCACAGCGTGCCCTGCCCCCACTCATCAAGCAGGGTGCAGACGTCGTCGCAGCGGCGCGCATGGTGCGCGAGCAGCTGGTCGATGCGGTCATCCGCGCGTTCGACGACCGCGCCGTGCGCGGGCAGCAGCCGCGAGACGCGCATCGTGCGCACCTTGCGCAGATTGCGCAGATAGATGCCGAGCGCGTCGTTTCCGTCGCCCCACAGCCCGATATGCGGTGTGCTGTCCGCAAGGACATGGTCGCCGCAGAGCAAAATGCCCGCCTCGCGCGCCCACAGTCCGAGCGTATCCGGTGTGTGCCCGGCGAGATCGACCGCTTCCCAGCCGTAGCCGCCTGCGTCAAAGCGCGCACCGTCGCGCACCGTGATGCAGTCCGCAGGCAGCGTGTCCGGCGGCGCGTACCGATGAAAGAGCGCAGGCGAAATCGCGCACTCCGCGGGCGCGCCCAGGGACGCGACCCATGCCGCCGTCGCGGTAAAATCCGTGCCCGCGCCGCAGTAAATCCGCGTGCCGGGCGCACGCAGCCGCGCGCACAAGCCGCTGTGCGCGGCTGTGCGGTCGGTCAGGAAAATATCGGTGTCCTCCGGCGCCGCGCCGAGAGATGTCAGCGCCTCGCGCACCGCATGCGCGCACGCATCGTCCTGCGGCGCGGTATCGACGAGCAGATGGCGCGCGCCTGCCGCGCCGCGCACGAGGTAGCACGCACCCTGCGCGTCCGGTCTGTCCGGCAGCGGCACGGCGATGCGGTATAGGTTTTCGCAAACTTGTTGGACTGCCATTTTTTTGTGATTCCCCCGTCCTTCGGTTGTCTTTATGCGCGGTTTTCGCACAGATAGGTGGCTTCGAGATCGCTCAGGTGCAGCTTGACCGCGAGCGGATATTTTTCATACGCGTTGGCGAGCGCGAACGAGCCGCCGCGCACCGCATCGTCAAAGCCGCCCATGTGCCAGCGCACCGCGACCGCCTCCTCGGTTTTCAGGCGCAAAAAGCGCTCGATGAGGTAGACCGATTTTTCGCCGTGCCCATAGGGAAACTGATCGTCAACCGTATAATAAGGCACCTTTTCCCACTCCCCTGCCGCGTTTTTTGCGTTGCGGAAGGACTGGGTGTAAAAGCCGGCCTTGCACAGATCGTGCAGCAGCGAGACCAGCGTGAAGCTCTCAAGGTCGTCTGTCTGGGGATCGTAGTGCTTGGCAACGAGCACCTGATAGACGTTGAGCGAGTGCTCGAGCAGGCCTCCCGGGTGCGCGGCATGAAAGCGTGTCGATGCGGGCGCGGTGAAAAAATCCGTCGTTTCCATCCATTCGAGCAGCTTATCCGCGCCGCGGCGGTGAATGTTCTTATTAAAAGTATCTAAAAAACTCTGTTTGAGTTCGGTTAAATCGTTCATCGCAGTGATCCTCCGGTCTGGCGCCCGCGCACAAGCGCGAGCAAAATGTCTTTTCGGTTGTCCCGCGGATGCTCGAGCACATGCTCGAGCGCGCGGCCGAGCGCGCGGCCGATTTCGCTGCCGTGCAGGCCGATTGCGCGCATATCGTTGCCGTCAATCGCGAGCTGCCGCAGGGAAAAGCACTGCGCCTGCGCGAGGACACCCTCGAGCAGGCACGCGATGCGGCACAGCGCGGCAAGGTCGCGCGGATTGGTGTCCTGCCCGACGCAGTCGCCCTTTTTGATGGCGAGCAGCGCGCGGAAATGCGTCTCGCCGATTTGGGCCAGGCGGCGGCGCACCGCTTTTTCCGTGTCGCCGAGCGGACGGTCGTGCTGCTCGACAAGCAGCAGCAAATCGCTTGTGAAGGCGGACGAAAACCGCAGCCGCGCCGCAATGCGCATGGTGAGCTGCTTGCTCACCGCGGGGTGGCCGTAAAAATGCCCGACTCCGCGCTCGTCGACCGACTTGCTTGCGGGCTTGCCGCAGTCGTGCAGCAGCATCGCCCAGCGCAGCAGCGGCGCGTCGGGCACCTGCTCGACCGCGCGCACCGTGTGCTCCCACACGTCGTAGCGGTGGTGGCGGTTTTGCTGCGGCAGATCGTACATGGGCACAAGTTCGGGCAGCATCCGCCCGAGCACCGTGCGATACGCGCGCAGCGCGCGCCCTGCATATCGTCCGGTGAGCAGCCGCGTCAGCTCGGCCGCAATGCGCTCGGCCGCGATCCGGTCGAGCAGCGGCGCCTGACGTTCCATCGCGGCGGCGGTCATCGGCTCGACGGTAAAGCCGTGCTCGGCGGCAAGGCGCATGCCCCGCGCGATGCGCAGCGCATCCTCGCGAAAGCGCGCGTCCGGATCGCCCACGCAGCGCAGCACGCCCGCTTCCAGATCGCGCTGACCGCCGAACGGGTCGCACAGGCCGCGCGTGGGGGAATATGCCATCGCACCGACCGTAAAATCGCGCCGCGCGAGATCCTCCTCCACGCGGTCGACAAAGCGCACCGCATCGGGGTGGCGGCCGTCGGTGTACGCCCCCTCGACGCGGTAGGTCGTGATTTCGATCGGCAGGCCGTCGCGCACCGCGGTCACCGTGCCGTGCCGCAGGCCGGTATCGCGCACGGAAAACGCAGCGCCCAGCGCGCGGTGCACCTGCGCGGGCCGCGCCGCCGTGCACACGTCCCAATCATGCGGGGGCAGCCCGCGCAGGCCGTCGCGCACGCAGCCGCCGACCACATAGGCAGGGTAGCCGGCGCGCTCGAGCGCATGCAGCGCGGCGCACACGGCTTCGGGCAGACGGAGGGAGGTCATACCCCGTCCTTCCGCTGGCGCAGCTTGCTTGTCGTGCCGTCCGGATTGAGCACGATTGCCCCGTCCAGCTGGCTTTTCAGGCTGTTGCGCCACTGCGCAATATATTCCTCGCGCAGGGTCTTTTGCTCCGCCTGCTCGGCAGGGGTCAGCCCCTCGGTCTTGGATTTTTTCGCAAGGGCGTTGATGCGTTCGATCTTGTGCTGTTCCATTCTATTCCTCCCGCGCGCAAAGCGGCGCGCATTTACACGAAAATATTTTTTCCGATCCTTTATATTATATCAGCCGCGCCGCATACGGGCAAGGTTTTGCTTGACTTGAAAACCGCCTATGATACAATAAATATGACCAAAAATTTAAAAATCGGAGGACTCCCATGAAAATTGAAACACAATGCCTGCACGAGGGCTACGAGCCGGGCAACGGCGGCCCGCGCGCGCTGCCCATCTATCAGTCCACAACCTTCAAGTTTGACTCCACCGCGCACGTCGGCGATTTGTTCGATCTGTCCGCCGCCGGCCACTTTTACACCCGTCTTTCAAACCCCACCGTGGACGCGGTCGAGCGCAAAATTGCCGCGCTTGAGGGCGGCGTGGGCGCGCTGTGCACCTCCTCCGGACAGGCCGCGACCATGCTCGCCATCCTGAACATTCTGGGCGCGGGCGACCATATCGTGTCCGCGGCCTCCATCTACGGCGGCAGCTTCAACCTGCTCTCCGTCACCTTCAAAAAGCTCGGCATCGACGTGACCTTTGTCGACACGAACGCCTCGGACGAGGAGCTTGCGCGCGCCTTCCGTCCGAACACGCGCTGCGTCTTTGGCGAAACCATCGCAAACCCCGCGCTGGCCGTGTTCGACATCGAGCGGTTCGCCGCGCTCGCGCACCGTCACAACGTGCCGCTCATCGTGGACAACACCTTCGCAACTCCGGTGCTGTGCCGCCCGTTTGAGTGGGGTGCGGACATTGTCGTGCACTCGACCACCAAGTATATGGACGGCCACGCGGTGCAAATGGGCGGTGTCATCGTGGATTCCGGCAAGTTTGACTGGGCGCAGGGCGAATTTGCCGGCCTGACCCAGCCGGACGACAGCTATCACGGCCTCGTCTACACCGAAGCGTTCGGCGCGGCCGCCTATATCACCAAGGCGCGCGTGCAGCTCATGCGCGACATGGGCACCTGCCAGACCCCGATGGGCGCGTTCCTGCTCGATCTCGGCCTGCAAACGCTGCCGCTGCGCATCCGCCAGCACGCGGCGAACGCGCTCGCGGTTGCGCGCAATCTGGAAACGAGCGACAAGGTGGAGTTTGTCACCTATCCCGGACTGGAAAGCAGCCCGGACCATGCGCTCGCGCAAAAATACCTTGCGCAGGGCGCGGCATCGGGCGTCATCTCGTTCTCGCTCAAGGGCGGCCGCCCTGCGGCGGAGCAGTTCATCGACGCGCTGCGCCTGGTCTCGCTCGAGGTGCACGTGGCGGACATCCACTCGTGCGCGCTCCATCCCGCATCCTCGACCCACCGCCAGCTCAGCGACGAGCAGCTCGCCGCGGCAGGCATCACCCCCGGTCTCATCCGTCTGTCCTGCGGTCTGGAAAACGTCGAGGACATCCTCGCGGACGTGCAGCAGGCGCTCGCGCAGGTGTGAGCCATGATGATCCGTAAATTTACGCGCGCGGACGAGGACACCTATCTCGCCCTCGCCGCCGCGTTTTATCAGGACGGCGATGCGGTCGATCATGCCGTGCCCGCGCACCACGCGCAGCGCACCTTTGACGCGCTGATGGACGGCACCCCCTATGCCGACGCGCTGCTCGCGCAGGACGAGGACGGCACGCCGCTCGGCTTTGTGCTGCTCGCGCTGACCTGGTCAAACGAGGCCGGCGGGCTGACCGTGTGGGTCGAAGAGCTTTATGTGTGCGGCAGCGCGCGCGGACGCGGCGTGGGGCGTGCGCTCATGGACGCGGTGCGCGCCGCGTACCCGGAGGCCGCGCGGTTTCGGCTTGAGGTCACGGCGGACAACGTGCGCGCGGCGCGCATGTACCGCACGCGCGGCTATGTGCCGCTTGCCTACGACCAGATGATTTTGGACTTTCCACCCCCGAAGCCGCAGGAGTGACGCATATGCAATATCATTCAGCCAGTGCGGAGGATACCGAGCGCATCGGCGCGGACTGGGCGCGCACGCTCGCGCCCGGCGACGTCGTCACGCTGGACGGCGATCTCGGCGCAGGCAAAACCGCGTTTGCGCGCGGTGTGCTGCGCGGTCTGGGCTATGAGGGCCGCGTGACCAGTCCGACCTTCGCCATCGCAAACGAGTATGACGCGCCCGGCGGCGCGGTCGTGCACTTCGATATGTACCGCATTTTGGGTGCGGAAGCGCTGTGGGAGCTGGGCTTTGACGATTACCTCGACGGCACACGCGTGCTGCTCATCGAGTGGAGCGCGAACATCGCGGACGCGCTGCCCGCACACCACAAAACCGTCGTCATTTGTTACGGGGACGCGCCGGATACGCGCGTCATCACGATTGAGGAGGGAAACGCATGAAAATCCTTGCTGTGGAGTCGTCCGCGGTGTCCGTGTCGGTCTGCCTGACCGAGGACGGCGAGCTGCGCGCGCAGGACTTCCAAAACTGCGGACTGACGCACTCGCGCACGCTGCTGCCCATGGTCGAGCATGTGCTTTCGGGCTGCGGACTGTCTCCGCTTGAGGTTGACGGCTTCGCGGTCGCGGGCGGCCCCGGCTCGTTCACCGGCATCCGCATCGGTGTGGCGACGGTCAAGGGGCTTGCGCTCGCCGCGGACAAGCCGTGCGCCGCCGTGTCCACGCTCGAGGCGATGGCATGGGGCCTGCTCGGCTGGTCGGGCGAGGTGTCCTGCGTCATGGACGCGCGCGCAGGGCAGGTCTATCATGCGCGCTTTGCACTGACCGCGGACGGTCCGCGCCGCCTGTGCGAGGATCGCGCGGTCAAACTCGAGGTGCTCGCGCAAGAAATCGGGGAAAACCCGCAAATTCTGGTTGGAGACGGCGCAAACTTGTGCTATACTAAATTAAAAGAATGCTGCCCGGGACTGCGACTCGCGCCGCCGCAACTCGTCTACCCCACCGCATGGGGGGTTGCGTGCGCCGCGCGGGCTGTTTTAGCGTCCGGACAGGGCGTTTCCGCCTCCGCCCTGCGCGAGCAATACCTGCGCGCACCGCAGGCGGAACGCGAACGCGCACAAAAATGCGCACAGGCCACAACAAACTAAACTTTTTAGGGGGAATCCTGTCATGACTATTGCAATCGGTAACGACCACGCCGGCTACGCACTCAAGGTGAAGCTGGTGGAAATGCTCGAAGCCAAGGGCTACGAATTCACCGACTATGGCTGCTACTCCGCCGAGCGCTATGACTATCCGGATGCGGCCGAGGCGGTTGCAAACGCGATCGTCGCGGGCAAGCACGAGCGCGGCATCCTCATCTGCGGCTCGGGCATCGGCATCTCGATCGCCGCAAACAAAGTCCCCGGCATCCGCGCGGCGGCCTGCCAGACCCACTTTGCCGCCAAGTACAGCCGCCTGCACAACGATGCCAACATCCTGTGCCTGGGCGAGCGCATCACCGGCCCGGGCGCCGCGGCCGAAATGGTCGAAGTCTGGCTGGACGGCGCGCTGGAGGGCGGCCGTCACTCGGGACGCATCGACAAGATCACCGCGATCGAGCAAAAGCACGTCAAGTAAACAAACCACTGCGTTATTACGATTAAAGGAGAACATTTATGGCTGCAGTTCATATCATGGATCATCCGCTGATCCAGCACAAGCTCACCCTGATGCGCGACAAAACGACAGGCGTTAAGGAATTCCGCGAGGCGGTCAGCGAGATTGCGACACTCATGTGCTATGAGGCGACCCGTGACCTGCCGCTCAAGGAGATCACAATCGAAACGCCGGTGGCTCTGGCAAAGGCCCAGGTCATCTCGGGCAAGAAAATGGCAATCGTGCCGATCCTGCGCGCCGGCCTCGGCATGGTCGACGGCATGCTCAGCCTGATCCCTGCGGCAAAGGTCGGCCACATCGGTCTGTACCGCGACCCCGAGACGCTTCAGCCGGTTGAATATTACTGCAAGCTGCCCAGCGACATTGCGGACCGCGACGTGATCGTCGTCGATCCGATGCTCGCCACCGGCGGCAGTGCGTCCGCCGCTATCCAGTTCCTCAAGAACTACGGCGTCAAGCACATCAAGCTCATGAACATCATCGCCGCGCCGCAGGGCGTGGATGCCGTCCACCAGGATCATCCGGACGTCGAGATCTTCGTTGCCGCTGTCGACGAAAAGCTCAACGAGCACGGCTACATCGTGCCCGGTCTGGGCGATGCGGGCGACCGTATCTTCGGCACCAAGTAACAATTAAAAACCCCCTTTGCCGCCTATGGCAAAGGGGGTTTTTTGCGCGGTGCAGCGGTATCAGCCCGTCGCGGGCGGCGCGCCGGACGACTGCGTCATCTGGCTGGAAAGCAGCCGCATTTCATGCGCGACCATTACGACGGCGAGCGCGAATGCCGCGGTATCCGCGATCGGCCCGGCGAACATAACCGCGTCGATGCCGCCGAACAGTCGGGGCAGCAGCGCGAGCAGCGGCAGCAAAAAGAAAATCTGCCGGGTGAGCGCGAGCAGCGCGCCGCGCGTCGCCTTGCCGATGGATGAGAAAAAGTTCGAGGTGACGGGCTGGATGCCGTTTAAGAACGTGCAGAACATATAGATGCGGAAAAACCGCTCGGCAAACAGATAGTACTGCTCGCTTCCCTCGCCAAAAATGCCGATAATCTGGCGCGGAAAGAGCTGGAAGCACGCAAACGCAAGGACGGATACCACGGTCGCCGCGGTCGCGGCGCAGCGATAGGTCTGGCGCACCCGCGCATACTGCCGCGCGCCGTAGTTGAAGCCCGCGATGGGCTGGCTGGACTGCGCGATGCCGATGACAAACGCCATGCTCAGCATGTTGACCTTGATGACGATGCCCGCGCACGCAAGCGGAATTTCCGCGCCATAGACCGAGCGCGCGCCGAAATAGGTCAGCGTGTTGTTGAGCGCGATCTGCACCGTCATCATGGCAAGCTGGTTGACGCAGCCCGCCATGCCGAGGGACGCAATCGTGCCGAGCAGCGGCAGCCGCGGACGAAAATCCGCCCGTGTCAGCCGCACCGAGCGAAAGCGCGTGACATAGCGTAGCACCATCACACCGGAAACCACCTGACCGATGACGGTCGCGAGCGCCGCGCCCTGCATCCCCCAATGAAAGCCGAAGATGAACAGCGGATCGAGCACGGTATTGATGAGCGCACCTGTCAGCATGCACGCCATCGAGTAACGCGGACTGCCGTCGGCGCGGATGAGGCTTGACATGCCGGTCGACAGCACGACAAAGGGAAAGCCGAACGCGGTGATGCGCGTGTATGCCGCAGCATAGGGCAGCACGGCGTCGGTCGCGCCGAACGCGCGCAGCATCGGGGTCAGAAACAGTCCGGTCACGAGCGCGATGGCAAGTCCGCCCAGTACCATGAGCGTGCACGCGCAGCCTGCCGCGCGCGCGGCCTGCTCCTGTTTGCCCGCGCCGAGCGACAGGCTGAAATGCGCCGCGCCGCCGATGCCGAGCAGCAGCGCCACCGCGATGCACACCGTGGACAGCGGAAACGCGACATTCGTCGCGGCGTTGCCTGCAAGGCCGACCCCCTGCCCGATAAAAATTTGATCCACGATGTTATACAGGGAGGACACCAGCATCGCAATGACGCTTGGAATCGCAAAATCGCGCAGCAGGCGCGGCACGGGATCGGTGCCGAGTGAATGAACGGCGGCCATAAGGGGTTCTCCTTCCTGTAAAAAATGCCGCGCGTTGAGCGCGGCATTTTGGTGTTACGCCTGCGGTGTGACGTCCTCGAGCGACGAGGTGCAGTGCGGGCAGCGGGTGGCGTCGAGCGCGATTTCGCTGCGGCAGAACGGGCAGGTTTTGGTTGTTGGCGCGGCGGGCGCGTCTTCCTTTTTGCCGAGCTGTGCAAGGCGGTTCATCGCCTTGACAATCAGGAACACGATGAGCGCCATGATGATAAAGTTGATGATGGACGTGATGAACGCGCCGTATCGGATGGATGCTCCGCCGATTGTCAGCGCATATTCATCGAAATTCACGCCGCCGAACAGCCCGAGAACGGGGTTTATGATGTTGTCGGTCAGCGAAGAGACAAGGCTCTGGAACGCGCCGCCGATGAGCACACCGACCGCCAGATCCATCACATTGCCGCGCAGCGCAAAGGTCTTGAACTCCTGTACAAACTTGCTCATACTATCACTCCTATATGTAATTACTTCCAAAAACTATACGTTTTGTTTTTAACGAGCTGTGCTTCGAATT
The DNA here is from genome assembly GCA_964580155.1 of uncultured Intestinibacillus sp. Lineage (GTDB taxonomy): Bacteria > Bacillota > Clostridia > Oscillospirales > Butyricicoccaceae > Intestinibacillus. Next base: position 17,522 of record CAZOJP010000029.1, on the reverse strand, counting down.
TGCCCAACGACACGGGCCGCGCGTAGCGGTATCCCTGCGCAATGCGGCAGCCCGCGGCAAGCAGCGCCTGCGACTGCTCCTCGGTCTCCACGCCCTCGCACACGACCTCGATGTCCAGATCGGCCGCCATCTGCACGATGCCCCGCACGATTGCAAGCTCGCGCGCGCCGCTCAGCCCGTGCAGCAGGAAGGAGCGATCGAGCTTGAGCACGTCGACCGGCATGCGCTGCAGCATGCTGAGCGACGAATAGCCCGTGCCGAAATCGTCGAGCGCAATGCGAAATCCGATCTCTTTGAGGCGTTTAAAATAGCTAATCAGCCGATCCTGATCTTCCAGCGCAATCGTTTCGGTGATTTCCAGCTCGATGAGCGGATAGGGGATGTGGTAGCGGTCCGCGATGGCGCGCAGACGGCCCGGCGTCTCGTCGTTTGCAAAATGCAGCCGCGACAGGTTGCAGGACACCGGATGCACCGGCAGTCCCTCGTCGATCCAGCGGCGGAGCGTGCGGCAAACCTGCTTGTAAATGTAGATATCCAGCTCGATAATCGAGCGATCCAGCTCAAAATACGGCACAAATGCGCCGGGCGACAGCAGGCCGCGCTCCGGATCGCGCCAGCGCACCAGCGCCTCGCTGCCCACAATCGCGCCCGTGAGCATATCGACCTTCGCCTGATAAAACGGCACAAACTGGCCGTTTTGCAGCGCTTCCTCCATGCGGTCGGACATATCGCGGTGCTCAAGCTCCTGCAGGCGCATATGCTCGTCATACAGCACGGTCACGCTGCGGTGCGTGTCCTTGGCGCCGCGGCGCGCGTAGTTTGCAAAGTCGAGCAGCAGAGAAAAGTCCTGCACCACCGGATCCTGCACCACATACACCCCAAAAATAAAGACCGCGCGATAACGCGCGCACCGGCCGCGCAGCACGCTGTTGACGCGCGTTTCGATGTGCGCGAGCCGATCGGAAAGCTGCTCAAAATCGGGATAGGTCATCAGCATGACAAACTGGTCAGCGGAAACGCGGCCGGCAAACTCACCGGCGGACGGGCAAAGCTCGTCCCGCAGCTCCTGCGCAAAGGCACACAGCAGGTTGTCGCCCTCGCCAAAGCCGAATACGTCGTTAATCGTCTTAAAGTGGTTGATATCCGCATAGACGATTGCATATTGTTCGGGTTTTGCCTCCTCCAGCACGCGCTGCGCGCACTCGGTGAAGCCCTTCAGGTTCCAAAGCTGGGTCAGGTTGTCGCGGTATAGCAGGGTTTTAATCTGCTTCTTCGCGCGCGTTTTGGCATGCAGTGCATAGGCGAGTATGGCAATAATCAGCCCGAGTCCGAGCACGACAAAAAGAATAATCCCGGGCGCATAGCGATACAGCACCTCTTCCGCCGTCAGGGCCTCGACGCGCACGGCATTTTTAAGGACCAGGCTGTTCATTTGCTCGCCGGAAACATATTGCAGGCATTTTTCCAAAATAGAGAACAGCAGCGGCTCATTGTCGATCTCCACGCCGATGCCGATTTCGCTCGTATCGCTCGTCAGACGCGCCAGGGTGAAATTCCGGTAGCGCGCGCTCAGCAGCAGATAGTCCGCCGCGTAGGAGTTGACATAGGCGCTGTCCGCCTGACCTGTGCGCAGCGCTTCAAAGCACGCCCGATCGGACGGATAATAGGAGATGCGCGCGCTTCCGTACTCCGCCGCGAGCTTCGTCCCCAGCGGATTGCTCGACGACACGGCCGCATTTCCCTTTCCTCCCCGGTTATCGGCATAGACGAGCGCCACCGGCGCGCTGAGGTAGCTGCGCGTGCTTTCGATGCCGCTGCGCGTGTCGCGCTGATAGTCGAGAATGCGGCCGCAAATAAGCTCCGCCTGCCCCTCCTGCAGCATACGCTGCGCGTCCTCGCTGTCCGCGACGGGCTGATAGCGAAAATGCAGACCGGAGATGATTGTCAGTTGGGAAAACAGATCCGCGATAATGCCCTGAAATTCGCCCTTTGCATCGCTGTAGGACAGCGGACGCCAATCGGGGTCATAGAGCGCGGTCAGCGTGGGCGCGTTTTCAATGTACGCAAGCTCCTCCCGCGTGAAGATCGGCCGCTCGGTCGAGCCGTACGAAAAGTACTTTCGGTAGAGCCGCGCGCGCAGGCCGGGATCGCTGATTTGCATCTGCTCGAGCGCGCTGTTGAGGGTGCGCAGCAAATCCGGACGATGCCCGGAAACCGCCACATAGACCGGACACGGCGTAAACCGTGCGACGGTGCGCAGCTCGGCTGTGCGGCCGAGGTAAGTGCCCGCGATGCCGTCGATCTTATCCGCGTCCAGCGCCGCAATCATCTCATCGATGGTTGCGTACGCCACAATGGTTGCCTGAATGTCATGCTTGGCGAAATAGTCGCGAAAATCCTGCGTGTCCTTTGCGCGGGCGAGAACACCCACGCGCATGCCGGAAAACGACTCAAAATCCTCATATACAAAGCGCGTGTCCCCGCGGCGCACGCTCAGCGCAGAATATAGGTCCCCCATCGAAATCGTCGGATAGAGGATGTCTTTTTCACGCCCCGCCTCGTAATACACACCGGGTATCAGATCGATCTCCCCCGCCTTGAGCAGGTCGTATGCATGTCCCCAGTTGCCGCACTCCACAAGCTGATAATGCCAGCCGGTGCGCTTGCTGACTTCGTACAGATATTCAATACTAAAGCCCTGATATTCCCCTGCCGCGTCGCGCTTCATCGTGTCCCCATTGGAAAAGCATCCCACGCGTATCGTCGGCGGCTCCTGCGCGCGCGCTGCCGGAAGCAAGCACAAGGAGACAAGAAGGCACAGGCCGAGACGCAGGTGCTGCCGCAGACGCCGGCGAAAAGATATTTTCATCAAGATTCATCAGCTTGCATCGCGCTGCCCTCCTTTATCTTCAAACTCCGCCGCGTGCGGCGGTCCTTTTAAATTGTACCGTAATTCCCCTCATTTAGCAAGAAAAAGCGTGAGAAAAAAGGAAAAACATCGAGCGCGCCCGGAACGGACGCGGTCGACGTTTTGTGTACAAAAACCCTTATGCCAGGGCGGCAGCAGGTAGCTCGGCGGGCATTTCGGGCACCGCCTCGCTCTCGTAGGCGATGTTGATGATGGACAGCACGACCATCGCGGTGATCTGGCAGATATAGACCATATCGTTTGCAATGGAGGGCTTTTCGTCCTTGTAGCGCGCGTGCATTTCTCCGATGCGGCCGATAAGCGCTTCGACCGTGAACGGCGGAATGACGGGCGCGACCCAGCGCTCGAACTTGCGCGCATCCACGCGCTGCGCGATGCGCAGGCTGGTGCGCTTTTCGTAGATATAGTGTGCCAGCAGGCAGCGGCCGTAGATGTCGTCGTTGTGCGGATAGGTGAAAAAGTCCGTGACATAGTGGCAGATGACGCCCAGATCCACGCTGAGATCGCGTCCGTTCGTCGTGCCGATGGTGTAGGTGCGGACGAAATCGCGGATCATGTCCATCACCTCGTCGTACATGACGGAGGGGTTGTGCCGCTTCGTCAGGTAGGTGCCGGTCAGGTCGGGCTTGAGGTTGCCGTAGATAAAGGCGGCATTGTCAAAGGTGACGCCGCAGCTCTCCTCGATATAGGGGAGAAGAATGCGGGCGATTCTCGTATGCGAGACAGAGTCCATTCTTGTTCCTCCGAAAAAGCACAGCGCTGCAGCGCGTTGTGCCTGTCGTGTTTAAAAACGAGTCGGTTGGCGGCGGTGCTTCGCCGCGCGCCATATACGAAGATATTATAGCACATTTTTTTGTGATGTGTACAGTAATCTGAAAAAAACACCGTTTTGTTAACAAGATAGTAAAGGATACACAAAATCGCTCCGCTTTTTTGTCCATTTTTTATCGGGCGCGAAAAGCCTCATTGCGGAAATTCACCTGACCGTCCAGCGCCTGCCGCAGGCGCGCGCACATGGCGTCGCGGTCGCGGTTGAGCGTACCGGCAAGGTTTACATAGTTCGAGGCGTGGTTTGCGCGGAACACGCTGCCCTCCGCGTCGATATTTTCCAGCAGCACGAGCGTTTCCTGCGCGATTTCGACCGGATTCATCAGGTAGAAGCGGCCTTCCTTCCAGTCGCGCATGAGCGGAGTCTCCAGCTCGAAGAGCAGCGTCAGCAGGCCGATATATTCGGGCTTCATGCGCGAAAGCGCATCCGCGGTCTGCTTGGCGTGCTCTTCGCTCAGCTCGAGCGAGCCGATCCCCGCGATGCAGGTGACCGACAGCTTCATGCCGGCCGCCTTGACCATCAGCCCGGCGCGCACGATTTCGTCCGCGGTTTCGCCCTTGTTGATGCGGCGCAGCACCTCGTCCGATCCGGACTCCAGTCCGAGGTAGATCATCTCCAGCCCCAGGCTGTGCAGCAGATCCAGCTCGGGCTGGGTTTTGCACAGAATGGACGCGGGCGAGCCGTACGAGCTCACGCGCTCGCATTCCGGAAATACCTGACGGATGTAGCGCAGGATCTCCGCCATGTGCTCGGCGCGGCACATGAGCGCATCGCCGTCCGCGAGGAAAATGCGGTCCACCTGCCGGTACTGGCGGCGCGCGGTGTCAAAATCCGCCTTGACGTCCTCAAGCGGACGCACGCGGAAGCGCTTTTCCTTGTACATATCGCAAAACGTGCATTTGTTGTGGCTGCATCCGATGGTGACCTGCACAATCAGGCTGTACGCCTCAGAGGGCGGACGAAATACGCGGCCTTCATATTCAATCATGGGAAATTCTCCTTTTGGTGCAAAATAAACGGGCGGAACCGCTGTCCCGCCCGTCATCCTGTCATTCTCCGGTAGAGGGCTGCTCGCTTTCTGCCGGCGGCGCGGGCTGATCGTCCGCTTCGAAAATATCGAGCTGCTCGTCGGTATGGCAGTCGCCGCCGCTTGCCGCGCAGTCGTCCAGACAGCTGCACGATGCGCATTCGTTCTCGTTCTCCGCCATCAGATCATCGAGCTCGCTCATCGCCTTGATCTCGGCCTCGTGGTAGACCTGCTCGCGCTGCTTCTGCCGCCAGATTGCGGCGACCGCCGCGCCCGCGCCGATTGCAACACCGGCGAGCGTGAAACCGAGCACAAAGCGTCTTTTGGCTTTTCTCACATTTTTATTCATTTCTTCACCTCAATTAGGAAAGTCATGTGCGTTTCTCGTATAAAATACTCTATCACAGCGCGTGCACGCTGTCAAGAAACGCGGGGCAAAATTCACGGTGGGTTCATGGTTTGGGTATTATTTTCCGAGCTCATACGCGCGGGCCACCGTCCTGTCGCTCGCCTGCGCGACGATGTCATACAGGCCGCGCTCCTCAAACACCCGCACGCCCTCAACCGTCGTGCCGCCGGGCGAGCACACCGCGCGGATGAGCTCCTCCGGGGTTTTGCCCGTGCGCAGCACCATTTCCGCCGATCCTGCGACCGTCTTGCAGATGAGCGGCAGCGCGGCGGCGCGGTCGATGCCGTGCGCCTCGGCCGCGCGCGCAAACGCATCGATGAACTGATACGCGAAGGCAGGCAGGCTGCCGTTAAAGGGGATGACCTCGTTTAGCATGCTCTCTTTTTCGAACACGACCGCGTGGCCCATGGACGCAAACAGCGCGCGCGTTTCCTCAATCTGCGCCGCGCTTGCCGCCGCGTTGCCCACGAGCGCGCTCGCGCCCATGCCGAGCAGCAGCGGCGTGTTGGGCATGACGCGCACGATGGGGCAGTCCGCGCCGAGCGCGGCTTCCATTTTTGCAAAGGTCACCCCGGCCGCAATCGAGATGACGAGGGGCTTTTCTTCGCACGGCGCGGCGGCGAGCTGCGGCAGCAGCTCCGCGAAGTTCTGGGGCTTTACACCCAAGATGACACGCGCGCAGTCCGTGTAAACGCGCGTCATATCGTCCGTGACCGCATAGCCGAGCGCCGCTTTTTCCGCGCGCTTTTCTGCCGTGCGGTTAAAGAGCAGGGTGTCGCCGCGCGCAAAAATGCCCGCGCCGGCCGCGCCCTCCGCGATTGCCATACCCATGTTGCCTGCGCCGAGCACACCCAGCTTGTATTGCTTCATTGATCGAACACTCCCCTTGACCGGATTTTTTCACACGATGCCGCCCCGCAGATGCGCGGTTTGCCAGGCTTCGTGCCAAAATGCAGTGATTTTTGGCGAGATGCTTGGCAAAATATCGCGGTTTCTCCGGTGCGGCGCTATCATTATTGTATCATGCGCGCAATAAATATGCTACAATTACTAATAGGAATCCACACGTTTGATTGGCGGAGGAAGCTATGAACCGTTATCACATCGGCCTGCGCACCATCAAGACCGGACTTGCAGTCGCGTTCGCGCTCCTGCTGGCCGGGCTGCGCGGCAGTCCGGCCCCCATTTTTGCTGCCATCGGCTCGATTGTCGCAATGAGCCGCACCTGGCACGACGCGGTGCGCGCGTGCCTGACCCAGCTTGCAGGCATCACCTGCGGCGTGCTCATCGGCTGGTCGTTCCAGTACCTGACACCCGGCTACGCGGCGTGGAAGGTCGGGGTCGGCATCGTGCTTGTCATTCTCGCGTGCAATGTGCTGCGGCTGAGGTTTGCGGTGCCGCTGTCGTGCATCGTGTTTGTGTCGGTGTGCCTGCTCGACCCGTCGCAAAATTTCGTGCTCTACGGCATCAACCGCCTGCTCGATACCTCGATCGGGCTTGTGACCGCGCTCGCGGTCAACCTCACGGTCAAGCCCTACAACAACCGCGCCCAAATCGCGGACATGATCGAGCGCACGCGCCGCCGTTTTCCCGCCTATCTGGAGGAGCGCGTGCTGAAGCGCCGCTATCCCGACCTGACCGAGCTGCACGAGACCATACGCACGCTGGACGCCGAGCTTGCGATCTTTACGCAGCAGCCCGTGCTGGGGCCGCACCGCCGCGCCGCGCGCCGCGCCGCACAGGCACGTGAAGCCGCCTATCTCATGGGCTGCGCGCAGCTTTTGACCAAAATGACCGAGGAGCTCACCTCGCTTTGCACCATGGACACCTGCCCCGCCCCCTCGCCGGAGATGGCCGCGCGGCTCGCCGCCCTCGGTCTGGACGTGCCCGAGACCGCCGCGCCCGACGGCAGCACGCAGGAGGACCGCATCGTGCAGACCTATCATCTGCGCAACCTGCTGCAGGCGAACGACTTCCTGACCCAGCTGAGCAAGCTTCGCTAAAAAAATTGTGCGCGGATGGGAACATTTCCTAAGCACCCTCGTCTAACCCAGCAAAGATCAGAAAAACGACAATGATCGAAAGGAGAAATTCACACATGAAAAGAACAATGGCAGCGGTGCTCAGCGCCGCACTGATATTGACAACAGGCGCGACAGCGCTTGCAGCGGACAGCGCGGCCGCGCCCGACGCGGAGCAGTCCGTCATCATGGAATCCGCACAGGCCGCACCCTACCGCATGGGCGCGCAGGCGACCGTGACCGCGCTCGATCTGGATGCGGAGCACCCGTCCCTCACCATCGAAACGGCGGACAAGCAGGCGCTGCAGCTGAACCTGAGCGAGCAGACCGCGGTGCTCGACACCCAGACCGGCACAGCGGCCTCGCTGCACGACATCAAAAAGGGCGACGAAATTTACGCCTATTACAGCCCTGCCATGACGCGCAGCATCCCGGCGCAGACCGCGTGCGAGGCGATCGTCCTCAATCTGGATGCGCAGCATGCGCCCGCGCACCTGCTGACCGCGGAAAATGTCACCCGCAACGCCGACGGCAGCGTTACCGTGCTCACGGACAGCGGCTCTCTGCTCCTGACGGTGCCGGCGGACGCGGCGGCGACCCCCTATCTCACCAAGGAGATCGTGAAGAACACCGACATCCGCATGGGCACCCGCTTCTTCGCGTGGTATGATTTTGTCGCCCTTTCCATGCCGGGGCAGGCATCGACCGACAAGATCGTCCTGCTGCCGCAGCAGGACGCGGACACCATCACGATTGTGCACGAGGGCGACATCGCCATCGGTGAGGCAAAGCTGGAGGACGGCGTTGTCATGGTGCCGCTGCGCAAGACCGCGCAGGCGCTCGGCTTCCAGGTGACCTGGAACGGCGCGGAAAACAGCGTCCATCTGACAAACGGCAAGGTGCAGACCACTGTCATGCTGGGTCTGGACAGCTACTACATGGCGACCGCGATTCCCGGTGCGGTCGGTATGAGCGCGCCCTCCCCGCTCGGCGCCGCGGCGTATGAGGTGGGCGGCACAAGCTGGGCCCCTGCGGAGCTGTTTAATCTGCTGCTTGAGGGCAATCCGGTCACGCTGCACGGCAACACCCTGTATCTGTAAAAAAACCTCCGTATACGCGGAGAAAAACCCCCGATCTGCGTTGCAGGTCGGGGGTTTTGTTGCCTTAGAGCATTTGCAGCAGCTCGATCTGTTCGCCCGAGGGGCCGGTGAAGAACCAGTTTTGCAGTCCGCCGAAGGTGTCGGGCAGCACCTTCTTCTGCGGCTCCAGGAAGCTGTCCACGCCTGCGGCGCGCAGCGCGTCCGCGGCCGCATCCAGATCGTCCACATAAACCGCGAAATGCGGGATATTGCCCTCGGTCATGGGCGCGGGCACGGGCGACTCGATCAGCTCGAGCGTAAAGCCGCCGAACGCAACGAGCGCGAGCTTCTTTTCGCCCGCGGGCGTCATAACCGCGTCGCGCCGGTCGAGTGCCCCGCCGATTTTTTCATAGAACGCGATGCTCTCGTCCATATTCTGTGTGTGGATCGCAATATGACCCAGTCCCTTGTAATGTTCCTTCATGCTATCATTCCTCCGGTTTGCTTTTCCTCATCATAGCACACCGCGCGCAAAAAGAAAACCGCCGCGCAGCGCATCACCGCAGCAGAGCGGCAAAAAACCCCGACGAACACGTCGGGGCTTTTTTGAGGATGAAGAGAGGATGTGGTATGTTAATTTTGCTGGGTGCTCGTGGTCTGCTGGGTTGCAAGCCAGCGCTGATAGGTGGTTGTGTCGCTTTTGCCGAAGCCAAGCGGGGAGAAAATCACATATGCCAGCACCATGATGAGCAGGGTGACGGTCGCCCAGATCTTGCCGTTCTTCCACGGGGTCATATCGACTGCCTTCGCATCGTGCAGCTCGAAATCGGTCGGGCGCGGATTCTTCTTGACGATGACCCACATCAGGATCATGTCGAAGACGAACAAAATTGCGGTAAAGTACAGGTAGTGAACGCTGTTGAGTGCGGGCAGCATGTTGCGCAGACCGAACTGCAGCGCAAAATACAGCACAACGTGCACCGGAATGACAATCTTCGCCGCGTTGGACGGAACCCTCTTCCAGAAGAAGCCGCAGATGAGGCACACGAAAATCGGCGTGTTAAACGCTGCGAACATCGAGTTTACAAAGGTCGTGATGCCGCCCATGTACAGCATGAACGGGCTCATCACGGTGGAAATGACCGCGACAATCGTGCCGAAATACTGGCCGATTTTAACCATGCGCGCATCGGAAGCGCCCGGGTTAAACAGCGGACGGTGAATGTCAAGCGCGTAAATCGTGGACGCGGAGTTGAGCACCGAGTTAAACGAGGACAGGATCGCGCCGAACATAACCGCCGCGAAGAAGCCGAGCACGGGCTTGGGCATGACCTGCGCCACCAGCATCGGATATGCGGAGTCGCCGTTGCCCCAGTCCTGACCCTGATAGGCCAGCGCGCAGATGACACCCGGGATGACGATGATGAGCGGTGTCATAATCTTGAGGAATCCCGCGAAAACCGCACCCTTTTGCGCTTCTTTGAGGTTTTTCGCGCCGAAAGCACGCTGAATGATGGATTGGTTCGTCGCCCAGTAGTACATATTATTGATGAGCAGGCCGGTCAGCAGCAGCGGCCACGGGAGCCACGGCTCGGGAGAGGACGGCTCGTTAATCGCGTTGAGCAGGGTGGGATCGGTGTGCAGGAACTTGTCCAGACCGTCCATGAAGCTGCCGTCGCCGCCGAGCTGGCCCGACAGGAACATGATGCCGAACACCGGCACGAGCAGACCGCCGATGATGAGACCCAGGCCGTTAATCGAGTCGGACAGCGCAATCGCCTTGAGACCGCCGAAAATTGCATAGATCGAGCCGACAATCGCGGTCGCGACACATACGATTGCAATCGCGGCAAAATAGCTGATGCCCAGCAGCTTGTCCAGGCCGAAAATGTTGACGAATACCTGCGCGCCTGCGTACAGGATGTTCGGCAGCATGATGACAACATAGCTCAGCAGCACGATGATGGACACCAGATGACGCGTGCCCGCATCGTAGCGCTGCTCGAAGAACTGCGGCACGGTGGTAAGGCCGGTCTTGAGATACTTCGGCATGAGCACAAACGCCAGAATGACGAGCGCAATCGCCGAGGTGACCTCCCAGCCCATGGTGCTCATGCCGGCGCGCACGGCCTGGCCGTTGTTGCCGACAAGCTGCTCCGCCGACAGGTTCGTCATCAGCAGCGAGCCCGCGATGACAGGGCCCGTCAGTCCGCGGCCGGCGAGATAGTAGCCGTCCTGCGTGTCAAGCTGATCTCCGCGGGTTTTCCACCAGGAGATGATTGCCACGAGCGCGGTGAACGCCACAAAGGTGATCGCCGTGAACGTGATGGAATTGACAAAACTCATTTTCTTTCCCCTTTTTCGCTTATGCATATTTCCGGCCGTGCACACGTTTCCCCCATGCGCATCGCCGAAACGCAATCAAAATAGGTCCCTCCAAAGGAGGCACACAGGCATATCAGAAATGCAAAACCCGCATCGCGCTTGCGCGCCAACAGCGCACAGTATTTTTCACTTGCTTTTTTGGCAAATTTGAAGGATATACTGCGCAACTGCCCTGATACCTTTGTGATTATAGCGAATTGTCAAAAACATCGCAATCTATATTCTTGCTCTATTTTTGCAAAATTATGCCTTTATATTGGGTATATTGGTGTCTTATTTTGAATCGACTTAATATTCTTGCGGTATTTAGCCCTTTTTGCTAAATATAAAAAGCCGTGTTTGTGCAAAAGTGCTGTGTATTTTCTGCATAATTACACCTGTACTTCATTGTGTATTTTCCCCTAAATTATTGGCATTCCCGTGTGATTTTTCGGTACTGCCCCGGGGTGACCCCGATGTGTTTTTTAAACAGAAGGTTGAAATAATTCGCATTTTCATATCCCACACCCTCCGCGATGCTGATGACCGATGCCTCGGTCGAGGTCAGCAGCGTTTGCGCCTCCCCCATGCGGCGCTGGATGATATACTGCACGGGCGAATGCCCGGTGCGCTCCTTAAAGGTGCGTCCGAGATGGTATGCGCTCGCGCCGAGCGCCTCGGACAGCTCGGTCAGGGTCAGGTTCTCGCGGTAGCGCGCGTCAATATAGCGCTTGATGCGAAGGGCAAGATCCTCCTCGCCGCAGGGGCGCAGGGTCGCGCGCGTGCGAATCAGCTCGAGCGTGTCGAACAGCAGCGTCATCATAAAGTGGCGGCACAGGTCCGCGGTCAGCGGCCGTCCGCGCAGCAGCTCCTCGTGCAGATAGCCGCCCAGCGTGCGCAGTCTGTCCGCCGCCTCGCCCGCGTGCAGCAGCGGCTCGTGCCGCGCGCTGATGACCGCGTTCTCCGGCAGTCCGCGCAGGCGCAGCGCAGTCACGCCGAGCGTGTAGCAGCACAGCCCCTCCTCCCCCGCTGCGCGCTCATCGTGCGGCACGCCCGCGTTATAGAGCAGCACATCGCCCGGCCGGCTGTGGTAGAGGTCGTCCCCGATTGCGTGCACGCCGTTTCCCGCATAAACGAAGGAAATCTCCGCGCAGTTGGCGTGCAGGTGCATGGCGCGCGGTAGGCGGCTGCTGCGGCCGGTGCGGTGATCGAAGTGGCGCAGCCGCGGCTGACGGCCGTCCAAAAAGCAGGTTTCCGTGCGCTGCGGCACAAGATATTGCATCGCGCTCTCCTTTCATTTGCAGATAAAATAAAACAGAGAGTTATACTCTCTGTTTTAATGTCAATTAGTTATATCGATGCTTAAAAACGATTGCTCGCGTTTCCCTGCTGATAGTCCTTCGCCCAGACCGGCGCACCGGTTTTGAGCGACAGCGGCACATCGAGCACGCGCTGGTTGCGGCTGCCGCGAAAGCGCAGCGACAAATCGCGCACCGCCTCGATATAGGGGCCGTCGATGAGCAAATCGGTCTGCTGCAGCAGCGCCATTGCGTCCTCGCCCTGCTCCACAATCTGCTCGTAGGTGTAGCCCGAATAAACCACTAGATTTTTGCCCTTTTCATGCAGCGCGGCGGCAAGCACCGCGAGCGGAGCAGGCTGACAAAACGGCTCGCCGCCCGAAAAGGTCACGCCGGACAGCATCGGGTTGCGCATGATGTCGGCATACAGCGCGTCGAGCTTCAGCACAACACCGCTGTCAAAATCATGCGTTTTGCTGTTGTGGCAGCCCGGACAGCGGTGCGGGCAGCCCTGTGTGAAAATCACATAGCGGATACCCGGACCGTCTACAATGGACTCGCCGATCGTACCGGCAACACGCAGCGTTCCCTCCATGGCTTATGCCGAGCGGGTCTCGTCGAGCGAGCAGTGCGCGGCGCTGTGCTTGACGCGATCGTGTTCTTCCGCGCGCTTGGCGTTGTTGAAGCGGTCGAGCGTGCCGACCAGATAGCCCGTGATGCGGCGGATGCGCTCAAAGCCTACGCCCTCGCCGATCTGTTCCTCTGCCTGCATATTCTGTATGTTCTTTTCCATGTTTCTCTTCCTTTCACGATTCCTGCATATGATCGGACAGTGCGTTGGGCATACGGTCCGCCTCTTCTAAGAGGTCGCCGTGATAGCCGAGCGTGTCCGCGTTCATGTATTTTCGAATGCCGAGCTCGCGCAGCTTGGATACCGCCACGCCCTCGCCCTCGTGCCGCCCGCAGCGCGGGCAAACGTCGCTGATGATGCCGGTATAGCCGCACACCGGATCGCGGTCGATCGGGTGATTGACCGCGCCGTAGCCGATGCCGACCTCCCTCATGCAGCGCACGACCGCCTCGAACGCTTCGAGGTTCTGGGTCGGGTCGCCGTCCAGCTCGATATAGCTGATGTGTCCGCCGTTTGTCATCGCGTGATACGGCGCTTCGCGGCGCAGCTTGTCAAATGCCGCGATGGGGTAGTAAACCGGCACATGGAACGAGTTTGTGTAGTAATCCCGATCGGTCACGCCCTCAATGGTGCCGTAGCGCGCGCGGTCGAGCTTGATAAAGCGGCCGGACAATCCCTCCGCCGGTGTGCCGATGACGGAGAAATTGAGACGATACTGCCGCGATGCCGCGTCCATGCGCGCGCGCAGATGGCCGACAATTTCCAGCCCGAGGTTCTGCGCCTCCTCACTTTCGCCGTGGTGCGCACCGATGAGCGCCTTGAGGCACTCCGCCAGCCCGATAAAGCCGATTGTGAGCGTGCCGTGCTTGAGCACCTCGCCGACCGTGTCGTCCGGCCCGAGCTTGTCCGAATCCATCCAGATGCCCTCGCCCATGAGGAAGGGATAGTTGCGCACGCGCTTGCGCGACTGGATTTGGAAGCGCGCCAGCAGCTGATCGATGCACAGATCGATCTTGCGGTCCAGGTCTTCAAAGAAGAAGTCGAGGTCGCCGTGGCTGCGCAGGCCGATGCGCGGCAGGTTGATCGAGGTGAACGACAGGTTGCCGCGGCCGCTGACGATTTCGCGCGTCGGGTCGTAGACGTTGCCCACGACGCGGGTGCGGCAGCCCATGTAGGATGCCTCGGTTTCGGGGTGGCCGGGTTTGTAGTATTGCAGGTTGAACGGCGCGTCGATAAACGAGAAGTTCGGGAACATCCGCTTGGCGGACACGCGGCACGCCAGCCGGAACAGGTCGTAGTTGGGCTCGCCCTCGTTGAAGTTGACGCCTTCCTTAACCTTGAAGATGTGAATCGGGAAAATCGAGGTTTCGCCGTTGCCCAAACCGGACTCGGTTGCAAGCAGCAGGTTTTCCGTCACGAGGCGGCCTTCGGCCGAAATATCCGTGCCGTAGTTGAGCGACGAGAACGGAATCTGTGCGCCCGCGCGCGAGTGCATCGTGTTGAGGTTGTGCACGAGCGCTTCCATCGCCTGATAGGTCGCCTTGCGCGTTTCCTTCACCGCGTATTTGCGCGCGAACTTGACGCATTTCTCCGCGATGGGCGCGTCGTATTCCGCGGCGATGATCTGGCGCAGTGCCTCGTCAAAGCCGTTGTCCGCGGCAAGGCACGCCCATTTTCCGGTCTGCTCCTCGGCGCGCGCCGTCAGTGTGCGTGCGGCCAGCTCGGGCTCGTCCAGCTCGGCATAGACCTCAAGCGCCTTTGCAAGATTCTGCCGATACAGCTTGTGATAGGTCTTTTTGACACCCGGCGCCATGGAATAATCGAAGTTCGGCACAGACTGTCCGCCGTGCTGATCGTTCTGGTTGGACTGGATCGCGATGCACGCGAGCGCGGAATACGAGCGGATGTCGTTCGGCTCGCGCAGGAAGCCGTGGCCGGTTGAAAAGCCGCCGTCGAACAGCTTGAGCAGATCAATCTGGCAGCAGGTCGTTGTGAGCGTCAGAAAATCCAGATCGTGGATGTGAATGTCGCCCTCGCGGTGCGCCTTCGCGTGCTCGGGGTCCAGAATGAACATTTCGTAAAACTGCTTGGCGCCCTCGGACCCGTACTTGAGCATGGTTCCCATCGCGGTGTCGCCGTCGATGTTGGCGTTTTCGCGCTTGACGTCGTTTTCCAGCGAGGACTGGAAGGTCAAATCCTCATACACCTTCATGAGCCGCGTGTTCATTTCCCGCACGCGGGTGCGCTCGTTGCGGTAGAGGATGTATTTCTTGGCGGTGCGGGCGTGTCCGTCCTTGACGAGCACCTTTTCCACCATATCCTGCACCTGCTCCACGGTCGGCGTGTGGGTCTCGGGGTCTTCGTCCAGGCAGCGCTCGACCTTTTGGGCCAGCTCGTATGCCATCTGGTAGTCCTGTCCGCCCGATGCCTGCGCGGCCTTGAAGATGGCGTTCGCGATCTTATCCAGCTCAAACGGCGCCCTTCTACCGTCCCTTTTGACGATTTCCCTTATCATTTCCATACTCCCTTTAAACGATACAAAAAAATACGCGATGCGTACTTCTAGCAAAATAGTGATACAAACAAGATGCCCCATACAACATCTTGTGGGGCAGTGTAGTATTATTGTAGCGCGCACACTGCAGCTTGTCAAGGTGGCGGCCGTGCTTTCAGCACAATAGCCGAAACCCATCGTTTTAATTTGAACACCTATTGTCACGCCTGCTCTTGACAGACATACACTGTAGCAGGAGGTATGCCTTATGAATCGTTCCTGCGCACCCTATGTGCTGCCCGCGCCCTACCCTGCGCCCGCCGACGAAATGAAGCCCGATCCTGCCATCGCGCGGCGGCTGCTCGCGGCATATGCCGGCGGTATCAGCGAGCTGACCGCGGTCGGGCAGTATTTTTACAACAGCCTGCTCGCTCCCCTCGCGGGCGCGCGCGCGGTCGGGGATCTGTTCGCGTGCATCTCGCGGGTGGAGATGCACCATCTGGAGCTCATCGGCGAGCTGATCATCGCCTATGGCGGGGATCCCGGCTTCCTTTCTTATCAGCCGAACGGGTACACCGTCTGGTGGTCGGGCGGCAATCTCAGCTATGACAAGCCCCCTGCCAAGATGCTGCAAAACGCCATCGCGAGCGAACGCGCCGCCATCGCGGATTACCGCCGCACCCTGTCCTATATGACGGATGCCCCCTCCGCGTGCGCGCTGATTGAGCGCATCATCGCGGATGAAGAGCATCATATCACACTCTTCCACGCTGCGCTTGCCTCGCTTTGAGGCGGACATACGAACAGGTCGACCGCCAGTCGGGGTCGACCTGTTGTTATTTTATCTGATTAAATTGCAAACCGTATTATTTTATTTGCTGATACAGGCGCAGCACCGCAACAATGGCCTCCTCCGCGCGCATCGGATCCTGCGGACGCAGGTTGCCGTTTGTATCGCCGAAGAAGATCGCGCCGCAGCGCGTCAAGGCCTCCTGCGCCCACGGAGCCGCCTGCGCCGCGTCTGCATAGGTGCCCGCCGTGCCGCTGCCGCCATAGAGCGCGAGCGCGCGCGACAGCAGCACCGCACACTCCTGCCGGGTCAGAATATCCGCGCTTGCAAAGCCGCCGTCGCGCCCCTCGAGCAGTCCATACTGCCACGCGGTCACCTCTGCGGTGTAGCCGTCATAGGGACAGCTCTCAATCGGCTTGGGTGCGGCCTGCGGCGCACGCACCTGCACCATCTGCGCCAGCATCTCCGCAAATTTCCATCGCGGTATGCTCGATTGCATATTTTCTCCCGCCAACCGATCCGGAATCAGATTGGCGCTGCCCGCAAGCGCAATGTCACCGCGCGCCCACGCGCTTGCCGTATCGTTCGCCCGCAGCAGGCCGGCAACAAAGCGCGGCTGCACGGCTTTTTCAAACGCCGCAACCGCGACAGGATCCTCCAAACGATACACGACCGCCAGGCTGTCGTTGATGCTCTGTGCCAGCGTGCCATAGGCGGATTGCGTGAACGATGCCAAGCCGCGGCCGTCCTCGCGGAAATAGAGCACATAGCCATAGCCGCTGCCCTGCTCATAAAGCGCGCGGGTGAGCGGCAGCTCGCGCAGCGCATCGTACAGCGCGCGGATCGTGGCGCGATCGGTCAGCACGGTGTAGCTTCCGGTGTTTCCGCTCGCGATTTTGACAGAATCCACGCGATCGATGCTATAATTGAGTCCGGTCGCCTGCGCAAATGTCTTTTGCGCGGGAAACAGATTCAAAAAGGCCTTGTTTTCTTCCGCCAGCGCGTTATCCCGCAGACTGTGCAGCGCCGCATCCATTTGATAATCGCCGCGCTTGCGCTCGCAGTACACAACTGTCTTTCCCTGCTCGCTCCCCATGATAAAGCCCACGCCTTCGCGATATTCCACGGTGTTTCCGTTTTTCAGCGAAAAAACCGCACGAATGCCCTTTGTGATGGCATTAGAGGGGGAAATGAGCTTGCGCTGTACCTGTATATCGCAAATTCGATCGTAAAACGTTGCGATCTGGGCGGATTGGGTCAGTGCGAGCTTGCCCTCGCGAAAAACCTCAAACTGTGCATCCGCCGTGCATTCAATCCGCGTGATTTCGGAGGCACGTTCCCACTCCAAAACGGTGGATAATCCGGCTGCATCCGCCGCAAATACCTGCGGACACAGCAAAATACTGCATAGCGCGCACAACAACAGAAGTCTGTTTCGTATTTTCAATGTTCTGCACCTCCAGTCCCGTGGATCGGCCGCCTATGCTGTCAGCATACCACGATTCGCTTGATGTGTCAAAATAAACCTTCCCCCTATTTCAGCCTTTGCGCATGATTTTGCACGCGGACTCTCGCGAAAATGTGCGTTATTATAACAAAAAAGACACCATCCAACCGGATAGTGTCTTTTGTGTGCGCACTGTGTTATCTT
>CAZOJP010000028.1:0-29356 GCA_964580155.1 uncultured Intestinibacillus sp. | reverse complement strand
CGCCGCGCCGGCGCCGCTGAAGACGGCCTTGACGCTGCCCAGCTCTCGACCGGTGAGCTTGCACGCGTTGATGAGCGCGGCGCAGGTCACGACGGCGGTTCCGTGCTGGTCGTCGTGGAAGACGGGGATGTCACAGACCTCCTTGAGGCGGCGCTCGATCTCAAAGCAGCGCGGCGCGGAGATGTCCTCCAGGTTGATGCCGCCAAAGGACCCGGAAATCAGCGAGATTGTGCGCACGATCTCGTCCACGTCCTTGGATTTGATGCAAATCGGGAACGCATCGACATCGGCAAACGCCTTGAACAGCGCGCACTTGCCCTCCATGACGGGCATGCCCGCCTCCGGTCCGATGTCGCCCAGTCCGAGCACCGCCGTGCCGTCCGTCACCACCGCGACCAGATTGTGCCGGCGGGTGTATTTGTAGCTGTCCTCGACGTTGTCTCGGATTTTAAGGCAGGGCTCGGCCACACCCGGGGTGTACGCGACCGACAGATCCTCCTTGTTTTTGACCTCGCACCGCGCGATGATCTCGATCTTGCCGCCCCATGCCTCGTGCGCTGCAAGGGCCTTTTCCTTTGCGTCCATAGCTGTTCCTCCCCCATTTGGTTTGAGTCTTTATTTATTTTATTGTACACGAATACACAGTGTTTGCAAAGGGCTGAAATGGACAAACCGGGCGTCATGCACGCCCTTTTTAATCGTCTGCGCTATTCTTGTGATAATTTCTGATTTTCCCTAGTCATGTATTCATTTTTTTGTTATACTATACCTATACAAGTTGGAATCACGAAGCAAGGATGTGAACTACTATGAAACTGACGAAAGACAGTTTGAAAAACAATGTTTCCTGGAAGGGCTATCGCCTTCCGCAATACGATATTGAAGCTGTGCGCAAAAATACGCACGAGCACCCCACTTGGCTGCATTTTGGCGCGGGCAGCCTTTTTCGCGCGTTTCCGGCTGTCATTGCGCAGCGTCTGCTGACCGCGGGTCTGACCCGATCGGGCATCATCTGCTGCGAAGCATACGACGAGGAGCTGATCGACCGCTGCTATCGCGACTGCGACCACCTTTCGGTCGTGGTCACGCTCTACTCCAACGGCGGCATCAACAAAGAGGTCGTCGCTTCGGTCACGGAAAGCCTCAAAATGTCGCAGGATCTGGACCGTCTCGGCGAAATCTTCACCGCGCCGTCCCTCCAAATGGTCAGCCTGACCATCACGGAAAAGGGCTACGTCATGCGCGACGATGAGTACCACTTCCTGCCCGAAGTGGAGCGCGACTTTGCGCGCGGCCCGAGCGAGTGCGAGAGCTTTTTCGGCAAGCTCGCCACGCTGTGCTTAGATCGCCATCGCGCGGGCGGCTCTCCGATTGCGCTCGTGTCGCTCGACAACTGCCAGAATAACGGCGAGCGTCTGCGCTATTCCATGCGCGACATGGCGGACGGCTGGAAGCAGCGCGGCTTCATCACCGAGGCGGAGTACAGCTACCTGACCTGCCAAATCAGCTATCCGCTGTCCATGATCGACAAAATCACCCCGCATCCGGACGAGCGCATCACCAATGTGCTGCACGCGGACGGACTGGAGAACGTGCGCGCTTTCACAACCGCCAAGGGCACGCGCGCCGCGATTTTTGTCAACACCGAGCGTCCGCAGCATCTGCTCATCGAGAACGCATTCCCGAACGGCCATCCGCCGCTCGAGCAGACGCTGGGCGTCGTGCTGACGAAGCGCGACATCGTTGAAAAATCCGCACGCATGAAGGCGTGCACCTGCATGAACCCGATGGACACCGCGCTCGGCCTGTACGGCTGCCTGCTCGGCTACACCTCCATCAGCAGCGAGATGAACGACCCCGAGCTCGTCAACCTCATCACCCGCATGAGCGAGCGTGAGGCGATGCCCATGGTCGCAGACCCCGGCGTCATCGATCCCTTCGAATTCCTGCACGAGGTGCTTGCGCAGCGCTACCCGAACCCCTACCTGCCGGACACGCCGCAGCGCATTGCCGAGGATACCTCGCTCAAGCTGCCCATCCGCTTCGGTGTCACGCTGTTTGCATACTATAACTCAACCGTGCCCATGCACCGCGCGACCCGCCTCCTCTATATTCCGCTTGTGCTTGCAGGCTGGCTGCGTTATCTCGTCGGTGTCGATGACAAGGGCGAGCCGTTCACGCTGAGCCCGGACCCCAACTTTGAGGAAATTTACGCGCTTCTGGGCCCGGTCAAACTGGGCGATCAGCTCAGCGAGCAGCAGCTTTATCCGCTGCTGTCCTCCCGCCTGTACTTCGGTCACAACCTGTTTGAGATCGGCGTGGGCGAAACCGTCGTCAAACTGTTCAACGAGCTCAACGCCGGACCGCGCGCAATCCGCGCAACACTCAAGAAATATTGCGGCGCAGAAACGTGAGCATGCTCACCGTCTGACGCACGATGACTAAAGAACCGGCTGAGCATGCTCAGCCGGTTCTTCGTCATCAAAAAGCGCTGCCGGTGGGCAGCGCTTTTTTGTCTTATTCGGATTCTTCGGTGCGGATCAGTGCGATGGACAGCTCATCGAGCTGCTTTTCATCCACGGTATCCGGGCAGGACATCATGAGGTCGGACGCGTTTTGCACCTTGGGGAAGGCGATTACGTCGCGGATGGAGTCCAGACCCGCCATCAGCATGCACAGACGATCCAGCCCGTATGCCATGCCGCCGTGCGGAGGCGCGCCGAACTTGAACGCGGTGATGAGGTGGCCGAACTGCTCCTGCGCCTGCTCTTCGCTAAAGCCGAGCGTGCGGAACATCTTAGTTTGCAGCGCGGGGTCGTGGATGCGGATGGAGCCGCCGCCCAGCTCGCAGCCGTTGAGCACGATATCGTACGCCTTCGCGCGCACAGAGGCCGGATCGCTGTCGAGCTTGTCGAGATCCTCATCCATCGGCGCGGTGAAGGGATGATGCATCGCAACCAGACGATCTTCCTCTTCCGAATATTCAAACTGCGGGAACTCGGTCACCCACAGCAGCTTAAAGTCGTGCGGGTCGATGATGCCGAGGCGCTTTGCCAGCTCGCAGCGCAGCGCGCCCAGCGAAACCGCCGCAACCTGCCAGCTCGGGTCTGCCACGACGAAAATGATGTCGTTCGGCTGGGCATTCGCGCGGATTTTGATGGCTTCCAGCTCTTCCTCGCTCAGGAACTTGGCAAACGACGAGGTCACGGAGCCGTCCTGCGCAATCTTGAGCCACGCAAGGCCCTTGGCGCGGTAGGTCTTGACGAAGTCCGCCAGCTTGTCGATTTCCTTGCGCGGGAACTTGTCTGCATAGCCGTTTACATTGATCAGACGCACCGCGCCGCCGTTTTCCGCGGTCTCACGGAACACCTTGAACGAGCACTGCGCCGCGAGATCGGTGATGTCCTTGATTTCAAAGCCGAAGCGCAGGTCGGGCTTGTCCGAGCCGAAGCGGTTCATCGCTTCAATCCACGGCATGCGCGGCAGCGGCAGCGCAATCTCCACGTCGAGCACCTCGCGGAACACGCGCTGAATGAAGCCCTCGTTGACCTCCATGATGTCGTCCTGCTCTACGAAGGACATTTCAAGGTCAATCTGGGTGAATTCGGGCTGACGATCGGCGCGCAGGTCCTCGTCGCGGAAGCAGCGCGCAATCTGGATGTAGCGATCCATGCCCGCGAGCATGAGCAGCTGCTTATACTGCTGCGGCGACTGCGGCAGCGCGTAGAACTTGCCCGGATGGACGCGGGACGGCACGAGATAGTCGCGCGCACCCTCCGGTGTTGATTTTGTCAGCATCGGGGTCTCGATATCGATGAAGCCGTGCTCGTCAAAGTAGTTGCGCGCAATCTGGGTGATGCGGTGACGGGTCATCAGGCCGCGCTGCATCGACGGGCGGCGCAGATCGAGGTAGCGGTATTTCAGGCGAATCTGGTCGCCGACTTCCTTGTCGCCCGTGATTTCAAACGGCGTGGTCTCCGCCTTGGACAAAATGCGCAGCTCCTGCGCAATCAGCTCGACCTCACCGGTCTCCATTTTGCGGTTCACTGCCGCCGCGTCGCGCGCGACGAGCTTGCCGCGCACCGCAACGACAAATTCGGTGCGGCAGGCAAACGCAGCGTCGAACAGCGCGGCGTTGACCGATTTATCAAAGGTGCACTGCACGATGCCTGCGCGGTCGCGCACGAGCAGAAACAGCACGCCGCCGTTGTCGCGCACGCGGTCGACCCAGCCGTTGACCGTCACTTCCTTCCCTGCGTCGCTCAGACGCAGCTCACCGCACAGATGGGTGCGTTTCATACCGTGAATTGAGGTTTCGTTCATGAAAAATCCGTCCTTACTATCAGTTTTGGGTGTCCAGAATGACCTTGCCCTGCGCGCGCGCAGCAAGTCCGTTCCGGATACGCGCGAGTGCGGTTTCAAAGCTGTCCTTGGTCTGCTCTCCGCTTGTCATGTCCTTGACCGCGATGACATTCTGCGCGATTTCGTCCTCGCCGAGGAAGATGACGTAGGGGATGCCGAGCTTGTCGGCATAGCCGACCTTCGCCTTGAACTTTTTGTTTTCGCCGTAAAGCTGGGTGCGCACGCCCTCGCCGCGCAGCGCGGTCGCGAGCGAAATCGCGGGCGCAAGGTCGTCGGTCATGGGCAGGATGAGCACATCCGCGGGCGCGGTGTTCATGGCGTCGTTCAGGTAGCCCTGCTCACCGAGCACATAGAACAGGCGCGTCAGGCCGATGGAAATACCTACTCCGGGTAATTTTTTATCGGTATAATACTCTGCGAGATTATCGTAGCGGCCGCCCGAGCAGATTGAACCGATCTCAGGGTGGTCGAGCATCGCGGTTTCGTACACCGTGCCGGTGTAGTAGTCCAGACCACGCGCGATGGTCAAATCGATCTCGAAATGGTCGGCCGGCACGCCGAACGCGGTCATGTAGCCCGCGACCGTGCGCAGCTCGTCCGCACCCTGATCGAAGCGCTCGTTTCTGCCGCGGTAGCCTTCGAGTGCGGCGAGGATGCCCTCGGTTCCGCCCGTCGTCGAGAGGAAGGCGAGCAGCTCGTCCGCCGCCGCCGCGGGCACGGCGAAGTCCGCCGTCAGAATTTCGCGCACCTTGTCCGCGCCGATCTTTTCCAGCTTGTCAATCGTGCGCATGACGTCGCCCGCCTGCTCGCTCAGTCCGAGGATCTCGAAGAAGCCGCCGAGCACCTTGCGGTTGTTGATGCGGATTTTAAAGCGCGTCAGGCCGAGCGCGGTGAAGGTTTTATAGATGATGGACGGAATTTCCGCCTCGCTCATGATGTCGAGCGCGCCGTCGCCGATGACGTCGATATCCGCCTGATAGAATTCGCGGAAGCGGCCGCGCTGCGCGCGCTCCCCGCGGTAGACCTTGCCGATCTGGAAGCGGCGGAACGGAAATGTGAGCTGTCCGTAGTTGAGCGCGACATATTTGGCAAGCGGCACGGTCAGGTCAAAGCGCAGGCTCAGGTCGCTGTCGCCCTTGGTGAAGCGATAAATCTGCTTTTCGGTCTCGCCGCCGCCCTTGGCAAGCAGCACCTCGGAGGACTCGATCAGCGGCGTGTCGAGCGGTGTAAAACCGTACAGTGCGTAGGTTTCGCGCAGGGTTTGCATGATGCGCTCCATCTGCGCCTGCCGCGCGGGCAGAAGCTCCATAAACCCGGATAGGGTGCGTGGTTTGATTTTTTCCATGTTTCTTGCTCCTGTTGCGTATTTTTTCATCAAAAAGCCCCCCGTTTGGGAGGGCTCAGGTTGTGCAAGCGGTCAGCGGGTCTTGGGACTGACGATGTTGCGCCAGTCGAGATCACCGCGATCCAGACCGAGGATGAGCATTTCCGCCGTTGCGGAGT
Source organism: uncultured Intestinibacillus sp. (assembly GCA_964580155.1). GTDB lineage: Bacteria > Bacillota > Clostridia > Oscillospirales > Butyricicoccaceae > Intestinibacillus. Next base: position 23,491 of record CAZOJP010000028.1, on the reverse strand, counting down.
TCGTCGCGATCGGGATGTTGTGCATGTCGCACAGCCGCGCGAGCGCGTGGACATCCGGCTCGTACTGGGAGTTCGACATCGGGTCGCGGAAAAACAGCACCATGTCGATCTCGTTATAGGCGACGCGCGCGGAGATTTGCTCCTCGCCGCCCTGCATGCCCGCAAGGAACTTCTCGATCTTCAGACCGGTCGCCTCCTGCACAAATTTGCCCGTTGTTCCGGTCGCGCAAATGCTGTGTTTGGATAGAATGCCGCAATATGCCATGCAAAACTGAACCATGAGCTCCTTTTTGCGATCGTGTGCGATAAGCGCTATATTCATGCCCTTGACCCCTTTCCATAACCCGTTTTCGTATCTATACCGTTTTGCCGCTGGTGCCCGTCCGCGTCACAGACGCATGATGGGCAGTCGTTCGCCTTCCAATCGTCTGGCGATGTTGCGATAGGCGAGCGCCGCGCCGGCGCGTTTGCAATCGATGATGAGTCTGCCGCTGTTGCCGCATGCGATGACGTCCTCATCCTCGGGGACGATGCCGAGCAGCGGCAGGCCCGCGGTGTCCATCGCGTCGTCAATGTTGGAGGCAAGTCCATGCCGGACAAGCTGCGTGCGCAAACGGTTGACGACCAGGCGGATGCGCATAATATTTTCCTCCTCAAGCAGCCGGGCAACGCGCTCCGCGCCGCGCAGGCTTGCGCCCTCGGGGGTGGTGATGACGATGCCCTGTGTGGCAATGGCGGAAAAAGCGCGCAGCTCGGGTGCAAGGCCGGCAGGGCCGTCGATGAGGACATAGTCAAAGCCCATGTCCTCCGCTTGCGCGCCGAGCGAGCGAATGCCGGTTTCCGCGAGCGCGGGCACGTTGCCCGGTGCGGTGAGCATAAAAAGATTCGGTTGGAGCGGATGTGCCGCCGCCGCTTTTTGCAGTGAAACAACGCCGCGCGCCACATCGTCAAAGCTGAATACAACGCTGTCTGACAGCCCCAGAACAAGATCCAGGTTTCGCAGCCCGCTGTCCCCGTCGATCACGAGGACGCGCCGCCCGAGCTGTGCCAGTGCGGTGGAAACACCTGCGGAAAGCGAGGTTTTCCCCGTGCCGCCCTTGCCGGACGCAACCACGATGACCTTCAAATCGATTTCCCTCCTGAAGAAACTTTCAGTGATATCAAAAGTATAAACCAAATTCGCGCAGGTTACAAGGCTTTCGCGCCGATTTTGAGAAAAAACCGCACACGTTGTCCCCTGTGCCGGCGCATTACTCAGGGCAGCAGCGTATATTCGGGCGGCACGTTGTCCGCCGCGCTGTCTGTTGCAAAATAAGCGTCCAAAATGGCGCGCACCACGGGTGCGGCACCGCCGCCGCCCGACTTGCCGCCCTCAATCACGACGCAGATTGCGATCTCCGGATTATTATACGGCGCAAACGCAACAAATAAACCGTTATCGGTCTTTCCCGCAACCTGCGCTGTGCCGGATTTGCCCGCGAGGTCGATCGGATAGTCTCGGAACGCCGCCGCCGCGGTGCCGCCCTCCGACACAACGTCGTGCATGCCGGTTTTGACCGCGCTGATGGTGGACGGCTTCATTTCGACCGTATTGAGCAGCTTGGGGCTGTCGTCCACGACGACTTGGCTGTAATCATAGGTCTTGATGCTCTTGAGCAGGCGCGCCTGATAATGCTTGCCGTCGCTCGCGAGGGTTGCGACATAGTTTGCGATCTGGATGGGGGTGAAAATATTGTCGGACTGGCCGATGGATGCCTGCAGAAAATCGCCGGGCTGCCACGCGTTGAGATAGGGCGCGTCCTCAAGCATCTTTTCGCGCCCTTGCGGTGTTGCGACCTTACCGGTTTTTTCGCCCAGCTCAATGCCGGTTTTGACGCCCAGACCGAATGCCTTCGCCCAGGTGCCAAGCGCCTCGGGGTCCTGTTTTCCCATCAGGTTGCCCACATTGTAAAAGAAAATGTTGCACGATTTCTGGATGGCGGTTTCCACCGCAATCGAGCCGTGCGTGCCGGTGCATTTAAAGGTTTGGTTGAGGAATTTCATCGCATGGTTGCAGGTGAATCGGGTGCCCGTGCCGATGATGCCCTCCTCAAGCGCGGCGGCCGCGGTGACCGGCTTAAACGTGGAGCCGGGCGCATACAGACCGCTTGTCGCGCGGTTGACCATGGGGGTCAGCGGATCCTGCGCCAGCTGCTCATAGTCTCGGTTGAACGTGCCGAGGTTGTAGGTCGGATAGGATGCCATCGCGAGCACCTCGCCCGTGCCCACCTGCACCACGACCGCCGCGCCCGCGGTGGCCTCGGGGATTTCGCCGATGCGCGCGGCAAGCGCCTCCTCGGTCGCCTGCTGCAGCGCGATGTCGATTGTCAGGATGCAGTTGTCGCCCGGCTTGGGCTGGCTTGCGCTGGCTTCCCCTGTCACCTTGCCGGAGATATTGGTCTCGACCGCGCGTGTGCCGTCCGTGCCGTGCAGGTACTCCTCGAGCGCAAGCTCCATGCCGTCCTTGCCGACGAGCGAGTTCATGCGGTAGCCCGCCTTGTCCTTATAGCCCGGCTCCCCGTTTTGCCCCTTCCATTCCTCGGCATACATTTTGCCGACACGGCCGAGGATATGGGCGGCATAGGTGGTGCGGTATTCGCGCACAGGCTCGGATTCGACATCGACACCCGCAAAATCGCGGTGGTGCTCCTTGACCTTGGAAATCAGATCCAGACTGACATCGTGCGCGAAAATATAGGAGTTGAACATGGAAAACCCGACTTTGTCCATCTCGTAGCGCACACCGACGATCGTGCGCGCGTCCGCCTCGGACAACGCAGGATCGACCGCGTAAAGCGTGCGCAGCGCGCTGACGAGCGCAGGCGCGTCCGGCGTCGTCGCGATTTTTTTCTTTTTCAGGTACTTGTCCAGCGTGGCGCGCTCGGTGGAATCCGCCGCCACCGTATAGGTATACGGTGCCTCCGCGCTGATCGGCAGCGAATCCTCCACGCTCTTGCCGTCCGCGCGCACAAGCTGCGCCAGCGCCAGAATGCTCCCGTTTTGCTTTTCCTTGTCCCAGTACGCATAGTCGATGCGCAGCGACAGTACGGTCTTGTTCGTGACGAGCGGCCTGCCGTAGCGGTCCAGAATTTCGCCGCGCGACGCGGTGACGGTCAGGTTGCCGGTCAGCTTGCGCTGCGCCTTGAGCTGGTACTGCTCGCCGTTTACGATTTGCAGGGAAAACAGCCGCGCGACCGCACCCGCCACAATGAGCAGCAGCAGTCCGCACAGCGCGATCAGGCGATGCAGCAGCTTGGTTTTGTTGTCCATAAAGGGGTACTCCTTCTTTCGGAAAGGCTCACGGTGTGTCGGACTGAACGAAGCGCCGGCTGACCGCGCGCACCGCAAAATAAGCGATGGGGGAAAACAGCGCGGCGACCATGGTCTGCCCGCTCAGCGATTGCAGGTAAAGCAGCGGCTCGCTCGTGCGCCCAAAAATCCAGATGATTCCAAACCGCCACAGTCCGAGCAGCAGCATCATGCCCGTGCCGAGCAGCAGCGCGGACGGAAACACACGCCGCAAAAAGCGCTCTCCGAGCAGCCCCGCCGCGATGCCGGTGATCAGATAATAAAGCGCGTACAGTCCCTCCGCGCCGACAAAGCCCAAATCGTACAGCGCGCCCGCAATCAGCCCGACCGCCGCGCCCTCAACCGGCCCGTCCAGCAGCGCGACCGACGCGACCGCAAAGGGCAGAATATCGACACGCTGCCCCATCACACGCACGGGCATTCCGTTCGCGCTTTCGAGCACAAACAGCACGACAAGGATTACGCCGTACAGCGCAATCTTGCCCACCGGAATATGTTCTCTTTGCATAAGTTTTGCTCCGTTTCGGTTAGTCCGTGATGGAAAAGCTCTTGATGACGAACACATTTTTAACCGTCGACACATCAACAAAGGGCTTGACAACCGCGTAATTGGATACGCCGTGCTCCTCGGGGATGATGCGCTCGATCGTGCCGATCATGATGCCCTTCGGGAACACGCCGCCGCGCCCCGAGGTCTCGACCGTGTCGCCGATGACGAGATCCGCATCCTTTTTGAGGTAGGACAGCTTGAGCGTGCCCTCGTTCATCAGCGCGTAATCGCCCCCGGCAATCGTGATGTCGCGCGTGCGCGAGATGAGCGCGCCTGCCTGCATATCGGTGTCAATGACCGTCGTAATCTCGCAGTAGGTCGGCGCGATTGAGGTCACATACCCGACCATGCCATCCTCTGTGATGACGCAGTCGTCCTTTTCGATGCCCGCATTCGCGCCCTTGTCCAGCGTCAGCGTGCTCATCCAGTCGCCCGGGCCGCGCGCGACCACCTCGGCGATTTCAAACTCAAAGCTGCGGTTGCGCTCCTTAATGCCGAGCAGCGCACGCAGGCGGTCGTTCTCGCTCAGGGCAAGCTCCGCGTCGCGCTGCTGCTGCTCCATGTCGCGCACCTGCTTTTTGAGGGTGCTGTTCTCCTCCTGCAGCTTTTCGTAACGGAATGCGTAGTCGTATAGATCCGTCACCTTGCCGGTCGCGGTCGAAACCGCCTTTTGCAGCGGTGTGGTGACAAAGCCGAGCACCGCGGACACGGGCGAAACGTTGCCTGTCACCCCGCTGTAAACCGCCATGCCGAGGCACAGCGCAACCACTGTGAGCACGACGATCAGGGTTTTTGATGAAAAAAATTTGAGCAAGTTCAGTGCCGTCCTCTCTTCGGGTCAGATCGCATCCGCGGCGCGCAGCATGCGCGCGAGCAGCGCGACCGGCAGCCCCATAACGCTGTAATAGTCTCCCTCGATGCCGCGCACCAGCAGCGCGCCGCGCCCTTGGATGCCGTACGCACCCGCCTTGTCGAGTGGCTCGCCCGTTGCGGCATAGCGCGCGATTTCCTCGTCCGTCAGCTCGTAAAAGGTGACCGAGGTGGCGCTCAGCCGCGCGTCAACCGCGCCGTCGTCCGTCGCGACCGCGACGCCGGTCAGCACCTCGTGCGTGCGTCCGGAAAGCGCGCGCAGCATGCGCCGTGCATCCGCCTCATCGCGCGGCTTGCCCATCGGCACGCCGTCCAGCACAACCATGGTGTCCGCACCGATGACCGCGCGCGCCCCGCCGGTTTTTCCCAGCACGTCGCGCGCTTTATCCGCGGCAAGCCGCACGATTTCTGCGCCGAGCGGCGCGCCCGCGCGCAGCGTTTCGTCCGCGCCCGACGGCAGCACCGTGAAATCCTGACAAATCAGCCCGAGCAGCTCGCGCCGGCGCGGCGAACCCGATGCCAAAATCACTTGTTTGGGTTGCATATTTTCTCTCCTGTGTGATGCGCGACAATGCCGCCCGATGGGGCAGATCGCGCAAAATTCGTTTGTTGGGATGGGTGCGACCCCTAGTTTACGCCGCGGAAATACAGGCCGCGCGTCGCGCCCTCCTCAAAGGACAGCGGCTCGCCCTGTGTGATTGCGCGTGCAATCTCCGCGCAGCGCGACGGGCTTTCGGTGGTAAAGCGCAGGCGCGCATAGTCCACACCCAGACGGTCGTAGGTGTCCGGCCGCTCGAGGTAGAGCGGCTGGCTGTTGAGCAGCGTGTTGCGGCAGCCGTACTCGGGCAGCAGCGGAAATGAACGTCCCGTGCGGTCGGTCAGCGCGCAGGGCGCGTGCTCGCAGGTGCATTTGCCTGTGCGGCGCCGGATGGCGCAGTTTTCAAAAATCATAAGCGGCAGCGCGCCGTACACCAGCAGCTCGGTTTCGATCGGCTTGGCAAGGTCGCGCATCTGGGACAGGTGCAGCTCGAACGACAGCGTTTGCCGCCGCACACCGAGCGCGGCGAGCGCAGCCAGTGCATCCGAGTTCATGACGTTCAGCCCAAAATCGCCGTAAATCGTCATGCCGTGCGCGCGCAGCGGCTCAATCTGTCCGAGGTTGCCTGCAAGCGCGGCCGTCACACCTGCGCCGTGCACAGCTTGCAGCATGCGCGCGATGTCCGGACGCTCCGCCTCGCTGTAAATGCGCGGCAGCACCGCGACCACCGGAAGCGTATGCGCAAGCGTCGCGGCGCGCTCCGGCTGCTCCGCAAGGGCGGTCAGCGGCACATACAGCGCGCGCGGCGCGGTGCCGAGCAGCGCATCTGTCACCTGCGCGAGCGTGCGCACCTCGACCGTGTAGCCTGCAAACGGCGCGCGTGCGCCCTGCTGCTGCGCCGGTGCGGGCGCGTGCCACGGACGAACCGGCGCGGCCGCGCGCTGCGCGAGCAGTGTGTCAAGCGCCTGCCGGCGCAGGGCATTGACGCGCGACGCGGGCACTGCAAGCCCCTCGCCCAGCGCGATGTGGGACTGCCGCACGAAAAACGGCGTGCCGCCCGTCTTAAGCAGGGATTTTTCCAGCATTTCCGGTGTTGTCGGGCGGTTTTTCGCCTGCTCGATCGGCGCAGGGTCGGCCGCGGTCACGGCAGCCGTTTCGCCGTCCTCCGCGCACAGGGTCAGTCCGGCTTCGTCCGCGGTCAGCGAGAGCGCAACCCCGACGCGCGGCACTTCCCGCCCCTCGTCAAAGCGGTGCGCCGCCTCGTCATACAGCCCCTGCACCTGCGCGAGCGGTACGTCGGTCTTGGTGCCGAACATCGCGTCGCCCAGCTGTCCCGTAATATAACCATCTGTAAATCCGTCGCGCGAAAATACCTTTTGTAATGTATCTTTTTCCTGCGCTGTTGCGCGCCGTCCGTCGCGCAGCAAGTCGGCATAGATTTTTGTGACGATTGCCGCGTACTCGGGCCGCTTCATGCGTCCCTCGATTTTGAGGGAGGCCACGCCCGCTTCGCGCAGCTTGACGAGCCAGTCCGCAAGGGATAGATCCTTGAGCGACAGCGGATAGCCCGATTTTTTGTCGTCTCCGTAGCGATAGGCCAGACGACAGGGCTGTGCGCACAGTCCGCGGTTGCCCGAACGCTGCCCGATGACGCTCGACAGGTAGCACTGCCCCGAATAGCACATGCACAGCGCGCCGTGCACGAACACCTCGGTTTCGACTCCGGCCTGCGCGGAAATCTGCGCAATCTGCTCGAGTGTGCACTCGCGCGACAGCACGACGCGGGAAAATCCCAGCTCCTTGGCGATGCGCGCACCCTCGACCGTGTGGATGGTCATTTGGGTGGAGGCGTGAAGCGCGAGCGCGGGCGCACTTTCGCGCAGCAGCCGCGCCAGACCGAGATCCTGCACGATGAGCGCATCCGCGCCCGCCTCCTGCAAAAATCGGGCATCGGCCAGCGCGTCGCGCCGCTCGCGGTCGAGCGCCAGAATGTTGAAGGTGATGTTGGTCTTGACGCCGCGCGCGCGGCAGTAGGCGATTGCCTGCGCCATCTCCTCCTGCGTGAAGTTCTTCGCGCCGCGCCGCGCATTGAAGACACCGTAGCCCATATAGACCGCGTCCGCTCCGCTCTGCACGGCGGCACGCACACCCTCCAGGGAGCCGGCAGGGGCAAGCAGCTCGGGATGGGTCATTTCTTCCCTCCGTGGCGCTTGCCGTCCGGCTCTGTCAGCTCGTCGAGCAGATGCTGCGCCTCCGCAAGCTCGCGGCGGAGCTGACTGGATTCTTCCAGGTAGTTTTTCATCTGTCCGCGCAGGTTGTCCGCCGCTTCGACCGCCTTGAGGTATTGGTCTGCGAGGTTGCAGCCCGCGAGCACCGCCGATTGCATCGACGATGTGCCCGGAATCTTGCGCGCCCGGCTGATTTCCGCATCAACCAGATTCGCGACCTCCTGCATATATTCTTCACTCTCCTGCGCGAGCATCGTGTATGTTTCGCCCGCAATATGGATTGTCACTCGATTGCGCATTGTCCGTTCTCCTCCACAAGCCTGCCTGATTTTTATCGTGAAAAGCCAAATCGGCCATTTTTCTGATGTCTATAGATAGTATATAGTATACCACGTTTCGCGCGCATTTGCGAAACAAAATTTGCACAAATTGCGCCGAACCCGACCGCGTCCTCTGTGGAATTTCGCGCTTGTAACCCGCGAAAAACTGTGCTAAAATGCAAGAAGTACCTCTGCTGCGTGACATGCGGAGGATTTTGAGGGGGATTATTGTTTTGTTAGAGCTAGATCAGGTCAAACGCATCGTCGTCAAGGTCGGCACCTCGACGCTGACCTACCCAAACGGCACGCTCAACATCCGGCTCATCGAGCATCTTGTGCGCTGCATGTCCGATCTGTCCAACCGCGGCTACGAGATGGTCATGGTGACCTCGGGCGCGGTCGCCGTGGGCGTGGGCAAGCTGGGACTCACCGAAAAGCCGCAGGAGCTTGCTATGAAGCAGGCGGCCGCCGCGGTCGGCCAATGCGAGCTGATGCATATTTACGATAAAATGTTTGTGGAATACGGGCGCACGGTTGCGCAAATCCTGCTGACGCGGCACGACATCATCGACGACGCGCGCCGCGACAATCTGCACAACACCTTTGACGCACTCCTGCGCACGGGCGCGCTGCCCATCGTCAACGAAAACGACTCGGTCGCGGTCGAGGAGCTGGAGGCGATTGACACCTTCGGCGACAACGACACGCTGTCCGCGGTGGTCGCGCGGCTGTGCAACGCCGATCTGCTCGTCATCTTCACCGACATGGATGGGCTGTTCGATTCCGATCCGCGCCGCAACTCGCAGGCCAAGCTCATCCCCGTGGTGCGCGTCATCGATGCCAAGCTGCGGCGCGTTGCAGGCGGCGCGGGCACGGCAGGCGGCACCGGCGGCATGGCGACCAAGCTGTCCGCCGCCGAGCTGTGCATGGACGCGGGCATCCCCATGCTCATCACAAACGGCGAGCGCCCGGAGGATCTTTACCGCATCGTCGAGGGCGAGACCGTGGGAACACTGTTTACAGTAGGAAGGAGAAGGGACACATGACAGACCTGATAACGCTTGCGCAGCGTGCGCGCGCGGCCAAGTCCGCCGTCGCCCGTCTGGGTATGGACGACAAAAACCGCGGACTGCATGCCATCGCGGACGCACTCGAAGCGCATGTGCACGACATCCTCGAGGCTAATGCGCGCGACATCGCGCACGGACATGAAATCGGCCTCAATTCCGGACTCATCGACCGGCTCACCCTGAACCCTGCGCGCATCAAGGCCATGGCGGACGGCTGCCGCGAGGTCGCCGCGCTGCGCGACCCCATCGGCGAGGTGCTCTGGATGCGCACGCGGCCGAACGGCCTGCGCATCGGCGCGCAGCGCGTGCCCATGGGCGTCATCGGCATCATCTACGAAGCGCGCCCGAACGTCACGGTTGACGCGGCGGCGCTGTGCTTCAAGGCAGGCTCCGCCTGTCTGCTGCGCGGCGGCAAAGAGGCGATCCACTCCTCGTCCTGCCTTGCCGCACTCATGCGCGGCGCGCTGGAGCAGGCAGGACTGCCGGCGGATGCAATCAACCTCATCGAGGACACCTCGCGCGACAGCGCCAACCGCATGATGCGGCTGAACGGCTATCTCGATGTGCTCATTCCGCGCGGCGGCGCCGGGCTAATCCGCGCCGTTGTGGAAAATGCAAGCGTGCCCGTCATCGAGACCGGCACGGGCAACTGCCACATCTATGTTGACGAGCACGCCGACCTCGCCATGGCGCAGAACATTATCGTCAATGCCAAGTGCACGCGCCCGTCGGTGTGCAACGCGGCGGAGGGTCTGCTCGTGCACGCGTCGGTTGCCGAGCGTTTTCTGCCCCTCGCGGCGGACGGCCTTGCGCCGTACAAGGTCCGGCTGCACGGCTGCGCGCGCACGCGCGCCATCCTCGGCGATGCGGTCATCCCCGCGACCGAGGAGGACTGGGGCCGCGAATATCTCGACTTCGAGCTTTCCGTCAAGGTCGTCGACTCGCTCGACGAGGCGATCGACCACATTGGCACCTACGGCACCGGTCACTCCGAAGCCATCGTCACCGCAGGCTACGATGCCGCGCAGCGCTTCCTCGCCGAGGTTGATGCGGCGGCGGTTTATGTCAACGCGTCGACGCGCTTCACGGACGGCAGTGAATTCGGCTTCGGCGCGGAAATCGGCATTTCCACGCAAAAGCTGCACGCGCGCGGCCCGATGGGGCTGGAAGCGCTCACGACGACCAAGTATATCGTATACGGCAACGGCCAAATCCGCTGACGGGGGGGGGGAGATTGCGATGGAGCGCGAACTGAAATGGCGCGCAGATGCGCGTTTGCAGGATGAGATCGCCGCATGGGCGGCTCCGCTATGCACCGCGCGCGTCCGCTACGACATGGACGCGCGCTACTACGACACGGCGGACGGCATGCTCGCCGCGCGCAAGGCAGGGCTGCGTCTGCGGCTTGAAAACGGCGAAAGCGTGTGCTGCCTCAAGTGCGATGTGCACACCGGCGGCGCGGAGCATGTGCGCGAGGAATACGAATGCCCGGCACACACCATCGAGCAGGGGCTTGCCGCGCTGCCTGCGGCCGGCGCACCTGCCGCGCTGTGCCACGCGCTTGCGCAGGCCGGCGTTGCGGAGATTTGCCGCGTGCACTTCCTCCGCCGCGCGCTGACGCTTTGCTATCAGGGTGCGGTCGCCGAGCTTGCGCTGGACGCGGGCACGCTGTCGCGCGGCACGCGCGAGCTGCCGCTGTGCGAAATCGAGCTGGAGTACAAATCCGGCGCGGAGGAGGGCTTTCGCGCGTTGGGCGCGCGCCTGTCCGCCGCGTTTTATCTGCGTCCCGAGCCGCGCAGCAAGCTGGCGCGCGCCATGACGCTGTAACCGTTTCATCCTTCATAAACACACGGATACCGTGGAGTGCCGCAGAGAAATTGCACTTCTCTGCGGCATTTTCTTGCAAAACCGCCTTACTTCTATTATAATATCTATGTATGCAAACAACGAAAGTAGGGAGGGTCGCCATGACTGTATCACCCAACGCATCCTTAACCGCCATATTCGTTCTATATACGCGGCTTATCGCGGCAATCGGCCTGTGTTTCTGCGCAAAACATCGTGCGTCTGCCGCACCCGTGGAGGTCTGAGCCGTGTCACGTAAAAAATCTTACAAGCTCTCCGTGCCACAGGTCGTCGGCGCGCTCATGGTTTTGCTCGGCATCGTGTTCGGCGGACGGGCGGCGCTGCCCGATCCCGGCGCGCAAACCGGTTATTCCGCACACTTTATCGATGTGGGACAGGGCGACAGCACGCTGCTGCAGCTCGGGTCGGACTATGTCTTAATTGATGCCGGCCCCACCGATTCGGGCGACAGCGTCGTATCCTATCTCAAGGAGCAGGGCGTAAAGCGGCTGCGCGCGGTCATTGCAACCCATCCGCACGAAGACCATATCGGCGGCATGGCGGCGGTGCTCGCAGCGTTTCCGGCGGATGCCTTCTATATGCCGGACAAGACGACGAACACCAAGGCCTTTTCCCGCATGCTGGACGCCATCGAAAAGCAGAAGCTCCGCCCCAGCATCCCGACTCCGGGCGACAAGCTCACCTTTTCCGGGGTGACGCTGACCTTTCTCAGCCCCTCCCCCAAAGCAAGCTTTGACAACCTCAACAACTACTCTCTCGTCACGATGGTCAACACCGGCACCGAGCGCGCGCTCTTTGCCGGCGACGCGGAAAAAGAGATTGAGCGCGCGCTTGTCGCGCAAAATGCCGCGCTTACATGCGACCTTTACAAGGTCAGCCACCACGGCAGCAACACCTCCTCATCCGCGGATTTTCTCAAGGCGATGTCGCCGCGTATTGCGGTCATCTCCTGCGGAAAGGATAACTCCTACGGCCATCCGCACGACTCTGTAGTCGCCCGTCTTACCGAGGCAGGCATCGATCAAATTTTCAACACCGCCGAAGACAGCACGGTGGTTCTGCCGCTGTCACCGCCCATCGGCTCCGCTTCCAATCCAAAGGAGAATGCAGCATGAAACAGATCGCCACGGTCGATCGCTTTGAGGGCGATTTTGTGGTGCTTGAAACCGAAGACGGTATGCGCAACATTCCGCGCGCCAACGCCCCCGCCATGATCGGCGAAGGGATGATTGTCGAGTATGAGGATGACCGCATTCTGCGTATCGATCTCGAGGAAACCGCACGGCGCGAAGACGAACTGCGCCGCCGCTTTGAACGCATTTTAGGCAAAAACGACTAAAAGATCCACCCTATCGCCAAAGGAAGTGTATCATGGAAAAGAAACCTTTCGTAACGCTCGAGCAGGTCCGCGCGATCGCCGAGCGTTACCCGACCCCTTTCCATCTCTACGATGAAAAGGGCATCCGCGAAAACGCCCGTCAGGTGCGCCGCGCTTTTGCGTGGAATCCGGGCTTTCGTGAATATTTTGCGGTCAAGGCGACCCCCACGCCGCGCCTGCTGCAAATCCTCAAGGAGGAGGGCTTCGGCGCGGACTGCTCGAGCTATACCGAGCTGCAAATGTCCGAAGCGGTCGGTCTTGTCGGCACCGACATCATGTTTTCCGCAAACGTCACGCCTGCCGAGGATTTTGCGCGCGCAGCCAAGCTGGGCGCGATCATCAACTTTGACGATATCACCCACATCGACTATTACGGCAAAATCGCACCGTTTCAGGAGACCATGTCGTGCCGCTTCAATCCGGGCGGCGATTTCAAGATCAACAACGAAATCATGGACACACCTGCCGAGGCCAAATACGGCATGACGCGCGCGCAGATGACCGAGGCCTTCTTAAAGCTCAAGGCGCAGGGCGTCCAGCACTTCGGCATCCACGCGTTCCTCGCGTCCAACACCGTCGCGGACGAATACTATCCCGCACTCGCACGCATCCTCTTCAAAACCGCGGTCGAATTGCAGCGCGAAACCGGTGTGCACATCGCGTTCATCAACCTGTCGGGCGGCGTGGGCATCCCCTACCGTCCCGATCAGGCCGGCAGCGACATCCTCGCCATCGGCGCGGGTGTGCACAAGGCGTTTGACGAAATCCTCGTGCCTGCGGGCATGGGCGATGTTTCCATCTACACCGAGATGGGCCGCTTCATCACCGGGCCTTACGGCGCGCTCGTCACCCAGTGCATCCACCACAAGCACACCTATAAGGAATATGTCGGCTGCGACGCGTGCGCGGCAAATCTCATGCGCCCTGCGATGTACGGCGCCTATCACCACATCACCGTGCTCGGCAAGGAGCACGACGCGTGCGACCACAAGTATGACGTAACCGGCGGTCTGTGCGAAAACAACGATAAATTCGCAATCGACCGCATGCTGCCCGAGATCAGCGACGGCGATTATCTGTTCATCCACGACACGGGCGCGCACGGCTTCTCGATGGGCTACAACTACAACGGCAAGCTGCGCTCCGCGGAAATCCTGCTGCGCGAGGACGGCTCGACCGAGCTCATCCGCCGTGCGGAAACACCGCAGGATTATTTTGCAACCTTTGACTTTACGAACCTGTTTGACCACATCAAATAACGCACAAAAAAGGCTTTGGAGCACCTCCAAAGCCTTTTTCAAACCAGAAAGGAGAGACTGATATGCCCTGGTGCCCCCAATGCGGCACGGAATACCGCCCAGGCTTCACCGAATGCGCGGACTGCCATGTGCCGCTTTCGGACGAGCCGCACGCCGCGCCGCGCGCCCCCGTGTGCGATGCGCCCACCGATCCGGTGCCGGTCTATGAGGCCGCAACCTCGATGGACGGCGAAATGATTTGCGAAGCCCTGCGCAACGCAGGCATCCCCGCCGCGCTGCGCGACCGCGAGCCGGGACAGATTACAAAGGTCTATCTGGGCTCGTCCGTTTACGGTGTGACCGTGCTCGTCGACCGGACGCGCATTGCGGATGCGCACGAGGTGCTGACCGTTTGGGCCGCGCAGGACGACCGCGCCCCGATCGATGAGGAAACGCTGGCGCAGCTTGCGCTGGGCAGCCTGTCCGAGGACGAGCTTGCGCGGCAGGCACAGTCCGCTCCGCCGCAGCCCGCGCGCTTTAACCGCGCGTTTTACCTCACGGCGGCCGCGCTCGTGCTGCTGCTCGTCTTTGTGCTCGCTCTTTTGCTGCCGCTGCTGCGATAAAAACAGGCATTGCCGTATTCAAACGGCAATGCCTGTTTTTGTTCATACATACTGCGCGGCGATGTCGCCGTGCATGCCAATCGTGAAGGTCAGCGCGTGATGCGGCGGCGGAGTCGAGCCGTCAAAATGCGGCGGACAATCGGAAAACCAGCACGAGATGCCGCGCTGCGCCAGTTCGCGCAGCAGCGCAGGGTGCGCGCTTTCGTACCGGCGGTCGCTCGAAGCGCAGCACACCGCATGCGCGGGAGAAATCGCGTCGAGCAGCGCGGGTGTTGCGCTGTCGCGCTGCCCGTGATGCCCGAGCTTGAACAGATGCGCGTGCAGCGCACCATCCATGTCGCGGTAGCCCGCGGCATTTGTGTCGCCCGGCAGCAGGATTCGCGTGTCCCCATACTGCAGCATCAGGACAATGCTGTAATTGTTCATTTCGGCATCCGCTTGATTGAGCTTTTCCGTTTGCGGCATCGCATAGAGATCGCGCAGCCGCTCCTCAAGCAGGCGCGCGCGCGCGCCGCTCGGCGCGAGAACGTGCGCGATCAGTCCGGCGCACAGCGGAATGGGATCGCCTGCCTGCACGGTTGTGAGCGCGCAGCCCGCGTCCGTCAGTTCGCCGCACAGCGTGTGATAATCCGCAAGCGCACGCGCAAACTTGTGGGCCGATACGCACTGCGGCAGCGCGGAATCAAGCGGAGGCATCGCGCGCCACAGGTCCTCCGTCAGGGTGTGCCAGAAAACACGCGGCGGCGTGCGGCGCAGCGCGGGCAGCATGCCCGACAGATGATCCTCATGGATATGCGTACTGACCGCAAGGTCGATGTGCTCCACGCCGCGCTGCGCAAGATAATCCGCAAGGGGAATGCGTCCGGTTGCGCCCACATACTCGGCTTGCTCGGCGCCGCCGCCGTCGATGAGTGCGGTGAACACACCGCCATCGCAGGCTTCGTCCGGACATTCGAGCAAAATCGCTTCGCCATAGCCGACATTGACAAATGTCAGTTGCATCTTATCCATTTACTTGATCGCCTTCTTAATGTAGAAGCTCGACAGCAGCAGCACGAGTAGCGTCATGACGATTGCACCGGCACTGCCAAAGCCGAATTTGAGGTTTTTGATGCCGTAATTGTACAGGAACTGCGTGATGGTCGAGGTGGTGCCCGCGGGGCCGCCGCCTGTCAGGATGTTGACCTTTTCAAACAGGCGGAAGGTGTCGATTGTGCGCAGCAGCGCGCACAGCGCAAGCCCGTTTTTGATGTTCGGTATGGTGATAGAAAAGAACTGCTGCACGGTGTTTGCGCCGTCGATGCGCGCGGCTTCATACTGGCTTTCCGAAACCGATTGCAGCGAAGCGTACAGCAGCAGGAACACGAACGGAACGTTCTGCCAAACGTCGATGAGCAGAATCATGCCAAAGGCGGTGCGCGTGTCCATGAACCAGTTGAATACCGGCAGGCCGAAGGTGCTCAGCACCTGGTTTACGATGCCGTAGTTGGAGGACAGCATCATTTTCCAGCTCAGCGCAACCGTGACCGCGGGCAGCAGATACGGCAGCAGCAGCAGCGTGCGCACGATCTTCTGGCCCCGGCGCAGGCTGTTCACGAACACTGCAACCAGCAGCCCCAGCACCATTTCTAAGAATACAGCGCAAATCGTGAACAAAATAGTGTTAAACATCGCCTGCCGGAAGTAGCTGTTTTGGAACAGCGACGCATAGTTTTTCAGCAGGATGAAGTTCGCGGAATCCGCACCTTTTAAATAGTTATAGTCGGTAAAGCTATAAATAAAGGTGAAAATCAGCGGATATGCCGTCAGTACGATGAGCACGAGCAGCGTCGGTGCGGTCATCAAACGGGGAAACGCCCGCTCGCCCAGTCGGGGCGCGCGCTGCGCTTTGGCTTTTGCAAGCATTCGTTCCATAGGTCTGCCTCTCGTTTCCAGTCCATTTTAGGGCGCCGCCCAGTGTCCGGCGCCCTGCCTCACCAGCATTTTTACGTCGCGTTCATTATGCCAGCAGCGCGTCGAGCTGCGACTGGGCTTCCTTCAGCCCAGCATCGGCTGTCTTGGTGCCCTGAATGATGCCGTCCATCTCGGTGCCGAGGATGGTGGTGAAATCGTTCCACTCCTCGATAACCGGACGATACACGCCGGACTCCAGCGCCGCGCACACGATCTCCAGATGCGGATACTTCGCCAGAACGTCCTTGTTCTGCAGGCAGCTGTACCGGCAGGGCACGCCGCCGTTGTCGATCGACGCGAGCTGGGTGTCCGCGCTCATGACGTATTCGAGCAGCTTGAGTGCAAGATCCTTATTCTGGCTGTTGTTCGGAATGCCGACCGTCCAGACGCCGTACATCGAGGTGCTCTTCGCGGTGTCGTTTGCATTCAGCTTGGTCGGGATTACGGTGTAGCTCGCGTTGCTGTCCGCCTGCGGGACGTACCAGCCCGGCCAGCCCTGTCCAAGCGCCGCGTCGCCGTTGTCGATTGCCGCGACGATGTCGTCCTTGTCCATCGTGCCGCCCAGCTTATAAAGGTCGGTGTACTGTTTCATCGCCGTCTTGAACTGCGCGGTGTCCACGGTCGGCTTGTTGTTGTCATCCACGACCCAGCCGCCGTTGACGAGCAGGTGCGGAATGAAGTCGGACACGATATTATCCGGGCTGCCGCCGCGAATCAGGAAGCCCTTCTTGCCCGCGGCATTCGCGGACTGTGCAATCTTGCTGATGTCGTCCCAGGTCTGGATGTCCTCGGGCTTGTAGCCTGCATCCTCAACCAGCTTCTTGTTGTACAGCATGACGGTGACGTTGCCGAAATACGGTGCGAGGTAAATGTTGTCGTCTACCTTGCAGATGGTTGTGGTCTGCGGAATAATATCGTCGTCAAAGCTGTAGCCCATCTCGGACAGGTTCGCCAGCACGTTGTTCGCGGTAAATTCCGCCATCCACGAGCCGTCGACCATGCACAAATCGTATGCGCCCTGCTGGTTGACCGCGTCCAGCGCGATTTTGCTGTGCAGGTCGTCAAACGCCAGATCGAGCACCTCGGTTTTGCAGTTGTTGTCCTTCTCAAACTGCGGCAGGGCCTCCTTGATGACATCGGCATAGGTGCCGCCGCGCAAAATCAGGGTGAGCTTTGCGGGCGAATCGGTGGGTGTGCCGGGATTTGCTCCGGGATCGGACGGCGTCTGCGCTCCCCCGCTGTTGCCGCACGCTGCCATTGAGAGTGTCATTGCACCTGCAAGTGTCATTGCTAGTAGCTTTTTCATGATTCTCCTCCTCATAATTTTGGCAAATATTGTACTGATACGATTTGTTTTATTCCTTTACGGCGCCGCTGGACAGTCCGCTGATGAGATAGTTCTGCGCGAAAATCACGAACAGCGTGATCGGGATGACCGAAATCACACCGCCTGCCGCGACCAGACCGAAGTTTGTCAGGTTGTCCTCGGTATTGAGCACGGCGAGCGCAAGCGGTACCGTATAGTTGCTGGGGCTGCGTACAAAGATGATGCTGTATGTATATTCGTTCCACGCATACATGAAGGACAGCATGGCGATCGCCGCGATGCCCGGAGCGACCAGCGGCAGCACAATTTTATAAAACAGCTGCCATTCGGTCGCGCCATCGATTTGCGCGCTTTCCTCAATGTCCTCGGGCAGATCCTGAAAGAAGCTGATCATAAACCACACGATGAGAGGGATGTTGATGAGCACGCACGCGAGCGTGGGCGGCACCTTGCTGTTGAGCACACCGAGCTTGGAAAACATGGTGTACAGCGGAATCGTGAATGCCACCGGCGGCAGCACACGCACGAGCAGCACCCAGTAGGTCAGCGGCTTCTTCATCCCGAACCGGAAGCGCCGGCGCGAAATGATGTAGGCCGCGCACATACCGAACGACAGGGACAAAACAAGCGACACGCTCGTCGTTTGCAGGCTGTTCTTAATCGCCTGCCCGAAGCCCTTGCCCACGAACAGCTCACGGAAGTGCTCCATCGTCAGCGTATGGGGGATGACCGCAATGTGTCCGGTCATCTCGCTTGCCGGCCGAATCGCCATTGCGACAAGCCAGTAGATCGGAAACAGTGCCACAAACAGAAGCAGCGCCAGAACAATGCCGCGCACCACCGTGACGGATCTTTTCTTCATATTCTTCCTCCTTTAAACCACACAACGCACAGTATAGCGGCACCCTGTCATATCCGCCGCAAGACTTTGTAAAATTTAGGTCAAATCAGGTGGTGCCGCGCACGATGAGCTCGGGTCGCAGCACGGTTGATAGCTGGGAAACCGGCTCGTTTGCGAGCAGCGCGGTCATGCACTCCACGCTCAGCCGTCCCATGCTGCGCACCTTGCTGTGCACCGAGGTCAGCGCGGGTTCAAGCATCGGGCAGATGGTGGAGTCGTCATAGCCGACGACCGCAAGGTCGTGCGGCACGCGCAGACCGAGCCGCACCGCCGCCTTGAGCGTGCCCGCCGCAATGATATCGTTTGAGGCGAAAACCGCGGTGGGACGATCGGGCAGACGCAGCAGCTCGATGGCCGCGTCCGTCGCGCTTTCGATTTCGGGATCGCACATTTTGATGCTCTGCGCGTGCAGCGCAATGTTGAGCTCCTGCGCAACCTGTAAAAATGCGTGGTATCGCTCGCTGCTGATGTAGGGGGAAAAGCGCCCTGAGAGCATGGCAATCTTGCGGTGTCCGCGCGCGACGAGATGCGTGAGCACCTGACGCACGCCGTCCGTCTCGTCCGACAGGATGCAGGGCAGCTCGTGGCCGGGGATGCGGTTGTTGACAAGCACGACCGCGATGCGCTGTGTCTGAAATTCGGATACCAGATCCGCCGGCGCGTTGCCGCCGAGGATGACACCTTCGATCTGCTTGCGCTGCGCGCTGTCCGAGGCGAGCCTCCAGTCCGCCGCCGTTGAAATAACGAGCTGGTAGTCCGAGCGGTTTGTCTCCTGCATGATGCCCTCGCAGATACCCGCATAGAATTCATCGAGGATGGTCGCATCCTTCTTGCAGATGAGGAACGCGATTTTGTCTGTGCGCTGCCGCGCCATGGCGCGTGCGATGGCGTTGGGCGAATAGTGCAGCAGCTCGGCGGCTTCGAACACGCGGCGGCGGGTGTCCTCCCGCACGCGCGACGGATCGGAAAAGGCGCGCGAAACGGTTGCGGTGGACACACCGGACAGTCGGGATACGTCGTAGATGGTCGGGTTCACTTGACTTTCCTCACTGATGTAAGCGGTTACATTGTCGTCTTTCAAAAAGAGCTTGTGCCGTTTTCCCTGCTGTAAGCCCTGTTGATACGTTTAATCTATCACCATTTCGCACAAAAAGCAATCATCTTTTCTTCTCCTTTTAGAATTTCATCTATTTCTTATAAATATGTCTCTCGTTTTTTATCCATTTTGCTCTTTAATATGTAACCTGTTACATCAAATCCGCGGTATACCGTCGGTCTGCACATCCCAGTCTGATTGTGCTGCATTTCTCGCTTTCTCTCTCAAACGACCCGCTGCGCGCTGCCAAAATTGCTCCCTACACGAAAACTGCCCCGTGCTCTCCGGTGCGTTTGCAAGCGCGCTCGTGCGCAGCGCTTACAAGATGCACCCGCGCTGCCCTGTACAAGCGTTTTTCGGGCAGCAAAAAAGCCGGAGTTCCCTCCGGCTTTTTTGACCTGATATGATTTTATGCGCCGAACACCTTGAGCAGGAAGCCCGCCGCGACTGCCGAGCCGATGACGCCCGCCACGTTCGAGCCCATCGCGTGCATGAGCAGGAAGTTCGCGGGGTTCGCCTTCTGCCCCTCGACCTGCGACACGCGCGCCGCCATGGGCACGGCGGACACGCCTGCGGAGCCGATGAGCGGGTTAATCTTGCCGCCCGACGCGATGTACATGATCTTACCGAACAGCACACCGCCGACCGTCGACAGGATGAACGCGAGCAAACCGAGGATGATGATTTTAATCGTCTCCCATGTCAGGAAGGTTTCCGCGACCGCCTTGCAGCCGACCGACAGACCGAGGAAAATCGTGACAATGTTGATGAGCGCGTTCTGCGCGGTGTCGGACAGACGATCGACCACACCGCTCTCGCGGAACAGATTGCCCAGCATGAGCATGCCGATCAGCGGCGCGGTATCCGGAATGAGCAGGATGACCAGAATGCTGACCGCGATCGGGAACACGATCTTTTCCGCCTTGGACACCGTGCGAAGCTGCACCATTTCGACCTCGCGCTCCTTTTGCGTGGTCATCAGCCGCATAATCGGCGGCTGGATAAGCGGAATGAGCGCCATGTAGGAATAGGCGGCGATGGCGATCGCGGGCAGATAGTCCTTCGCCAGACGGGACGCGACCAGAATCGAGGTCGGGCCGTCCGCGCCGCCGATGACGCCGATTGCCGCCGCGACCGGTGCGGGAAATCCGAGCGCGAGCGCGAGCAGGAACGCCGTGAAAATGCCGAGCTGTGCCGCCGCGCCGAGCAGCAGCGAGGACGGGCGCGCGATGAGCGGCCCGAAATCGGTCATCGCGCCGATGCCGAGAAAGATGATGGACGGATAAATCGCCTTTTCCACCCCCTGGTAGAAGAACCAGAGCAGACCGCTGTTTTCCGTCAGCATGCCGGTCAGCGGAAAGTTCGCCATGAGCACGCCGAACGCAATCGGCACAAGCAGCAGCGGCTCGAACTTTTTGACGATGCCGAGGTAGAGCAGCACGCAGCCCACGATGAGCATGATGAGAATCTTCGGGTCGGCCGCGATTGCGGCAAAGCCTGACTCAAGCAGGATTTTTTCTATGACCCCAGAAAAGGAGAACTGCATTTTTCAGACCTCCCCTCACAATGTGCACAGCACGGCACCTGTATCGACGACCGCGCCCTGTGCGACGGCCACCGAGGACACCGTGCCGTCATGCGGCGCAAAAATCTCATTTTCCATTTTCATGGCTTCCAGAATGAACAGAATCTCGCCGCGCTTGACCGCCTGTCCCGCGGCGCACTTGACCTGCAAAATCGTGCCCGGCATGGGCGAAGAAATGGTTTCCGCGCCGGCAGGGGCGGCAGCGGCAGCAGGCGCCGCCGGTGCAGGTGCAGCCGGTGCAGGTGTCGCCGCGATCACGGGCGCGTCGCCGGCCGGCATGGCGGTGGCCTGTCCCTTCGTGACCTCGACCTCGTACTGTTTGCCGTTGAGCGTTACAATATATTTCATTTTCATTTCCCCCAAACGTTAAATCGGACGTTATTGCGCATTTTTGCGCCTTAGATCGCCTTAATAGACTTGAAGGTGAGCGCGCTGAGCGGTACGCCGATCTCGTCGCTGACAATCGCCATAATGCATGCGGCCGTCAGATCATCGACGCCGGACAGGGTCACCGTGCCGCCGTAGGGCGCGGTCTGCGCGGTCGATGCGACCGGCAGAACCGGTGCGGCAGGCGGCGCGGGATGCGCTGTCCGCGCCGGCATAGGTGCAGGGCCGGCCGGTGCAGGGCTGTGCGCCAGCGAACCCGCCGCGCGCGAGATGAGCACAATCATCAGTGCAAGCCCCGCGAGCACAACAAAGACAATGAAAAATCCCGAAACCGAGATCAGGAGCGCTTCCAGTGCGCTCATTTTCGCGATGCCCATTATTGTACCTCCCGAATGCTGTAGGATACCTGCAGCGGCAGACCGCTGTCGCGCTTGCTAAAGTACTGCTCCGCTTGCTGCGGGAAGGCGATATAGCTCAGCACGTCCTCCTCGGAGTGCGCCCGATCGCCGAGATAGGCCTTTGCCTCGTCAAATTCCGGCGTGAGCGTGTCCGCATAGCGTCCCTGCAGGGGCTGCTCGTCGCCGAGCACCTTGTGCGCAAGCGCTTCGTCAATCGCGCCGGGCGCCTTGCCGTATTCTCCGCGGATGTATGCCTTAATTTCCTTGCCGATGTTCTTGTACCGCTCGCCGAGCAGCACATTGACAGTCGCTTGCACACCGACCATCTGGGACAGCGGTGTGACGAGCGGCGGATAGCCCAGATCGGCGCGCACGCGCGGAGTTTCCTCCAGCACCTCGTCCAGACGGTGCATCGCGTTTTGCGCCTTGAGCTGCGCGACCAGATTGGACAGCATGCCGCCCGGAATTTGATACACGAGCGCATCCGCCTTGGTGCCGAGCACATAGGGGTCGAGCGTGCCCTGCGCGACGAACTTATCCTTAACCGGTATGAAGAAATCGTTGATTTTTTTGAGTGCGTCGCGCTGCACGCCGCAGTCGTAGCCCATTTCGTTCAGCGTATACACGAGAGACTCGGTCGCAGGCTGGCTCGTGCCGCCTGCGAAGGCGGAAATTGCACAATCGATGCCTGCAGCGCCCGCTTCCGCGGCCTTCAGGTACGTCATCGCACCCAGACCGGTTGTCGCGTGCGTGTGGACATAAATCGGAATGGAAATCTCTTTTTTGAGCGCGCGGACAAGATCAAAGCAGACCT
Organism: uncultured Intestinibacillus sp.; assembly: GCA_964580155.1. Classification (GTDB taxonomy): domain Bacteria; phylum Bacillota; class Clostridia; order Oscillospirales; family Butyricicoccaceae; genus Intestinibacillus. The sequence goes on along the minus strand of CAZOJP010000028.1, from coordinate 1,001 downwards.
GCGGACTCATTATGCCGGCCATATCCTTAATGCACAGCGAATTGCAGCCCATTGCCTCGATTTGCTTGCCCAGTCCGACGTATAGCTCGAGGTTGTGGATCGGGCTGATCGTGTAGCAAATCGCGCCCTGTGCGTGGCCGCCGCTTTTCAGGCACTCGTCCACCGCGGTTTCGATGTTGCGCATGTCGTTGAGCGCGTCAAAGATGCGGATGATGTCCATGCCGTTTTCGATTGATTTTCGCACAAACCGGCGCACGGTATCGTCGGAATAGTGATGATATCCGAGCAGATTCTGGCCGCGCAGCAGCATTTGCAGCTTGGTATTCTTCATGTGCTTGCGAATGACGCGCAGACGCTCCCACGGATCCTCGCTCAAATACCGCAGGCAGGAGTCAAACGTTGCACCGCCCCAGCATTCCACCGAATGGTAGCCTGCGCTGTCCATCAGGTCGAGCGCCGCCTCGAAATCTGCCATCGGCAGCCGGGTTGCCATGAGCGATTGGTTCGCGTCACGCAGCACGGTCTCTGTGATGTGTAGTTGCACTGTTGATTCACTCCGTTTCTTCTATCATTTTCGATTATAAAACCAAATCCAAATTCTTCAACAATTATATCATACCACATTTTTACCCAAAGTAAAATATCGGCACGCATTTTTTGCCAGTCTGCTGCAAACGAATTATCTTTTTTTGAGCGAAATGCTCAAATGTCAAAGTCTGTTGACTTTTTTGCACGGGTACGGTATGATTAAATGTGCCGCAACGCGCCCACAGTTTTGTGTGCCTGCCGCACCCTTTTGCGCGCACCCCACCCTCTAAACGCTGCGCAGGAAGCAGAAAACGAACTACGTCCATATAGCTCAGCTGGATAGAGCACACGCCTCCTAAGGTTGCGTTACAACGGTCACCTCAAAAAAACTAAATAAGGGATTGCAGTTCGACTTTGGTCGGGCTATAATCATATATCAGACACGTCCATATAGCTCAGCTGGATAGAGCACA
>CAZOJP010000027.1:0-29613 GCA_964580155.1 uncultured Intestinibacillus sp. | reverse complement strand
TATAGTCATGGTGATGGAAATCACCGATGCACCGTTCATATCTTTATCCCCACAATCCTACTTTTAGGCGTCTCTCCATCGGAGGGGCGCCATTTTTTTGCTGTGAGGTTGTGTGCAAATGCGCTTTACGGAAAGAAAACCGAGGCGAACCTCGGTTTTAAGTGGCTATTTCTTTCTGCGCGCGCCGCTTTTGCGGTCGTTGTTATGCTTGATGTCAGACAGGCGGCTTTCGCTGTCCTGCATGAACATTTTGAGCTTATCCTCAAACGTCATAGACGCGGGATCGACCGGCTGACGCGCACCGCGGGGTGCGCCGCCGCGCGGACGCGGGGGACGGCGCTCAAACGCCGGACGCGGCGCGGGCTGCGGTGCCGCATCCTGCGGCTGCGCCTTTTTGATGGACAGATTGATTCTGCCCTCGTTATCGACGTTGATAATTTTGACGGAGACCTGCTGACCTTCCGTAAGGAAGTCTTTGATATCATTGACATAGGAGTTGGCGACCTCAGAGATGTGCACCATTCCCGATTTTCCCTCCGGCAACGACACAAAAGCACCAAACTTGGTGATTCCAGTAACCGTTCCCTCCAAGATCGAACCTATAACCAAACCCATATCTTCCGTTCCGTCCTCCATGCTTTTTCATTATTTTTAATAGGATAGTCTGTGTTTTATCACTGACTTGAAGCATCGATGAATACGCGCTCCTGCGGATATGCGTACCCCAGCTTGCTGCGCGCAACCGAGGCGATGTCCTCATCCGACGCACCCTTTTCAATCACGCTGCGAAGCGTTTCGTTTTGCATGGTGCGCTCCCGAATTTCCGCATCAAGCTGTGCAATGCGCACGCTCTTGTCACTGATTTTGATTTGCAGGTGGATGAGCGAAACGGCAGCATAGAGTGCAAAGCAAAACAGTGCCATCTTGACGATTGCCGGCACGCGGCGCTTTTTTTTGCTTTTCACGATTCGCCCTCCCGCTTTGCCTGATTGGGTCACTATACTATCCCCTATAGTTTAAACTACTTTCCATGGAAATGGAAGAGCTTTTGCAAATTCTTTTTGATTTTTTTATCAGGATCCACCCAATGCAGGTGCTTTTCGGTAAATTCCTTCACGCGCATGCACACGCGGCGCGGTATGCGGCCGAGCGTGCGCAGCATGCGGCTCAACCAGCACAGCAGGGTGAGCAGCGGGGGCGACAGCGTCAAAAAATACAACGCACCGCCCAGCGTCATACCCAGCAGGATGTATCCTCTCCCCTCTCCGTTTGCCGCAGTGAGCACGAACACGAACAGTGCCGGAAGCAAGATCATCCAAAAAAGCGCGTCATATGCGGCGGTCGCGCCAACGCCGGCGCGCGCAGTGCGGCGCGCGGCGCGCAGCACATCGTAAATGACACCCAGCGCGGTGCCGAGCAGGATGGACTTGAGAAACACGAGCGTCTGCACCGCGATTGAAATTTCCATCAGCCAAACAGCTTGGCAAGCAGCCCACCGCGTGCATTCGCGCGATCCTCATATTCGAGCGATGCAATTTCGCCGGTGAGCGCAAGCTCTCCGTTCTCCAAATTGAGCTTTTCCACATGCAGTCCGCTGCCGCGCACGATCAGCATGCCCTCGCTCGTCTCCATTGACACCACCGTCTCATCAAAGCTCTCGACGTCCACAATGCCGGTCACGCTCAAGTGTGCGCGACTCTCCAAAATCAGGTTGTTCGGCAGTTCCGCGCCCCCGCGGCGCGCCTTGTCCTCGCTCGGCATATCCATTCCTCCGCTTTCCCCGTAAAATAAAAACGCCCCGTTACGCACTATTTCTATGCGCTCACGGGACGCTTTATGCTCTTTTACAGGATCTCCCTGTACAGTCCGGCGGCATCCGCCTTGAGGGCGTGCTCCGCAATCGCGAGCACCTCGACCCTCATGGTGCGCTGCCCGAAGGCAATCTCAATGATGTCGCCCTCCTTGACCTGATAGGAGGCCTTCGCAGGCTTGCCGTTGACCTCGATGCGGGCGGCATCGCAGGCGTCGTTCGCCACGGTGCGGCGCTTGATCAGGCGAGAGACCTTGAGGTATTTGTCCAGTCTCATGTTATCCGTTCACCCTCTCCTTGAGCTGCTTGCCGGGCTTGAACACCGGCACGGTCGATGCCGCGACGGTCATGCTCTCGCCGGTTTTGGGGTTGCGCACCGTGCGCGCCGGACGATCCTTGGCTTCAAAGCTGCCGAAGCCGATGAGCTGCAGCTTATCCCCCGCGCTCAGCACCTCTTCAATCGACTCGAGCACCGCGTCGAGCGCCTTTTCCGCATCCTTCTTGGTCATCTCGGTCTTGTTTGCTATCATTGTGATAAAATCGGCTTTTTTCATCTATAAACTCCTTGTTTTTACTTGCGCTTTGCCTGCTCCCACAGCGCGTCCATCTCCTCGAGCGTCATGTCCTCCAGGCGCTTTCCCTGCGCCTTGGCCTGCTGCTCGATATAGGAAAAACGGTCGATAAATTTGTCGCAGGTGCGCTCGAGCGCATGCTCGGGATCGATTTTGAGCAGGCGCGCGGCATTCGTCGCCGCAAACAGCAGATCGCCCAGTTCCTCCTCCATGTCCCCATCGCCCGTCATCGCGCGTGTCAGCTCCTCGGTCTCCTCGCGCACCTTGTCCATCGCGCCCGATGCGTCCGGCCAGTCAAAGCCGACCTTCGCCGCCTTGCTCTGGATTTTTTCCGCGCGGATGAGCTGCGGCAGGCTGCGCGCGACCGCAACCATGCTGTCCGTCGAGCTCTTTTGACTCTTTTCCACGCGTTTGAGCGCGTCCCAATTGCGCAGCACCTCGTCGGAATCCGCAACCGTGACGTCGCCGAAAATATGCGGATGGCGGAAAACGAGCTTTTTGCACACGCCGTCGCACACATCGTCGAGGTCAAATACGCCCTTTTCGCGCTCCATTTCGGTGTGGAACACGACCTGCAGCAGCACGTCGCCCAGCTCTTCCTTCAGGTGCTCGGCGTCGTCCTCGTCGATGGCTTCGATGGCCTCATAGGTTTCCTCGATGAAATTGCGCCGGATGCTCTTGTGGTCCTGCTCCCGATCCCACGGGCAGCCGCCCGGTGCGCGCAAAATACGCATGATGTGGAGCAAATCCTCCAGGCAATACTGGTCTTTTAGTTCGAAATCTATCATTTTTTTACTTCCTTTGTTGTGAAACCGGTTATAGCCGCAGCCATTTTACGAGTTTTGCGCCGCCGGGCAGCATCATCACATCCTCGCGCTCCACCGCGCGCAGCGCAAGCAGCAGCACCACATAGCTGACGACCGCGACTGCAATCGCCGTCAGTGTCGCGAGCTTATCCGCGCCCGAGCCGGGCGCCGCATGCAGCGCCCGCGTGACCGCCTGAAAGCAGATGACCGTCGCGGCGGACATCCCAATCGTCGCGGCAAGCGGCCGAAGGACCGTTTTGCCAAGCGGCGGCAGCCCCTGCGTGATGCGGCGCAGATGGAACAGATTGAGTGCCGCAATCAGCGCATAGCACAGCACGGTGCTGATCGGCGCGCCCATGAGCTGAACGTTCGGGTTTCCGATGAGCAGATAATCCCCGGCCAGCTTGACAAGCGCGCCTGCAAACATGGAGAGAAGCGGCAGATCGGCTCGGCCGAACGCCTGCAGCATCGCGTTGGTGATTGCAACGAGCGCGACGCAAGGCACGGCAAGCCCGAGCATTTGCATCAGCGGCCCCGCAATGCGCGTATCGGAATGATACACAAGCCGCAAAATCGGCTCGGCCAGTATGAGAAAGCCCGCGCCTGCCGGCAGCGTGATGAGCATGGTCATGCGAAAAGTCGTGCCGATCGTTTTGCGGGCCTTGGTGAAATTCTGGCTGATGTTCGCGCCGGCGAGCGCGGGCAGGGTGCTGATCGCGAGCGCGGTCACAAGGGTCTGCGGCAGATTGAAAAAGTTGACCGCCATGCCGGTATAGACACCGTACAGCGCATTCGCCTGGTCGCTTGTCATGCCGATTGAGGTTTGCAGCCGCAGTCCGATGAGCGCAACGTCAATGAGATCGGTCACGCTCATCACCGCGGAGCTGATTGTGATGGGAATGGACAGCGAAAGCAGCGTCTTGCACAGCGTGCCCGTCGAGCGTATGCTGTCGTTGAGCGTGGGCGCGGCGGCCGTGCGTCTGGCGCGCAGCGCGCCCTGCCCCAGCATATAGAGCGCCGCTACGACCTCGCCCGCCGTCACGCCGAGCACGGTCATCGCGGCGACCGCGGACGCGTCCATGCCGCGCGACATCGCTACATAGGCGAGTCCGAGTCCGATGCACAGCTTGCCGAGCGATTCAATCACCTGCGAAATCGCGGTCGGCACCATGTTCGAGCGCCCCTGATAATAGCCGCGGAACACCGACAGGATGGAAACCATCAGCACCGACGGCGCGATCGCGGCCAGCGCGGGCGCGACGTCGGGATTGCGCATCGCACCCGCGAGCACGTCCGCACCGAAGAACAGCACGAGCGAGCACAGCGCGCCGAGCGGCACAAAAATACACGCCGCGACCTTGACGATGCGGCGCACCTCATGCTCTCTTCCAAGGGTGGTTGCCTCCGCCACCATTTTTGACAGCGCGGCAGGCAGCCCGACCGTGGACACGACAAGCATGGCGGTATAGATGCGGTAGGACACGCTGAACAGACCGAAGCCGGGGAAACCGTCGCTTCCGATCAGGTTTTTAAGCGGAATCTGGAACAGCGCGCCGATGATTTTGACAACCAGGTTTGCGACAAGCAGAATGAACGCACCCTGGACAAAATTCTGTTTTTTCTGCTGCAAAATAGCACGCCCTTTACTCATTTGGTCTCTGTTATTTTATGGGTGGGCGCACCGAAGTATGCCGTTAAAGCATTGCAAGCATGCGCAGCACCAGCCGCGTCATATCGTCCTGCGCGCGCGCGGCGACCTCCATCACCTCGTCATGGGTGATTTCGCGCTCCTTGATGCCTGCCGCCATATCGGTAATCAGGGACAGGCACGCAAGCTCCATGCCGCAGTGCACCGCGGCGATCGCCTCGTTCACGGTGGACATGCCCACGGTGTCGCCGCCGAGCGCGCGCATCGCGCGGATTTCCGCCGGTGTTTCGTACTGCGGGCCGGGCGCATAAAAATACACGCCCTCATGCAGGCGCACGTTTTCCGCGCGCGCGGCGGCGCGGGCAACGTCCTGCAATCTCGGCGTATAGGCACGGGTCATATCCGGAAAGCGCGTGCCCAGCTCCTCGCAGTTGGCGCCCCAGAGCGGCGTCGCGGCGAAGAGGTTGATATGGTCGCGCACGAGCATGATTTCGCCCTCGTTGAAATCCAGATTGATGCCGCCTGCCGCATTGGTGAGCAGCACGACACGTGCCCCGAGCAGCTTGGCGACGCCGATGGCAAACGCACTTTGCTCGGGGCTGTTGCCCTCATAGATGTGCATGCGTCCCTGCATGAGCAGGACGCGCCGACCCGCCAGCACGCCAAAGGTCAGCGCGCCCGCATGCCCCGCCACCGTCGAGCGCGTAAAATGCGGAATTTCATCGTACGGGACGGTGATTGCATCCGCGCACTGCTGCGCCAGATAGTCCAAGCCGGAGCCGAGCACAAGCAATGCCTCCGGACGAAAATCCTGCGTGCGTGCGCGCAGAAAACCCGCAGTCTCGCGGTAGGTTGCGATGGGGAGCATCTTTGCACCCCCTTAAAGCTGGGCGCCGCAGGACGGGCAGAACACCGCATCCTTTGCACAGGTTTTGCCGCAGTTCGGGCAGTCCGCAACCGCCTTGCCTTCGTCAAGACGCGCCTTGAGCTCCGCGACCTGCGCGCGGTTTTCGTCGATCTGTGCAATTTTTTCGTCCATCGCATCCTCGGACAGCTCTTCGCCGCAGTGGATGCCGTATACGAGCTTGCCGATCTCCTTGTACAGCACCTCGCATTCGGTGTTGAGGTCAAAAATCTGGAGATTGAGCTTGGTCGCATGCGCCATTTCGGTCGCCTTTTTTCCTGCGCTGTCCGCGACACGCACGGCCGCCTTGCCGGTTTTATCCGCGAAAATCTTTGCCTTTTCGAGCATCATCTGTACCTTGGGATCCATTTTAACCGCTCCTTTCGCGCGGCGAAACGGCTGCGCCGCGCCGCATTTATCCTTGTGATTATAAACCGTTCTTCGGCGGAAAGTCAAGCAAGCCGCCGAAAAGTCATGAAAAGCATATTTTAACCGATAAATTCACGCAGCAGCGAATTTTCCGGAACATAATCCTCAAAATCGATCAGCGAAAAGCTGCCGATTGCGTCATACAGCGCACCCAGGCCCTCATCGCGCATCACGTCCTCGCTGTGCGCAATCTCCCCCTGCAGCTGATTCATAAGGATGCAGCCTTCATACGGCAGATAGGTGTCAATTGACAGCGTCGCATGGTGAACATGGGGCGCGATATACAGCCGCTCTCCCCGCCGCACGCTGCGCCACTGCCGCAAGGTCGCCTGCACAGGGGCTCCGCGGAAGTTGCGATCGCGCACCGCGCGGCGCATGAAGCGCAGCAGATCGGCGGTCAGCACCTTGCCGTCTTTGAGCATCACCTGGCTTTCCACGCCCAAATACAGACCGGTCGACTTGTCCTCCAGTCCGCCGGTCAGCACGCTGTTGAACGCGTGGATGCCCTCGATAATCGCGACCTCGTCCGCGCCCAGGCGCACTGATTTTGTCTTCTCTGTGCGCCGTTTTTCCGTAAAGCTGTATTGCGGCATCTGAATTTCTTCCCCTGCCGCCAGCTGCGCCAGCTGATCATGCAGCAGCGGCAAATCCATGCACTCGGGCGCTTCGAGGTCGTCCAGTCCGTATTCGTCCTTCGGTATGATATAGGAGCCGCGCGTACGGTAATAGTCGTCCATCGAAATCACTTCCGTGCGAATGCCGCGCTTGACGAACGATTGCCCGATGAGGTTGGCGGTCGTGGTCTTGCCCGCCGAGGACGGCCCGTTCACAAGCAGAATGGGCTTTTCCTTTTGCCGCCGGGCAAGCAGCTCCACGGTTTTTTCGATATAGTCATGATAGGCGGCCTCGCAGCGTTCAATGAAGCCCTTTGGGTCGGTTTTCGCCTCTCGGTTGATATCCTCGATCGAATAGAGCATACGCTCTCCTTTCTACGGTGCGGGGATCAAAGCGTGAGCAGCTCCGCGCGTGCCGCCGCAATGCGCTCGGCCGCGGTCAGATACTCCGTTGGATATTTAGGGTTTGATAAACGGGTGATGCGTCCCTCGCCGGTCACCTTCTTGCTGACACCGCCCGCACCGAGGGAAACGATGGTTTGCAGCTCCTCCATCATGCAGACGTTGTACAGGCTTTCCGTCTCCGGCTTGCACCACCCGACGTTTTCAAAGCCGCCCGCTGTGAATTTCTGGCGATATAGATAATACGGCGCATAGCCGGTCGCGGTCAGGCGGCGGCTTGCGCTGTCGAGCATCGCGGCGACATCGTCGCGCTTGGCAGCGTTTGCGCGCTTGTCGGATAAGTCCGCCGCGCGTTTGATCGCCAGCGTGTGCACCGTGATATTTTCCGGCGCAAGCTCGGTTAAAATATCGATTGTGCGCGCAAAGGATGCGGGCGTATCGCCGTCCAGCCCCGCGATTGTGTCCATATTGATGCAGTCGAAGCCGATTTCGCGCGCGAGTGCATAGCTTGCAAGCGTTTCCTCCGCCGAGTGCCGCCTGCCGATGCGGCGCAGCACCTCGTCGTTCATGGTCTGCGGATTGATGCTGATGCGGGTCGCGCCGCCCGCACGGATGGCTTCGAGCTTTTCGCGGGTGATCGTATCCGGTCGGCCCGCTTCCACAGTATATTCGCGCAGCGCGCGTAAATCAACGTGTTTTTGTAAACTTTGTGTCAATCTTACCAATTGCTCCGCGGTCAGCGTGGTCGGTGTGCCGCCGCCGATGTACAGGCTGACCACGTTCCAGCCGCCCTGCGTGAGCAGCCGTCCGGTCATCTCGATTTCCGCGCACAGGGCATCGACATAGGGCGGAATGAGCGGCGCGGCGCGCTCCACACTCGCGGAAACAAACGAACAGTAGGCGCAGCGCGATGGGCAAAACGGGATGCCGACATACAGCGACACATCGCGCTTGCCGAGGCTGCGCTTGCAGTCCTCCGCAATGGCGGCGGCGCGCACGGCGAGCGCGGCGCGTTCGCCCGATACGCCGTAATGCTCCCGCAGCTCGCGCGCGGCTTCGTCCGCGGACAGACCGCGCTCCATGTGCGTGCGCGCGAGCTTTGCCGGACGCACGCCGGTCAGGCTGCCCCAAACAGGCGGACGCGGCAGGGTCGGCACCAGTGCGTCATAGATGGACAGCCGCACCGCCTCGCTCTCCGCGCGGCGGCGCTCCAGCGTATCCGCGCTGCGATAGGCGATGGTGCGCGTGCTGCTGTGCCGCACACCGTCCTGCGTGATGCACGCCGTTGCGGTTGCCCCGTGCGCATCGGTTTGGAGCGTGGACACGCAGCCGTCGCCGTCCGGTTCCTCGACGCAGGTCGGCTTGTCCGCGGGCAGCAGATGCTGCAGCATTTCCTCGGTCGCGTGGCGATAATCATGCCCCTTGAGCGTGTAATTCATCGCGCAAGCGCCTGCTTTACATAGGGATTCTCGCGGCGCTCCTCGTCGAGTGTGGAAAAATCCTCGTGGCCGGGCAGCACCTTGAGATCGCCCGGAATCTCGCTCAACCGCTGCAGCGAATCGAGCATGCTGTTAAAATCTCCGCCCGGAAGATCGCACCGTCCGCACTCGTGGCGGAACATCGTGTCGCCCGTGAACAGGCAATCCCCGATGCGAATGGTACACGAGCCCGGCGTGTGTCCGGGTGTGTGCAGATAGGTCGCTGTCAGGCCGCCGAACGTGACCTGCGTGCCCTCCTGCGCGATTTCGTCAACCTGCGGCTCGGTATAGTTCCGGATAAAGGGGCGAAACGCGGTCATCGTCTCCTCTTTGAGCAGGGGCAGGTCGGCTTCGTGCAGCACGATGCGCGCGCCCGTCGCCTTTTGCACCGCATGCGCCGCAAGCACGTGATCGAAATGGGCATGGGTGAGTAAAATATATGGAATGGTGAGCTTTTCGTCTGCAATCGCTTGCAGGATGCTTTCCGCCTGATCACCCGGGTCGATGACCGCGCCCACACGGGTCGCTTCATCGAATACAATATAGCAGTTCGTGCCGATCGCGCCCACGCGCAGATGTAAAACCTTCATATCCGTTCCTCCGTTCTTCATCGCTGCTGCGGCATGATTTCCTCGGTGTCGAGCCACAGCGTGACCGGCCCGTCATTCACGAGCTCGACCTGCATATCCGCGCCGAACGCGCCCGTGCCGACCGGCCGCCCGCTCTGTTTGCAGCGCTCAATAAAGTGCTCGTAAAGCGGGATGGCGGTTTCCGGACGCGCCGCGTTGATAAAGCTCGGACGCTTGCCCTTGCGGCAATCGCCGTACAGGGTGAACTGCGACACAATCAGCAGGCCGCCGTCAACATCGGACAGCGATAAATTCATTTTGTCATTTTCATCGGTAAAAATGCGCAGTCCGACGCATTTATCCGCCAGATATTCGGCATGCGCGGCCGTGTCGCCCTCGCATATGCCGAGCAGCACGAGCAGCCCGCGCCCGATTTCCCCGTGTATTTTGCCGTCAATCGTCACGTTGGCGCGTGACACGCGCTGTATCAGTGCTCTCATCGCCGCGCCCCCGTCAGTTGCCGTCCACGGCCCGCACAACGTCGACCACACCCTTGGTGCCGCGCAGACGGGACATGATGTTTTCCAGCTGGGTGACACCCGTCACGTCAATCATCGCGTTGACGACCGCAAACCCGTCCGCCGTATCGCGTGCGGACAGCTCATGCACATTGATGTGCGCGGTGGAGAACAGCGTGGCGACATCCGCGATTAAGCCGATGCGATTTTTGGCTGAAATTTGCAGGCCGGTCGAGAATTTATCCTTATGGGACGCCATCGCGACCAGATCCTCATCCCACCAGCAGCTAATCCAGCGTGCCTTGTCCTCGGGTGTGCCGTTGTTGTGCACGTTGACGCAGTCACGGCGGTGAATCGACACACCGTAGCCGCGTGTGATGAAGCCGATGATGTCATCTCCGGGAATCGGCGTGCAGCAGCGTGCAAACTTGACCATGCAGTTGTCAATGCCCTCGACGATGACGCCGGACTGGCTCTTGCTCTGCTTTCGGATGATGGGCTGCGCTTCCTTCTCGTCGTTTTTACGGCGCAGACGCAGCACGTTGTCCTTGACCTTGTTGACGACCTTGGTCACCGTGATGCCGCCGTAGCCCAGCGAAGCATACAGTTCCTCCAGGCTGTGGAAGGAGAATTTGTTGAGTATATCGTTTTGAATGTCCTCGTTTTCGTAAAAGCCGGAATACAGCAGGTTGACGCGCAGCTCGCGGTCCAGCTCTTCCTTGCCCTGTACGATATTTTCCTCGCGGCATTCCTTCTTGAACCACTGCTTAATTTTGTTGCGCGCCTCGGTCGTGCGCACGGTCTTGACCCAGTTGCGGCTCGGGCCGTGCGTTTCCTTCGAGGTCAGAACCTCGACGATATCACCGTTTTTAAGCGGGGTGTCGATGGGCGCAATGCGGTTGTTGATCTTGCAGCCCGTCATGCGGTTGCCGACCGCGGAGTGGATGGCGTACGCGAAGTCAATCGGAATCGCACCCGCGGGCAGGTTGACCACATCGCCGCGCGGCGTAAAGACAAATACCTCGTCCGCAAACAGGTCGACCTTGATGTTTTTGATGAAGTCCTCGGCCTCGGTGTCCTGCTGCGCTTCCAGCAGCTGCCGGATCCAGGCAAACGCTTCCTCGCTGCCCTGCTTGTCCATCCCCTGCTTGTATTTCCAGTGCGCCGCCACGCCGTATTCCGCCATTTTGTGCATTTCCGCGGTGCGAATCTGCACCTCAAACGGGATGCCCGCCCGGCCGATTACCGTGGTGTGCAGCGACTGATAGCCGTTCGGCTTGGGTGTGGAAATATAGTCTTTAAAACGCCCCGGAATGGGCTTGTACAAATCGTGGATATAGCCCAGCACGTTGTAGCAGTCCGCCACCGTGTCGACGATGACGCGCACCGCGCAAATGTCGTAAATTTCGTTGATTGTCTTGTGCTGCGCGTACATTTTGCGATAAATCGAATAGATATGCTTGACGCGTGTGGAAATCACATTTTGGATGTGCGCTTCGCCCAGCTTTTTGTCGATTGTTTCGCGAATACCGTCGAGGAACTCCTCATGCTGCGCGCTCTGCGCGTTCAGTCCGTCGACAATCTCGTTGTAGCCGATGGGGTCGAGACACTTGAGCGACAGATCCTCCAGCTCCCACTTGATGCGCTGCATGCCCAGACGGTGCGCAATCGGCGCGTAAATCTCCATCGTCTCGAGCGCCTTGTCGCGCTGCTTGCGCTCGGGCAAATACTTGAACGTGCGCGCATTGTGCAAACGGTCGGCGAGCTTGATGAGGATGACGCGGATGTCCTTGGACATCGCCATGAACATCTTGCGCAGATCCTCCATCTGCTCCTGCTCCTTGGAATAGCGCAGCATGCCCAGGCGCGTCACCCCGTCGACGAGCTCCGCCACCGAGGTGCCAAATTTATTCTCAATCTCCTTGTAGCCGAAGCCAGTATCCTCGATGCAGTCGTGCAGCATGCCCGCGCAGATCGAGTCCGCGTCCAGCCCCATTTCGATGATGATCTCCGCGACTGCAATCGGGTGAATGATATACGGCTCGCCGTTGCGGCGCTGCTGCCCCTCATGGGCGGCGGCGGCGCACTCATACGCCGCACGAATTTTTTTGACATTGGCCTGCGGGTTCTGCTTTTTGACCCGATCGAGCAAAAAGTCAATCTTGCTTTGCATTTCCATGGCATTTTCTCCCTTTGGCCCTTATCGGCTCATGCTTTTCAATGTCGCCAGCACAACTGAACCGGAAATATCCGCCTTGCCCTGATAGGGCTTGAGCGTGATATTGACAAGACCGTCTTTAAAGTGATAACTCAGCAGGCTGCTCTCGCTGAATACGTCGAGACAGACGAACAGCTTGCCGATGTTGATATCTCGTTTGCTTTCCCACGCGACGCGGCGCGAAAGCGCGTTGGAGGGCACGCTCAGCCTGCCCTCTTCCGCACGGCTGTTGATATGGCGCCAAACGCAGACCAGATCGCTGCGGTCGGGCATCAAAATCTTTGCCTCCGTGCTTGTCAGCGCCTGATCGTTCATGTACCGGTTGTAAAGGCTGAGCAGCTTCTGGTCTGCAAGCAGCTCGCCTTCGCTCAGGCGCGCGTCCTGCACGATGAGCTGCACCGTCGTGCGCGCGCGGAACGTGTTCAGCTCAAGGTGGAACGCAACATCAACCGCGTTGCCCTGGGCAAATCCGCAGCCGCCCGTCCCGGTGCCAAACAGCATCGCGGTGAACTGCACGCCGTTTTTGGACAGCAGCAGCCGCACATGGCGGTCGCTCGAAATCGGGGTGATCTCCTCGACAATCATGTTGTCCATCGAAAAGACCGGTACCGCGTTTTTCATGCCGAACGGCTCGAGCGCGGACAGCCCCGCGACGTTTTCCTCCGTAATGAGCGACGGCGTAATCCTGCTGTCGATGTGCAGCAGCGGCATCATATCTGCCGGACGCACGTTTTGCTCCGCATATGCCTGCAGCCGCGCTTTAAGCGCGGGGATATTCTCGCGGCGAATGGTCAGTCCAGCGGCAAGCTCGTGTCCGCCGAATTTGTCGAGCAAATCCTCGCAGTCCTGCAGGGCGTCAAATAAATTAAATCCGCGCAGCGAGCGCCCCGAGCCCTTGCCCACATCGCCGTCCAGCGCAATCAGCACGGCGGGTGTGCCGTAGCGGTCGCAGATGCGCGAGGACACAATGCCGATCACGCCGTTGTGCCAGTTTTCGCCTGCGAGCACGATGACGCGATCCTCAATGGGGTCATGCTCCCGGCGCAGCTTGGTGAGCGCCTGCTCCAAAATCTCCGCCTCCGCGCTTTGGCGGATTTTATTCTGCTCGCACAGCCAGGATGCCAGCGCCTGCGCCTGCACGGGATCGTGCGTCAGGAACAGCTCGACCGCGCGCGCAGCCTGCCCCAGCCGGCCCGCGGCATTGATGCGCGGCGCAAGCACAAAGCTGATGGTTCCGCTTGTCAGCTTGCGGTCCTGCTGCCCCGCCTCGCGCAGCAGCATGGCAAGCCCCAGTCTGGGTGTTTGCGGCATGTACTGCAGTCCGGCGGCGACCATGATGCGGTTTTCGCCGATAATCGGCATAACATCCGCGACCGTGCCGAGCGCAACCAGATCGCCGTAGCGCGCAAGCATGGCATCGCTGTCGCCGTCGAGCGCGCAGACGAGCTTGAATGCCACGCCCACACCTGCCAGCTCGGAAAACGGATAGGTGCAGTCCGGACGCTTGGGGTCTACCACCGCGGCCGCCGCCGGCAGCTCGCTGCGGCACTCATGGTGGTCGGTGATCACCACGCGCAGCCCAAGCTGCACCGCGTATGCAATTTCTTCGATGGCCGTGATGCCGGAATCGACCGTCACAATGAGCCGCACACCGCGCGCCGCCAGCTCCTCGAGCGCAGCCTGGTTCAGCCCGTAGCCCTCGCTCACACGGTCGGGGATATAGTATTCGCAGTCCGCGCCGCGGCCGCGCAGATAGTCCACCAGCACGCAGGTCGCGGTTACGCCGTCCACGTCATAATCGCCGAAGACGACGATTTTTTCCCGGGCTGCCAGCGCGCGCTCAATTTCTGCAACCGCGCGGTCCATGTCGCACAGCTGCATCGGGTCGTGCAGTGCGGCTGCATCCGTCGCAAGAAATTGCGCCGCCTCCCCGGCGGTGTGCACCCCCCGCGCGCACAAAGCCAGCGCCGCAAGCGGTGTAAATCCGCACTGTGCAGACAGCGCCTTCGCGCATTCTGCATCCGGTGCGGCAGTCACCCATTTTTTGATTTTCATGGTATCTCCTCTTAGTATTCTTGATTGAGTATATTGTACCAAAAGTTCACCATAATTTCAACTACATCCTGTACAAGCTGTATAAAGCCCCATATGGCGCAAACGCTTCGCTTTTCGTAACTTTTTTCGGACAACAAAGCAGCTTTGCCGCAAGCTCCTGCGCGATGCCGCACGGATTTCAGTTCTGTTTTCGATTGATTCGTGCACGCGGAGAACGCACCGCATAACGCGTTCACTCACTCGACAAAATTTTGGATATACGGACAAAAACGCACCGTATACGCGTAAAAAGCGCATACGGTGCGTTTTTCCCTCCTGTGCTTACGCGAGGATCGCCATGACCTCGTCGACCGCCGGCTTGCGGGTGATCAGACCCTGTGCATACATCCAGTCGATGTTTTCCTGCCAGCAGTCCGCGCTCTGGCTGAGGAATTTTGCGTCTCCGGTCTCCATGAGCGGGAGCAGGGTGTCGGTCGACTGCTTTTCAACCGCGGGATCGAGCGCGAAATTCGCCTGATCCTGATTTTCGAGCAGGATTTGCAGCGTCTCCTCCGGATTGTTTTTAAAATCGGCAAAGCCCTTCTCCGAAGCACGCAGGAATGCCGCGAGCACCTCGGGCTGCTTTGCAATCATATCGTCATTTGCAAGGAAGATCCCCTCGTAATAATTGGGCACGCCAAAGTCCGAGGGCGAAAAATAATCGACCGCGAAGCCCTCTTTTTCCATCTGCGGCACCTCGTGATTGACCAGACAGCCGATTGTCGCGTCCACGTTGCCGGTTGTCATCGCGCTCATCAGGTCAAATCCGACGTCGATCATGTTGACCGTGGAAAAATCCGCGCCCGCATGCTCCATGATGGATTTGACGATGGATTCCGACAGCTCCGTGCCCGCGTAGCCGACCGTTTTGCCGACCAAGTCCCGGGGCTCCGTGATGTTTTGATCCTTGAGCGACAGCACGATATTGAGCGGTGCCTGCACCACGGCGCCGATCGACTTGACCGGCACGTTCTGGTTGGCGCGCGCCTGAATCACATCCTGCTGGTAGTACAGCCCGATTTGCGCCCTGCCTGCCGCGACCAGGCTCATCGCGTCGTTCGCGTTGGACGGAAACTGCACGTTGACCTTGAGACCCTCCGCCTCGTAATAGCCCTTGTCAATCGCGTCATAAATGAACGCGTGCAGCGCGTTGGGATACCAGTCGAGCACGACATTGATTTCGTGAAGCGCGGCGCCGTTCGGCTCCGCCGCATTGGGCTTGGGCGCGGTCGCACCACAGCCCGTGAGCAGCAGCGCGGCGAGTGTGAGTGTTGCGAAAATTCGTTTCATGTGTTTTCCCCTATTAGCAGATTATACATCACTTCGCCAAGTGATGAGCTTGCGCTCGAGCAGCGAAACCGCCGCAACGAGCACCATTGCGACCGCGCTGAGCAGCACGATGGGCGCAAAAACGCCCGGCCCGTCCAGCTGCGTCATCATGCGGCGGCTGAAATAGCCCAAGCCGGACTGCGCACCCAGCCACTCTCCGATTGCGGCGCCGATGATTGACATCGGAATCGCCATCTTGATTGCGGAAAAAAAATACGGCAGCACCGCAGGCAGCTTGAGCTTGCAAAAGAGCTGCCACCGGCCCGCGCCGAAGGTGCGCAGCAGGTCGATCATGTCGGTCTTGACCGAGCGGAAGCCGTCAAACACCGAAATCGTGATCGGAAAAAAGGTGATGAGCACCGTGACAAGCACGCGGCTCCAGATCGAATAGCCGAACCAGAGCACAAAAAGCGGTGCAAGCGCGGTCGTCGGAATGGTCTGGGACGCAATCACGACCGGATACAGCGCCTTTTCCGCCCACGTGCTCGCATCCATCAGCACCGCAAGCAGCACGCCGAGCACGACCGAAATGGCAAGGCCGATGCCCGTGCACAGCATGGTCGCGGGCAGGTGCGCGGTGAACAGCGGCACACGCAGCTGCCAGATGCGCGCGAGAATTTGCGTCGGCGAGGGCAGGATATACGCCGCGTTCGCGCGCATTGCCGCCGCCTGCCACCCAAAGAGCAGCGCCCCGACAAGCAGCAGGGCGGGAAGCTGGTTTTTGCAATGTGTCTTCATGTGTTTGCCTCCTGCCGCAGCATCTCGATCATGCGCTCGCGCAGCGCGACCATCTCCGGCTTTGCCAGACACGCGCGCGTGCGCGGATATTCCGCCGGCACCTCGATGGAGGTGAGCTGCCGGATGGGCCACTGATGCGCGATGAGCACGCGGCGCGAGAGCAGCAGCGCCTCCTCGACATCGTGCGTGATAAAGAGCACGGTCTTGCGGTCGCTCTCCCACTGTCCGAGCAGCCATTCCTGCATGGCGATGCGCGTCAAAAAATCAAGCGCGGAAAACGGCTCGTCAAGCAGCAGCAGCTCGGAATCGGTCAGCAGCGTGCGTGCAAATGCGGCGCGCTGCCGCATGCCGCCCGACAGCTCTGCGGGGCGCTTGTCCCCCCAGCCCGCGAGTCCGACGTGCGCCAGGGTCGCTTCCACGCGACGGTTCATCTCCGCACGGCTCATGCCGCCGCGCAGCTCCATCGGCAGGCGCAGATTATCGCCCACCGTACGCCACGGAAACAGCAGATCGCGCTGCGGCATATAGCCGCAATAGCCGCGCCTGCCCGCGACGGACGCACCGCCCAGCATAATTTGCCCGCTTTCCGGCGCAAGAAGCCCGTTAATCAGGCGAAAAATCGTGGATTTACCGCAGCCGGAAGCGCCGATCAGCGAAACGAACTCCCCGCGCTCCACCGAGAAGGAAAGCCCGTCAATCGTGGCATGCGCGTCCCCCGGATAGCAAAATCGCACGTTTTCCAAGCGGAGCATGCTCACATTCGCATCTCCCATGCCATATCCCAGAACGCCGCTTCGTAGCGCGAGCAGTTCACGAAAATCTCCTCCAGCCGGGTGAGCTGCGCTTCGGAATAGTCCGCGGTCAGCCGATCGACGAGCGCGCTCAGCGCGCGGTTTTCGTCCGTATACTGCGCGCTTGTGTAGCCGCCCACCCACTCGCCGTAGAACGGATGCTGCGCGGCGGTAGGGTGCTCCTGCGCGATGCGCGCGGCAATCTGCTCGTAGCTGAGCGCGCATGACAAAATCGCGGCGGCGATCTCCGCCGGCCCTTCCTCGTGCGCAACAGCGCGCATATAGGCCGTGTAGGACAGATTGTCGAGCGATGCCTGCGCATGCTCAGCGCTTTCCCGGGAAATGCCCATTCGCTCCATGTAGGAGCGGTGGATGTCCATTTCGCCGTCCAAAATCGCGTGCACATAGCGCGCAAAGGCGCGTATGGTATCGGGATCGCGCGCTTTTACCACGCCCATCGCGAACACGCGGGCATAGTCGAATAGATACAGATAGTCCTGTAACAGGTAAAAACGGAACTTTTCCGTTGCAAGGCTACCGTCGGCAATTCCGCACACAAACGGATGGCTGTGATAGCCCTCCCAGATCGGGCGTGCGGCGCGCAGCAGGCGCGTGGTTGTGGTGACAGTAGACAAAGTGGTACCCTCCTTCTACGGTGTATGCGCCGACGGCATGCCGCCGGCAGCTTGGTTGTGGTGTTGTGCGGCGGCCGCGCCGCCTCAGCGCAGCTCGATGCGCGCGTGCGCGTCGAGCTGCGCTTCAGTCAGCCGGCTGACTTCGTCAATGAGCCGATTGCGAAATGTGGCGGTGCCCTCCTGCATTTCGCAAACCTTCTCAAAAGCCAGCTGCGCTGCCGTATTCATCGCGGCGACCGCGGCGACCGTCGCGCCGAACGGATCGTCCTTGGACGCGCCGCAGACCGTCGCGATGAGTGCGGTCAGCATGCAGCCTGCGCCCGTGATGCGTCCCATCATCGCGCTGCCGCCGCGCACGACCGCCGCGCGCGTGCCGTCCGAAACAAGGTCGATTTCTCCGGTCAGCGCAATCACCGCGCCGCTTGTGCGCGCAAATGTGCGCACCATATCAAGCGCCGCCTCGAGCGTGTCCTCGGTCACGCGGTCGATTTCGTTTGCCTCCACGCCGCGGGTGGTTTCGCTGCCCAGCGCCAGCGCGCGCACCTCCGAAGCGTTGCCGCGCACCACCGTGATCGGGATCTCGCGCAGCAGCAGACGGCTGATTTCTCCGCGCAGCGCGGAGGCCCCTGCCGCCACCGGATCGAATACGACGGGGTGGCCGAGCGTGGCCGCGCATTTTCCCGCGCACAACATGGATTCCTGCGCGGCAAGCGCCCCCAGATTGAGCACGAGCGCGTCACTCAGCGCGGTGATTTCCTCCATCTCGCGGAGGTCCTGCGCCATTGTCGGCGCGCCCCCCGCGGCATGGATGATGTTGGCGCAGTCATTTACGGTCACGACGTTTGTGATGGCGTGCACGATCGGCCGCGCGGCGCATGTGCGCTCCCAAAATGCGCCCGGCCTCATTGCAGCGATTCTTTCAGCCTGCCGAGCACACGCGTGCGCCCCAGGGCGGACATCACAAGCACGGCGATCGCCGCGCCGACCGCGGTTGACAGCAAAAACGGCAGCACAAACGCAAAGACCGCCGCGGTCCTGCCAAGCAGGAGGGTCGCGACGGGCCATGCCGCGAGTGCGCCGAGCAGGCCGGTTCCGAGGACCTCACCGAGATAGGCGAGATAGAGCTTGCCGCCTGCGCGATAAACAAGTCCGCAGCACAGCGCGCCGATCATCGAGCCGGGGAACGCAAGCAGCGTGCCGGTGCCCATCAGGTTGCGCAGCAGCGAGGTGACAAATGCCATGCCGACCGCGTACCACGGCCCGAGCAGCACGCCCGAGAGCACGTTGATGAGATGCTGCACCGGTGCGCACTTGGCTGCACCGACCGGAATGGAAAAGGTGCCGCCGACCACGCCGACCGCAATGAGAATGCCCGCAAGCGCCAAACGGTGTGTGGATTTTGATTTCATGTTTATTCCTCCCTGAATAACCTGCAAAAATGATTGAGCGGACCATTGCCGCGGCCGATCGGCAGCGCGTGCTCGATCGCGTCGGTCACATAGTCCTTGGCACGCGCGACCGACTCCGCAACCGGATAGCCGAGCGCCATGTTGCATGCGATTGCGCTCGACAGGGTGCAGCCCGTGCCATGTGTGTTTTTGGTCTGTATTTGATGGGTTTCCAGCCGCTGTACGGTCGTGCCGTCGCAAAACACATCAACCGCATTCGGGATGCCCGCGCCGCCCTTTACGAGCACGCTTTTGCAGCCCAGCCGCAGGATTTCGTGCGCCGCGCGCTCCATATCCTCGACCGTGGCGATGCGGATGCCCGTCAGGCATTCGGCTTCGTGCAGGTTGGGTGTAAGCACATCGGCAAACGGCAGCACATGCTCGATGAGCGCGCTGACCGAGGCCGGATCCATGAGCGGATCGCCGTTTTTCGCGAACATCACCGGGTCAATGACGATGTTCGCAGGGCGATACTGCGCGAGCTTGTCCGCGACCGCGCGCATGCACGCAGGCGAGGACAGCATGCCGATTTTGACCGCATCCGGCACAATGTCCTCAAACACCGCGTCGATCTGCTGCGCGATCATGTGGGGGCTGATGTCGGCGATGTCGATGACACGCGCGGTGTTCTCCGCGACAACAGACACGATGACGCTCATACCGAACACGCCGTGCGCGGACATGGTTTTGAGATCGGCCTGCACACCTGCTCCGCCCGAGCAGTCCGATCCCGCGATGGTGAGTACTTTCTTCATTGACGTCCTCCTTTGTGCCCTTCAGGCAACGAAAAAGGGAACATCCCGTACGGAATGTTCCCTTGGTATCTCGTCTTTCCGCGCGTGTTAGTGCGCCGAAAAGCGGTGTTTCCCTCGTCGCTTCCCTACGTTGGCATGATCCAAATCAGGTGCGGAGCATTGCTGCCCCAAAGGTCGAGGGGATGCGCCCCTCCTCTCAGCCCCCGTGTCGGGACTCCCTTGCAAAGCTTATCTTACCACGTTTGAGGTGTGCTGTCAAGTTTCTGCGCTTTTTCGCCGTTCTATTCGCTGTGCCGCCAAAGCGCGGCGCAATCAGAGCGCGCAGCTTTCGCCGGACGCCGCTGTCTGCGGCTTTTCCAGATATTTGGCGAGGTAGTGTCCGGTGTAGGAGCGTGCGCACTGCGCGACGTCCTCCGGTGTGCCGCAGCAGACAACCTCACCGCCGCCGTCTCCTCCTTCGGGTCCGAGATCGATGATGTGATCTGCGGTCTTGATGACATCGAGGTTGTGCTCGATGACGACGACCGTATTGCCGGTGTCAACCAGCTTTTGCAGTACCTCGACCAGACGGTGCACATCCGCGACGTGCAGGCCGGTCGTCGGCTCGTCGAGAATGTAGATCGTCCTGCCGGTGGCGCGCTTGGACAGCTCCGCCGCGAGCTTGATGCGCTGCGCTTCGCCGCCCGACAGCGTGGTCGAGGATTGTCCGAGCTTTGCGTAGCCCAACCCGACGTCCTGCAGCGTTTGCAGCCGCCGCGCAATCTTGGGCACATTTTCAAAAAAGCGCACCGCTTCATCAATCGTCATATCGAGCACTTCGTAGATGTTTTTGCCCTTATAGCGCACTTCGAGCGTTTCTTTGTTGTAGCGGCGGCCCTTGCACACCTCGCACGGCACATAAATATCCGGCAGAAAGTGCATCTCAATTTTGAGGAGTCCGTCGCCCGTGCATGCCTCGCAGCGTCCGCCCTTGACGTTGAACGAAAACCGTCCCGGGCCGTAGCCGCGCATTTTAGCGTCCTGCGTTGTGGCAAACAGCTCGCGGATGTCGTTGAATACGCCGGTGTAGGTTGCGGGATTTGAGCGCGGCGTGCGCCCGATCGGAGACTGGTCGATCGCGATGATTTTGTCGAGATACTCGATGCCTTCCATGCTCTCGTGCGCGCCCGCGCGTGTTTTTGCGCCGTTGAGGTCGGCGGCAAGCCGCTTGTATAAAATCTCGTTGACAAAG
Organism: uncultured Intestinibacillus sp.; assembly: GCA_964580155.1. GTDB lineage: Bacteria > Bacillota > Clostridia > Oscillospirales > Butyricicoccaceae > Intestinibacillus. The sequence goes on along the minus strand of CAZOJP010000027.1, from coordinate 8,624 downwards.
GACGACTTGCCCGAGCCGGACAGGCCGTGACGCAGGTCAGCGTGCCGAGCGGAACTGTAAAATCGGTGTGCTTGAGGTTGTTGACCGATGCACCGCGCACAACGAGCTGCTTTCCGCTGCCCAGACGCCGGATTTCCGGCACGGGGATGGACTTTTTGCCGCTCAGGTATTGCCCCGTGACCGAATCCGCGCATTGCAGCAGACCGTCCACATCGCCCGCGTACATGACATTGCCGCCCGCGATGCCTGCGCCCGGGCCGATGTCGACGATATAATCCGCCGCATACATCGTGTCCTCGTCGTGCTCGACGACGATGAGCGTATTCCCCAGATCGCGCAGATGCTTGAGCGTCGCGAGCAGCTTGTCGTTGTCGCGCTGGTGCAGCCCGATCGACGGCTCGTCGAGGATGTACAGCACACCCATGAGCGAGGAGCCGATTTGCGTCGCGAGCCGGATGCGCTGGCTTTCGCCGCCGGACAGCGTGCCCGATGCGCGCGACAGTGTCAGATATTCCAGCCCGACTGCGCGCAAAAAGCCCAGCCGCGCGCGGATTTCCTTGAGGATGCTCTTTGCGATGAAGCGTTCGCGCTCGGTCAGCTCAAGGGAATCGGCGAACTCCAGCGCCTTGACCACGGATTTTTCGCAAAATTCCGCAATGTTCAGTCCGCCGATTGTGACCGCGAGAATCTCCTTTTTGAGCCTGCGTCCGTGGCAGGTCGGGCACGGAATTTCGCTCATGCACTCCTCGATTTCCGCGCGCATATAGTCGCTCGCCGTCTCCTTATAGCGGCGCTCGAGGTTCGTGATGATGCCCTCGAACGGCTGCTGCATCATGCCGCCGGCAAACCGCTGCACCTTGAGCTCGAGCGGCTCCTTCCCCGTGCCGTAGAGCAGCGCATCGAGCGCTTCGGGCGAAAATTCCGCGATCGGGGTTTCCATCGTGAAGCCGTATTTCTTGCCGAGCGCCTCAAAATACATGCGCGAAATCGAGCCGTGATCGGCGTTTCCCCAGCCGCTTGCCTGAATCGCGCCGTCCTTGATGGACAGCTTGCGGTTTGGCAGGATGCGGTCAGGGTCAATTTTCATCTGGATGCCCAGCCCCGTACAGGTCGGGCAGGCGCCGTAGGGATTGTTGAAGGAAAACATGCGGGGCGTCAGCTCCTCAATGGAGATGCCGCAGTCCTCGCACGCGTAGTTCTGCGAAAAGGTCAGCTCTTCCCCGCCGATGATATCCGCGAGCACCAGTCCGCCGGTCAGCGCGGAGGCGGACTCGACCGAATCGGTCAGGCGCGCGCGCACCTCGGGCTTGAGCACGATGCGGTCGACCACGATCTCGATGGCATGCTTTTTGTTCTTTTCGAGCTTGATTTCCTCGGATAAATCATACACGCTGCCGTCGATGCGCACGCGCACATAGCCCGCGCGCCGCGCTTCCTCCAGGATTTTGACGTGCTCGCCCTTGCGCTGCCGCACGACCGGCGCAAGCACCTGCAGCCTTGTCCCCTCGGGCAACGCCATCAGCTGATCGATAATCTGATCGATGGTCTGCTGATGAATTTCCTTGCCGCATTTGGGGCAGTGCGGAATGCCGATGCGCGCCCAAAGCAGGCGTAGATAATCATAGACCTCGGTCACCGTGCCCACGGTCGAGCGCGGGTTTTTGGAGGTGGTTTTCTGGTCGATGGAAATAGCGGGCGACAGTCCGTCGATGTAGTCGACATCGGGCTTGTCCATCTGCCCCAAAAACTGTCTGGCATAGCTGGACAGCGACTCCACATAGCGGCGCTGCCCCTCGGCATAAATCGTGTCAAACGCGAGCGAGGACTTGCCCGAGCCGGACAGCCCGGTCATGACGACCAGCTTGTCGCGCGGAATCTTGAGGTCAATATTTTTCAGGTTGTGCTCTCTTGCGCCTTTTACTAAAATGTGATCTTGCATGGTTCTCCTTCCGTGAGAGTGGGTCAGCCTTCTTCCAGCGCCTTGATCCTGTCGCGCAGCTCTGCGGCGATTTCGAATTCGAGCAGCTTGGCAGCTTCCTTCATCTGGCGGGTCAAGCGGGCGATCTCCGCCTGCTTTTCGCCCTTGGTCTTATAGGTTCCGTCCTTGCCGCGCGGCATTTTCGCGCCCGCTTCGGCGGAAATTTCAATGATGTCGCGCACCTCCTTGCGGATGGTCTGCGGCACAATGCCGTGCGCTTCGTTAAACGCGGTCTGCTTTTCGCGGCGGCGGTTGGTCTCATCAATCGCGCGCCGCATGGACGGCGTAATCTTGTCCGCATACATGAAGACCCGTCCCTCCGCGTTGCGCGCGGCGCGGCCGATGGTCTGCACAAGCGCGGTTTCCGAGCGCAGAAAGCCCTCTTTATCCGCGTCCAAAATCGCGACCAGCGACACTTCGGGCAGATCCAGTCCCTCGCGCAGCAGGTTGATGCCGACGAGCACATCGAACAAACCGAGGCGCAGATCGCGCAGCAGCTCCATGCGTTCGATGGTCTTGACGTCGTGGTGCATATACCGCACGCGGATGCCCGCGCTTTCCAGATAGTCGGTCAAATCCTCCGCCATCTTCTTGGTCAGCGTCGTGATGAGCACGCGCTCCTTTTTCGCGGTGCGCGCGTTGATCTCCCCGATGAGATCGTCAATCTGCCCTTCGATCGGGCGCACTTCGATGATCGGATCGAGCAGACCGGTCGGGCGGATCACCTGCTCGACAATCTGGGACGAGCGCGATTTTTCATAGTCGCCCGGCGTGGCGGAGACATAGACAATCTGGTGCAGCCGCGCGTCGAATTCGTCAAAATTGAGCGGCCGGTTGTCGTACGCCGAGGGCAGACGGAACCCGTTTTCAACCAGACTCTCCTTGCGGGCACGGTCGCCGTGGTACATCGCACGCACCTGCGGCAGCGTGACATGGCTCTCATCGACGATGAGCAGAAAATCCTTGGGGAAATAGTCAATCAGCGTGTAGGGCGCGCTGCCCGGCTCGCGTCCGGAAAGCACGCGCGAATAGTTCTCGATGCCGCTGCAAAAGCCGATCTCGCGCATCATCTCTATGTCGTAGTTGGTGCGCTGCCCGATGCGCTGCGCCTCGACCAGCTTGCCGTTTTCTTCAAAATAGCGAACGCGCTCCGCAAGCTCGCTTTCGAGCACGCCGATGGCTTTTTCCATTTTGTCGCGCGGTGTGACATAGTGGCTCGCAGGGAAAATCGCGATATGGCTGAGCGCGCTCATAACCGTGCCGTTTAAGGGATTGATGCGGCTGATGCGGTCGATTTCGTCCCCGAAAAACTCCACGCGCACGCAGTCGTTGTCCGAATAAACCGGCCAAATCTCCACGGTGTCGCCGCGCACGCGAAAGCGGTTGCGCTCAAAGGCGATGTCGTTGCGCTCGTACTGAATGTCAATCAGGCGGCGGATGACCTCATCGCGCCCGATCTGCATGCCGGAGCGCAGCGAAATGACCATGCTCTTATAGTCGATCGGATCGCCCAGCGAATAGATGCAGGAGACCGACGCCACAATGATCACATCGTCGCGCTCAGACAGCGCAGAGGTCGCGGAGTGGCGCAGGCGATCGATTTCGTCGTTGACCGCGCTGTCCTTTTCGATATAGGTGTCAGTCGAGGCAATGTAGGCCTCGGGCTGATAATAATCATAGTATGACACAAAGTATTCTACCGCGTTTTCCGGAAAAAACTCGCGCAGTTCCGAACAAAGCTGCGCGGCAAGGGTCTTGTTGTGCGCGAGCACCAGCGTGGGCTTGCGCACACGCTCGATGAGGTTCGCCATCGTAAAGGTTTTGCCCGATCCGGTCACGCCGAGCAGCGTTTGTTCGCGAAAATCGAGCGCGATGCCCTGTGCAAGGGTGTCAATCGCCGCGGGCTGGTCGCCTGCGGGATGGTAGTTGCTGACGATTTTGAAGGGCGGCATGCGGCCCACCTCCTTTCCTATCCCAGCATGTCGCTGTCCGCCATCGACACAAATTCCTCTCCGGCGACAATGACATGCTCCACAAGCTGCACCCCAACGGTTTGCAGCGCCTGTTTGATTTGTTTTGTCACTATAATATCCTCGCGCGAGGGCAACGCGAGCCCGTGCGGATGGTTGTGCGCCAGCGCGACACCGACCGCGTTGCGGCGCAGCGCAATCTCCACCACCTTGCGCGGACTGAGCGCGACCTCACCCACCGTACCGCTCGCGAGCTCTTCGCAGCAAATGACAGTGCCGCGGTTATCCAGGCAGGCGATGCGCGCGACCTCGTGCGTCAGCCCGCGGAAATACGGCGCAAGGTATTCACCGAGCATTTCGGTTGTGCTCATGCGCGTGCTCTTCAGTGCGTGGTGCCGGCAGTCGATGTCATACCGCCGAAACAGCTCCATCGCAAGGCGCAGCAGCGTCGCGGCGTTCTCCCCGATACCGTCCACGAGCCGCAGCTCCTCAACCGGCGCTTCAAACACCGCGTGCAGGCTGCCGAACCGCTCAAGCAACCGATGCGCGACCGGATTGACGTCAATGCGCGGAATAGCATAATACAGCAGCAGCTCGAGCGCCTCGTGGTCGTGCATGACGTCCAGCCCGTTTGCAAGGAATTTTTCCTTCATGCGGCGACGATGTGACCCGTGTACCGCCGTCGATTCCTTGTTGCTCATTTGACACGCACCGTACGCGCCGCACTGTCAAAAATCGTCTGCAGCGCGGTCTGGGACGCAAGCTGTGGAAACGGCACAATCGGCTGCGGAACGGTGTCGTGCGTGCGCAGTGCTTTTGCCATCCACACGATGTCGTACCATTTGCCGAATTTGTACATACTGTTCTGATACGAGCCCGCGATGGCAAAGCCCATCGCGCGGTGAAATTTGATGGAGCGCTCGTTGGGCGCGGTGATGCCGACATAAATGTTATAATAGCCCTGCCTTGTGAGCAGCTCAAACAGCGCGGTGTAGAGCGCGCACGCGATTCCGTGGCGATGATAGTCCGGCGCGACATAGATTGAGGTTTCGACCGACCACTGAAAGCCCGCGCGCGTGTGATGCGGCGCAGCATAGCCATAGCCGGCGACTTGTCCGTCAATTCGGCAGACCAGCCACGGTAGCACGCGTGTATAGCTGCGGATGCGGGCGCGGAATTCTTCGGGCGCAGGTGCATCATACTCGCTCGATATTGTCGTAGTTTCGACATAGGGCGCGTAGACCGCGAGCATGTCCGCCATGTCCTGCTCGGTTGCGGGACGAATGATAATGTCCGGCATAGTTTTCCCCCATTACAAGCAATTTCTCAATATTTTATTATAGCACAAACGCTTTGCAAATGGAAAGCCGTCTCTCACGATTCTGCGCGGATAATACGTTTTTTTCGCGTGCCCATCCTGCCCGAAAAAGTGTGCGCGGACTTTTCACCCCTTGGGTTTTGTGGTATACTACATGTAAAAACAGGTTCCAATTTGTGAGGAGATGAGATATTTGGCACGCTACGGCTTTATCCGGACAAAAGAGGATATCAAGTTTTTGGTTCTGTATGCAATGCAGTTTTTGGATTTTCCTGTGACATTCGAGTCGATTGTCGACATTTGCACCTGGTGCGACGACGGTTTCAATTATTTCGAGTTGCAGGAGGCCTTCCATGAGATGGTCGACACCGGCCACATCGCGCAAGCGCCGCCGGACGGCGAGACGCTTTATGTCATCACGGAGGAGGGCTGCGAGGCTGCGAGACTTTTTGAAAGCAACCTGCCCTACACCGTGCGGGAGGCGGCGCAGGCCTCCGCGCTACGCGTTGTGCGTCAGCTGCGCCGCGATGCCGCGCTTTCCACCGCGGTCGACGTGCGCGCGGAAAACGATCTCGTCGTGCAGCTTGCGATGCACGATGTGTTTTCGCTACGCATGAATGTCGTCAGCCGCGCACAAGCCTCCATGCTCGAGCGCAATTTCCGTAAAAATGCAGAAAAAATCTACAACGCACTGCTTGATGCGCTGATTCGTACCTACGACGAAGAGGAAGGGGACCCCCAAACGTGAAATATCTCAGACAACTCGCTATGATCTTTGCGTGCTGTGTTGCGGGCAACGCGCTTTCCGTGCTGACCGCGGACAAACTGCCGGGCAATGTGCTCGGTATGATTTTACTTTTTGTGCTGCTGCTTGTCGGCGCGCTCCGCCTATCGCATGTGGAAAATGTCGCGGATTTCTTTCTGGAAAACATGGCATTCTTTTTCCTGCCGGCATGCCTCAGCATCCTGGACGTGTTCCCCGAAATCAAAGCCAAGCTGCTCCCGATTCTTTTTGTGGTGCTTGCAACAACGCTCATCACCGCCGCCGCAACCGCAGCCACCGTGCATCTGGTGCTGCGCCTGCAAACAAAGACGCACGCCGCGCGCAAGGGAGCACCGCAATGAAAGACGCTATCAACGCCCCCTTTTTCTGGATTGCCCTGTCCGTGCTCGTCTATGAAATCGGGCTGCAGGTAAACCGCCGCTTTCGGCATCCGCTTGCAAATCCGCTGCTCATTGCGACCGCGCTGCTCTGCGCGCTGCTGGTCGGCACGCACACCGCGGTTGCGACATATAATACGGGCGGTATGTACATTTCCCTGTGCCTGTCCCCTGCCACCGTCTCGCTTGCCGTGCCGATTTTTCGCGAGCTGGACACGCTGCGCCGGCATTTGCTGCCCATTCTGCTCGGCGCGCTGGTCGGCTCCGTCGTTTCGATAGGCAGCGTCTTCGCGCTCTCCCGTCTGGTGGGGCTGGACCGCCAAATGATTGTATCCCTGCTGCCCAAGTCTGTCACAACGCCGATTGGTGTGGCGGTTTCCGCCTCGTTGGGCGGCATCCCCGCCGTCACGGCAATCGTCATCATCATCACAGGGCTGTTCGGCGCAATCGTGCTGCCCTCCTTCCTTAAAAAGCTGGGCATCGTGCACCCTGTGACAACCGGCCTTGCCATCGGCACCGCCGCCCATGCGGTCGGCACGTCGCGCGCGATTGAGCTGGGCAAAACAGAGGGCGCGATCAGCGGCCTTGCCATCGGTGTTTCGGGCTTTATCACCGCACTGCTCGCCTCTGTGCTCAGCATCTTCCTTTAAGGCAACACTATCCGATACTATTTCATTCTTCCGCCATGATTAAAACAGCACGGCACGCCTGTTTCGTGCCAGAAGTAAAGGAGAATCACCATGGGTATTAAAATCTGCGGCGCGCCCTGCTGCTGGGGCGTGGACGACATCACAAACCCCCACCTTCCTTCCTGGCAGCGCGTGCTGCGCGAAGCGCACGAGGCGGGCTACCGCGCCATCGAGCTCGGCCCGAACGGATGGATTCCGACGGATGCCATCGAGGAGGTTTCGCAGGCGCTGACCGAAAACGAGCTGTCCATCGTTGCCGGCACCATCTTTGACGACGTGCTGAGCAACGAGAATTATCCCAAGCTGCTGGCGCAGGTGGAGGACATTTGCGCCCTGATTACGCAGCTTCCGCCGCTGCCGCGCGAGCCCGGGCAGCGCTGGCCCACGCCGTACCTGACGGTCATGGACTGGGGACACGACGAACGCGACTACGCCGCCGGACATTCCGACCGCGCGCCGCGCTTGGACGAAGCGGGCTGGGCACAGCTGATCTCGCACTTTCGCGGCCTGTGCGAAACAGCGGTCAGCTACGGCGTGCGTCCGGTGCTGCATCCGCACTGCGGCGGCTATATCGAGTTTGCCGACGAAATTGACCGCCTAGCGGCGGAAATTCCGAACGAGCTTGCCGGTTTTGTGCTGGATACCGGCCATTTGCAGTATGCCGGCCTGGATCCGGTCGAGTGGCTGCGCAAATACCGCGACCGGCTTGACTATGTGCACTTCAAGGACATCGACAAGGCGGTTTATGACACGGTCATGGGGCAGCACATCCGCTTTTTTGAGGGCTGCGCCCTGGGCTCGATGTGCCCCATCGGCAAGGGCATGATTGATTACCGCGCGGTTTCCGCCGTGCTGCAGGAGATCGGCTACAACGGCTATATCACGATCGAGCAGGAATGTGATCCGCGCAACGTGGAAAACAGCCTGTCCAACGTCAAGGCCAGCGTCGATTGTCTCAAAAGCATCGGCTACGATATTTGATGATGCAGACAGAAAGGGCGCTTTCCGAAAACGGAAAGCGCCCTTTTTTATGCGAACGTTGGGTTTCTTAGTACATGCCGCCCATGTCCGGTGCAGCCGGAAGCTGTGCCCCAGCCGGTTCCTTCTTATCCGCAACCAGCGACTCGGTGGTCAGCACCATGGAGGCAACCGAAGCCGCGTTCTGCAATGCAGAGCGGTTGACCTTGGTCGGATCGACGATGCCCGTTGCAATCATGTCACCGTAGGTCTCGTTGTAAACGTCAAAGCCATAGCCGACCTTGCCCGCGCTCAGGATCTTATCCAGAACGACCGCGCCGTCGATGCCCGCGTTTGCCGCAATCTGCTTGAGCGGCTCCGTCAGGCCGCGTGCAACCAGCTGCATGCCGGTCTTTTCGTCGCCCTCGGTCTTTGCAGCAAGTGCCTCGACCGCAGCGATCGCGTTGACGTATGCAACGCCGCCGCCTGCAACGATGCCTTCCTCCACTGCCGCACGGGTCGCGTTGAGCGCGTCCTCGATGCGCAGCTTC